>JAAYFE010000002.1 GCA_012728365.1 Tissierellia bacterium
ATTTAAATGTATATTTATTGTCCCCTGAAGATATAATTGTAAGCAAAATAATCAGGCTAGAACAAAAAGACATAGAGGATATAGATGAACTTATAGATATAGCCGATAAAGAACTAATAAATCAAATTATAGATGAGGTATTGTTGAGAGATGATTTATATGAATCTAAAAAAAATCAATTTATAAAAAGATTACCACAGTTTAGGGAGAGATACTATGTATAGAATAGTATGTGAAAGCTATGAAAACTATAAAAGTGATTTTTCACCCAATAATACTGATGATTATAGATATAAAATTACTGAACCCCTAGAATTAATATTAGACTTATCTTTATATGAAGAGGAAAAAAATAATAATACTATTAATTATCAGAAATTGGAGCATTTTATATATTTATTGAAGAAGAATATTCATGAATATCCTAATTTTAAATCACTTTTATGGAGTTTAGAATCAAGGGGTATCTATGGTAGGGATTATGGTGTACTAAGTGAAGAAGAATTTTCTGAATTACAAAAGATTGTAAATATGTTTCTAAAATTATCATATTGGGGATAGGGGCATAAAAGGATAATAAGTTAATTTTTAAAGTTTTTAATAATATTAGAACAGAAGCATTAGGTTTATGTGATAAAACCTAATGCTTATTTTTATCAGCCTATATTAACTACTAAACATATCCTATTCATTTTGCGAGTGGAGTTGATACGGTGAACCGTATCATAAATAAAGATAGTTTTCGTTTCAACAGGCCTATTTTTTTGTGATACAATAAAAAAGTCATAGAAGAGGGGTTAAATCATGGCTAAACATAATATTTATAAAATGAGTTTTGCAAGGGTTTATCCTCATTATGTTGCCAATTTGTGTATTGGATAATTGACCACAGTTAATAGAAAGCTTGGCATAATATGAATATACCAAGCTTTTTGTTATTTAGGAAAATATAGCGGGAATCCTCCATAATTCAATTGCCAAGTAGTTCACCCAAGTAGTTCACAAGGGCTTAAGCCAAAAGATGTGGGGAAATTTATTCCTTTTTATTAGATTGGTATACAATTTTAAAATAATAGGTACAGGTGGAAGGGAGTTAATGGAATATAATAGTATCAAAATAATGGAGGGGGCTCTTATGAAAACTAAGAAGGGGAAAATTATAGTATGGGTTTTATTTATCATTTACATATTATTACTAGTAAAAGTCATACTTTTTAAATATCCTATTGCTATGGTAAGGGCAATATTAAAAGATATTAAAGTATGGTCACTAAGTTTTAGAATAAGCCATAGCAACTTCATACCATTAAAAAGCATTTTTCAATTTATACTTCAAAATGAAAATATGAGAATTTCATTGGAAAATATATTAGGCAACATTATGGCATTTGTACCATTTGGTTTTTTGTTACCATTACTTACTGATGGGGCAAACAAATTTAAATCTATTATAATAAGTTCATTTATATTAAGCTTGGTCTTTGAAATCATCCAATTACTAACTGGCCTTGGGGAATTTGATGTGGATGATGTATTGCTAAATGTACTAGGTGCATCATTAGGATATATATTATATAGAATCTTTACTAGTTTTACTAACAAATATCTATAATAAGTGTGAACTGAAGTTTAAAATTGTAACTGGTTTTTTTATTTGTCCAAGTTTTAATGAACCAAAATTGGATAAGCCTCATATTATGTATTGAGAAAAATACTCAATACAAAATTAAGGAGGTTGTATCATGAATGATGTAAGAAGTATGTATCAACATGAGCCAGATGATTTTCTAGTAATTGAATCTAAAGATAAGGGTTCAAGCTACAAAGATAAATACCACAAGAAGAGAGAGGTAATTTTAGAATGTGGATTAAGGCCATCAGATGCCTTCTTTGAAATTGATGATGGCAGGGTTGAAGATGGACAAGTATTTGTCTTGGATCGCTTAAGAATAGATGTTAGTGGACTAAAGAAACCTCTTGTTAAATTAGAATTTTCAAGCCTTGTAGTATTTGAGGTAGAAGATGAAAAAGGGGATGAACACGAAGTAGAAGTCGATTTACTATTTAAACTAATAAGGGTTACTAATGGAGAAAAAGAAGTAGTACAAAGCTGGAGATATCTATATGAAATTGATGTTGAAAATAGGATTGATGAGTTAGAAGTAGAAATGAGCCAGCCATTTACAGTAACATTCTGTGATAAGCCAACTTCAGATCTCCATGAATATATTATGCTAGTAGAGGGCGTTGACTTTGAGGGAGAATTTGATGCATTAAGAGTGGTCAAGCCTGATTTAAGTGCTATTGCACAAGGGCAGTGTTAAGATTCAATAAATAAAATAGGCACATAACAGGTAAACTGTTATGTGCCTATACACTATAAAAACATAAACAATAAACGGATCAAATATATGATTTTAACAGCACCTTTTCTATTAGCCGGCATTTTATACTTAGGAATAATCTTAGTATTTAAAACTTTGCCACCGTACATATGTGATGGAGTAGCTTTAATTGGAGTACTAATATCATTTATTTTATTTGGTATTGGAGTAATGCTTAATTTAGTTAACTTATTACATAGGCTATTGAAACAATAAAATAGTAATATTAGATAAACCATAGTTGAAAAATATAATTTTATCCTTCAACTATGGTTTTTTAATTAATTATTGACTTAATTAGATTATTGATATATATTTTAATTAAGGAAATACTTAATTAAATACAGGGGGTTAAGTATGGAATTAACAAAGCTATTAAAAGCCATGTCTGATGAAACTAGGTTTAAAATCCTAACCCTATTATTAGAACATAACTATTGCGTAAGGGGGTTGGCAAAAAAACTTGATTTATCAGAGGCGGCAGTATCACAGCATTTAAAAATATTAAAGGAAGCAGAATTAATTGTAGGGGAGAAGAAGGGATATTTTATGCATTACGATGTGAAAAGGGACAAGCTGCACCAAATTTCTTCACAAATAGAAGAGCTGGCATTAATTGAGCGAAAAACTTGTAAGCCTGAAAATGCAAATTGTAAAACTTCTGAAAAGACAAGATGCCACAACCAAAAGGATAGTAGCAACGGCTATAAAGAAGGATGTAGACATAACCATGGTAGTCGTCACCGTTACAAAGCTTAAGAAGAAATAGGGGGTGTAACTTATGAAGGTAGCCATTGCCAAGGAAGGTCAATATGTTAGCCAACACTTTGGATACTCAGAAGGATTCATGTTATATGAAATTGAAGAAGATAAGATAGTAAAAGAAGACTTTGTGAAGAATCCAGGCCATAGGCCAGGATTTTTACCTAATTTTATAAAAGATTTAGGTGTAAACCTTGTTATTGCTGGTGGCATGGGAGAGGTAGCCCAGCAGTTGTTTGCTGAAAATAATATAGAAGTAATAGTAGGTGCAGAAGGCTTTGTTGATGATGTTATTCAACTATATTTGAAAAAAGAATTAAAATCAACAGGTCATGTATGTAGGTAATATACCAATTATTACAAAAAAACCTAGCCGAAAGCCCATGACTTTAGTCATTTGGATGAAGGCTTATTAGATATTTGACACCTATCTAATATTAATATATATTATAATTAGATAGATGGTGGTTATCTAATGACTAATAAATACACACATAAAA
>JAAYFE010000122.1 GCA_012728365.1 Tissierellia bacterium
ACTCCAGAGACCATAAAGGAAAAGGGACTATTATTAAATCAGTATGTAATACTTAAAAAGGAGTTCATAGTAACAGGTATTCTTCAATCCTATACAGAAAAGTGGGACTTAGGAGGCCATAAGGCTGCCAATGCCTTCATAACTGAAGAAGGGGGCAAAACTTTAACAGATGCCCTTTATAACAATAAAATAGGGGATTTTTCAGATTACCAAATGGACTACAATGTATTTTTATATTCAGATTCCCATAAGGAAGAGTTGTATAATAAATTAGCAGCAGGTTACTTAAGGGAAGAAGACCTTGAAGAAGAGCCTCAAGTTATAATGGATGTATGGTATTGGATGAATATGTATGGAATGACAGAGGAAGAGGTAGAAAGGGCTTTAGAATATGATGAATTTAGGGCCCGTACTAGAAAAAAGGATGAATGGAGAGATGATTCCCTAGAGGGAGTAGACGATCTAGTTAAAAAGGTGGAAATAAATACAGATAGGTTCCGAAGGAATACCTTCTCCTATCCAGAAATAACTGCATCCACTGAACACATTTTAACCTTGGCCATAATAGCAGTCATATTTATAACAACTGCCCTGGCCATATTACAAATATTCTTGACCCAAATGAAGAGAAGGGCAAGAAAAATAGTATTGTTAAGATCCATAGGGGCTACCAATGGCCAAATAATAAAGATGCTTTTCTATGAAGGCCTATATCTTTTAAGAAGCGGCTTACTTATAGGAATACCAGCAGGTTTTGTTACAGCGGCCCTTATTATATATGGGATGAATGTAATTAGGGGAAGAAATTTACAATTTTATATAGAGCCAAATCTACTTGTTTTAGGAATAATAGCAGGATGTTTAGCCCTCTTTGTAGGCATGGCCGTACCCATGATCTATGCCATAAGGATTCCTTTAGTAGGTACCATGTCAAAACCACCTAAACACAAGAAGATTAAGCATAAAGATAGAAAGGATTATAAGATTAGGCGTCAAAGCTTCAGATACATTAATTGGAGATACTTTACCTTAAATAAAGGAAAAAGTCTTATATCCTTTGGCATATCCTTCATTACCATTGCCATAATGCTTATAACTGTACTGCTTTGCTATTTTTCCTTCGATAACTATAAGGAAATAGTGCTTAAAAATAACAGGCCAGATTATGCCATGGAGCTTTTCTATGGTGAAGCTGTAAGGGCATTATATCAAGCAAGGGAAGAAATAATGGAAATTGAAGGAATTAAAGAGGCAGATGTGTACAAGGTAGGAATGCAGACCTTCCTATGGTATGAGGACATTGAGGAAAATGAGCTACTTAAGGCCTATGAAAAATTACTTCCTCAAGAACTACTTCCCTACCACTTTAGCAAATATAATACTGACTTGGCAGATGAACCAGAGTGGATAAAAAATGCCTTCTATACTAAAATTTATGGAATAGATATTGAAAGTGATCTCTTTAACTTCTATAAGGGAGCAATCACAGAGGGAGCCATTGATGAGAAAAGATTTGATGAAGGAGAAGAAGTTATCCTATTAGTTCCCATGTATTTACCCTTAGATGAAAATGTTGAAGGTAAGACCTTTGATGCTAAAGAGGTAGTTGACAAAACCAATGAAAATAACAGGATGGCCTGGCTATTTGACCAAAGCCATGCCTATAAGCTTAGCTATAGTGATAGATACAAGGATTATTATTCTAAACAAAACCATATAAGGCCTGGAGATACCATTTATATTTCTGCTGATGCTGAAAAAGTTGAAGGAGAGAGCCGTGTAACAGCCCACTATACTAAAAAGGTAAAGGTTGGAGGCCTTATATACTATTTTCCAAAGGAGGGCATGTGGCCCTTTTCCAACAGCCTAGCACCCTATGTGGTCATAGGCTCAACTAAGTGTATGGAGGCCATCTATCCAAACTCAAGGCTAGGCCTGTACCAGGTTAGCCTGGAATATATGAAGACCATGGTAGATACCCTCTATCCTACTAGATACGGCAGGACTATCTGGTATATAAATACAGATTTAAGGGATCCAGATCCAGTACTGGATTCAAAGCTATTAGCCTATGCCAACAACAATGGCTATACCCTCTATAATTACAAGGATTCTAGTTCTCAACTTTATTATGCAGCACTTAACAATGCTATAATTATTGGCCTATTAGGATTAACAGCAGCCTTTATAGCCTATATAATCCT
>JAAYFE010000123.1 GCA_012728365.1 Tissierellia bacterium
CCCTAACCCAGCGAGTAACAGTGCCAGGAACTAAATCGTGTCTTCTTGCAACTAAAGAAGCATTGCCTGTTTCTTCTACTTCCTTAACCATTTGACGCTTAAATTCTTCTGGATACCTTTTACCTTTCCCTTTCAATTTAGACGACTTCCTATTATTTACTATTTTACTAAATTAGTGTGCGATTGTCCAAATTGGTTAGGGGGCTTAATAGAGATTATGGGCAAGAGAGAGCTTAAGATATTTATAGGAATGAGTAGGGCTTTAAATAAAATTAATAGGGCTACCAATAAAATATATAAAAAATATGGATTAACAAGTGGTCAATTTGCTGTACTAGAAGCCCTTTATCATAAGGGAGACTTATCTGTAGGAGAGGTTCAGGAAAAAATACTGACTACAAGTGGAAATATTCCTGTTATAGTGAGAAATCTAGAGAAGGAAGGCTTATTAGAAAAAGTTAGAGATGAGAAAGACAAGAGAAGATTTATATTACGTATTACAAAAAAAGGCAGAGCCCTTATGGACCTTGTATATCCAGAAAATGAAGCCATTATCGTTTCCATGATAAATACATGGAGTAAGGAAGAACAGGAACAAATATTAAAGTATATGAAAAAATTTGCTGGTATTAAAAACTAAAGAATTGCAAATTATAAGTTTAGAAATTCTTAAGAAAAAGTAAAATATATAGGTATGGAGGATATAAACATGAACATGAAAATATGGAAGAAAAGAGATGTGAAAATATTAGAATCATTAGAAGAAAGAAGATC
The DNA here is from genome assembly GCA_012728365.1 of Tissierellia bacterium. Classification (GTDB taxonomy): domain Bacteria; phylum Bacillota; class Clostridia; order Tissierellales; family Tepidimicrobiaceae; genus JAAYFE01. The sequence continues at coordinate 775 of JAAYFE010000123.1, forward strand.
ATACTACGATATTAATAAAAACCTACCGGTGGAGGAAGAAAAGGTATTTGATCTGGTAGAGAAAGCTACAGAATTAGTTCCAGATGCTTTTAATATGAAGAGTTCAAGAGTTGTAGTAGCAGTGGGAGAAAAGCATAATCAATTATGGGACAATATATACAATGTATTCCAAGGCAAGGTTCCAAGGGAGAAAATTGACAGCTTTAAAAATGGTTATGGAACAATCCTTTTTTTCTATGACAATGATGTAGTGAAAAGCCTTCAAAGCCAATTTCCAACATATGCAGATAGGTTCCCAGATTGGGCTAGTCAGTCATCAGGAATGCTTCAATTAAGTATTTGGAGTGGACTAAGAGAGTTAGGAATAGGTGCTTCCCTTCAGCATTATAATCCAGTTATAGATGATATGGTTAGAGAAATGTTTAATCTACCAGAAAGCTATATTTTAAACGCCCAAATGCCCTTTGGTGGAATAGGATCTCATCCAGCTCCAAAGGAAAAAGAGGATATCTCAAAAAGAGTTAAGATAGAAAAATAAAAGACTAGTAGCAAGAGTTGAAAAGCAGTTTTAAAACAGCTCCTTTCTATTTAGAATCTTACTTTGGATTCTTATAAGAAAGGAGCTTAATTTATAAAAGAGCAAAAAAACAAAATTATAGGCATTGTATTTTGCAATGATTAAAGAGTATCAATTAATCTAATCGCTTCCTAACTACATTGAATTCAAATTTTTTGCTTAAAAAATAGCTGTCGGAATATAAAACCGGATCCCCCTTAGCCGTATAGTGGACCTGATGTAGTAGCAGCAGTGTTTCTGGTCCATCTAGGGACAGCTTTTTTTGTATATGTTTGCTGCTTAAAACAGCTCGTATAGTAGAATTAGAAAATGCTATTTGATGGCCAAAGGTTTGTAAAAAATTGAAAAGGGACTCATCTTTAGCCTCTTGATATTTTTCATACATGCCCTCCATATAGGGAATATAATCTTCTATGTAGATAACAGGATCATCATCAGCAGTCCTTACCCTTTCTATATATAGTACCTCATCCTTTTCTCCTAGATTAAGCATTTTTGAAATTACAGCAGGTGCTTGTCTTTTTTCACAGTACACGCTCTTGGTTCCTGGTTTATAACCGTGGTTAACAATTATATTTGTAATGCTTTCTAATACAGCAATGTTTGTTTTAATATTTTTTCCATCGTAGATAATAAAGGTACCAACACCATGTCGAGAAACCAAGTATCCCTCGTTTTCTAATGATTTAATGGCCTCTCTAACCGTATTTCGACTGATGCCTAACATATCTGCTAATTCCTGTTCGGAAGGCAGTTTGCTCATGAATTCCGTATTTTGTTTAACTATGTCTAGGATTGCGTTCCTAGCTTGGCGATACAGGCTGTCTCTTGTAAGTTTCAAAATTGATTACCTCCCATCCTATTTTTACAATTTAACTTTAATATACTATTTTTATTTCTATAACTTTTATATCATTCCTTTATAAAAAATTAAATTAGCTGTATAATACTACATATGACAGCAATTTTTCCCATTTTAGGCAATTCCATTATATTAAGACATTAGAAAAAAAGTCAAGATAATTTATTTTTGGTTATTAAAGGTAAAGTCCTATTGACAAGGGAAAAACATTATGCTATTCTAGAGGTAGGACGACAGTCATGCAACATGGAACCTTACATAACTATTATATGCTAAACCCCATATCCTTGCAAGGATCAATCTAGATTGATTAACAATATGATAGCAAAGGTGGTTGTATTATGGAGTTTTATATTTCTTTTATACCTCAAGATTTAAAGCATAACCTTTCTTCCGTTTGTATTTTTATTGATGTATTACGAGCAAGTAGCGCTATAGTTAGCCTTTTTGACAAAGGCTGTAAAGAGGTACTGCTAACGGACAGGGAAGAAAAACTTGTTGAAATTAAAAATAAAAACAATTCAAAGTTACTTATATGCTCAGAAAACCTATTGGGGGAAAGGTTGGACATAGCTGATTTTAGTCCATCATTAATAGAAATAAACGCATTAGGAGATTTAACTGACTCAACTGTAGCTATGAAAACTACTAATGGTACTGTAGGTATACATAAATTAATGGAACAAGGTTTTGAACATATTTTTATTGGCAGCATGCTAAATTCCAAACAGGTTGCAGAAGAGGCAGTTTCCCTAGCTGCTAAATTAGGATTTGGAATAAATATAGTGTGTGCCGGCAGAAATAATGGGAAAACGTATACAATAGATGACATATACTGTGCTGCCAAAATTGTCCAATATGCCAAGGCTGCCACTAGGATTAACAATATTGAAGCAAAGACCACAGATTCAGTAATAATTGCTGAAAAATTGCTAACCTCCTATCTAGATATTGCCACTGCATTTGAAGCCTCCGCAAGTGGGAACACCATGAGAAGGATCAATTGTCATCAAGATATTGCCCTGTGTGCCAGAGACAATATCACAAAAACAGTTCCAAAGGTGGCAGGTATTAACCATGAGGGCTTTATAGTAGTAAAAGCCTAGTATATAATTTAATTAAATTTATTAAGGAGGAAGAGAAAAGATGAAAAAGAACTTTAAGTATTTTGTACTTACAATCTTAATATGTACCCTTTTCTTAACGGCTTGTTCTGGTGGTGATAGTCCAACAGATTCAGAAGGAGCCATTGATAATGAAATTAAAATTGCCATGGTATTAGGTGAAGGCGGTTTAGGAGACTTAGGTTTTAACGATGAAGCCTTTGAAGGTTTGTTGAAAGCAGCTGAAGACTTTGGAATTTCATATGACTATGTAGAGCCAAAGTCTGTAAACGATTTTGAACCTCAGCTTAGAATGTTTGCTGAATCTGGAGAATATGACCTTGTTATTGCTGTAGGAGCCACACAGGTAGATGCTGTGAAACTGGTGGCATCAGAATTTCCTGATCAAAGATTTTCCATAATTGACGTAGCTGTTGAAGGATATGATAATATTCACTCATCCAGTGCAAGGAATCCGGAGCAACACTTTCTATCAGGTGTCTTATCAGGTTTAGTAACTTTAGATGACAGACTTCCTTACACTAACGAAGAAAATATACTTGCATTTGCTATTTCCATCGATGCCCCAATTCCAAGAGAAGCTGCTGCTGGATTTATGGCCGGTGCAAAATATGTTAACCCAGATGTAGAGATTATATATAATTTCATTGGTGGCTACAGGGATCCTGAAAAGGCTAAGGAAATTGCCTTAACTGCCTTTGATAGAGGAGCAGATATAATCACCCACAATGCAGGTGCATCAGGATTAGGTGTAATAGAAGCTGCTAGAGAAAGAGGCAAATATGTAATTGGTACAAGTAGACAATCTGCTGATGTAGATTATAGTTTGGCAGTGTCCGTTAAAAAAACAGAACAAATGGTCTATAAGGAAGTAGAATCAATTGTTAAAGGTACTTGGCAAGCTGGATCATCTGTATATGGTATAGCTGATGATGTATGTGATTACGATATTTCTGGCTTAAAAGTAGAGATTCCAGAAGATATACTAGAAATAGTTGAAGATATAAAACAGGAGATCATAGATGGTAAATTAGAACTGCCATATAAAATTGAAGATGTAGACGAATGGGCAGCAAGGAACCAATATAAAAAATAGTTACATAAGTAAATAAAAAGTGGCAGTTAATGGAGGCGTTTATAATGGAACTAATTAAAATGACCAATATAAGTAAGTATTTTCACCATGTAGTAGCCTTAGATGGGGTAGATTTCTACTTGAATAAGGGGGAAATTCTCTCCCTTTTAGGAGAAAATGGGGCAGGGAAAACTACTTTAATGAAAATACTCTATGGAATGATAAGTCCTGATAGTGGAGAAATATATTATAAGGGTCAAAAGGTAAACTTTCATCGTCCCTTGGATGCTATCAATATGGGAATAGGCATGGTTCACCAGCATTTTATGCTGGTGCCAGCCTTTACCGTCTTAGAAAATATTGTGGCAGGGGCTGAACCCAGTAAAGGCATCTTTTTAGATATAGAAAAGGCCAGGGAAGAAGTGGGAGAACTAATAAGAAGGTTTAATTTTAATATATCCCTTGATGATAAGGTAGAAAGGCTTTCAGTAGGGGAACAGCAGAGGGTAGAAATATTAAAAGCCTTATATAGAAAAGCAGAGGTTCTGATCTTGGACGAGCCTACTGCAGTCTTAACACCTACTGAAGTAGATGAAATATTTGTAATATTAGACGAACTGAGAAAGGAAGGCTGCAGCATTGTCATTATAACCCACAAATTGAAGGAGACCTTTGCCATTGCTGATAGGATATCTGTTTTAAGGGACGGGAAAATGATTGCTAACAATGTAGACCCTAAAAAGTTAAGTGAAAATGAATTGTCTAAAATGATGGTTGGCAGGGAAATAAATCTTGGTGTTAAAAGGCCTGCTAAAAATATAGGAAAGGTAAGATTAAGGGTAAAGAATTTGGTTGTTAAAGATGGTGGTAGGAAAAAGGTAGATAATGTTTCCTTTGATTTACGGGATGGTGAGATTTTAGGAATTGCTGGTGTAGAGGGAAATGGACAGACTGAATTAATCGAAGCACTAACTGGCTTGAGAAGGCCTGAATCTATGGAGCTAGAATTAAATGGCAAGAAGCTGGAGGGAGATGCCAATACCTTTTTAAGGAATAAAATTGGACATGTACCTGAGGATAGGTTAGCCATGGGTTTGGTCAAGGAGATGTCTGTAAAAAAGAATCTTATATTAGGCTACCATAGGGAGGAGGATTTTTGTAAAAATATATTTTTGGATGAAAAAAACATAGAAAAATATGCAGAAGATTTAAAGGCAAAATATGGGATTAAGGCATCCCATATTGAAGATCCTATAAGTGCTCTATCAGGGGGCAATCAGCAAAAGGTGGTCATTGCCAGAACCTTTAGCAGGGACCCAGATGTACTAATAGTAGCCCATCCCACTAGAGGGGTTGATGTAGGGGCTATTGAGTATATCCACGGAAAGTTGCTGGAACTTAGAGACAGGGGGAAGGCAATTTTACTTATATCAGCAGATCTGGATGAGGTCATGACTTTAAGCGATAGGATATTGGTATTGTATGAAGGTAAAATTGTACGGGAATGCCAACAAGGGGAACTAAGTGATGTGGAATTAGGCTTATTGATGACTGGGGGAAATTTAGAGATGGCATTGGGGGGAGAAATATGAAAGATTTAAAGAGGAAATTTGCAGCTGGATTAGGTTCTTTTAAACTATCTTTTTTCGCCTTATTCTTTGCCTTATTAACTGGGGCCATAGCAATAGCATTAAGTGGCTATTCACCAATAGAGACTTATAAGGCAATTATTGTTGGTTCTTTAGGTTCAAAACAGGGAATTATTTTGTCCCTCAGTAGTGCCACTCCCCTAATATTTACTGGATTGGCATTTGCCACAGCCTATAAGGTGAAGATGATAAACATAGGAGCAGAAGGGCAACTATATTTAGGTGCAATGGCAGGAGCTGTGGTAGGAGCTTACATAACAGGGTTACCCCGTTTAGTGCATATACCTTTGACCCTATTATCAGGAGCCCTTGTAGGTGGTCTTATAGGAATATTGGTTGTATTTTTAAAGGTGAAATTTGGGGCAAGTGAAATAATTACCACAATCATGTTAAATGAGATCATACTGTTGTTTACCTCATATTTAAGCAGCGGGCCACTAAAACCTGAAGACAGTGTAATACCTCAAACCCATGTTATACAGGAGACTGCACAATTGACCAGATTAGCACCTCGGTCTCAGTTAAGTTCAGCCATATTTATAGCCATAGCAGCAGCAGTTCTCATACATATTCTCATAAAGAAAACACCTTTAGGATACGAAATACAGGTTACTGGTCTCAATAGAAGGGCTGCAGAAACAGCAGGCATTTCCATAACTAAAATGTATCTGATAACCTTTTTCCTTAGTGGAGCCATAGCAGGCTTATGTGGTTCAAGTTTAGTAATGGGAGTAAACAGAAGATTTGTAGAGGGGATATCGGCTAATTATGGATACAGTGGCATATCTGTAGCAGCCTTAGGGGCCTACAATCCATTATCCATAATATTTTCAGCAACCTTATTTGGAATATTAAAGTCAGGTGCCATTACATTAAATAGAACCACTGCAGTGCCAATAGAATTTGTAGATGCAATACAGGCTGTTGTAGTTGCCTATGTAGCTGCACCTAGATTAATTGAAGCTGTATTGTCACTGAAAAATAAGATTGGCCTGAAAAAAGAAAAAAGTTTAAATAGGCAGCAGAACTTGGCTGAAGGTGAGGTGATCAAGGATGATGGAAATATTTAATATTCTGGAAATCATCATTACTTCTACTTTACGTATGTCTGTTCCACTTATATTGGCTTCTACTGGAGCAACCTTTTCCATGCGTTCTGGAGTCAGCGATTTGGGCTGCGAAGGTATGATGATAGGAGGAGCTTTTTTTGGTGTTTTAGGTTCCTATATTTTTGACAATGCCTGGATAGGCCTACTATTTGCAGCCTTATTTGGAATGCTATTTGCCCTGCAGCATGCAGTTTTACACGTGACCTTTAAAGTTAACGCCACCTTAAGTGGAATGAGTGTAAACTTGTTGTCTGCTGCAACAGCTACCCTACTACTGCAGATAATCTGGGGCAGGCATGGTAATTCACCTAGAGTTAGTGCATTTTCAAAGATTCAAGCTGATTGGCTAAAAAAGCTGCCTGTTATAGGGGAAATGTTAGCTGAACAAAATATCCTGTTTTATTTGTCCCTGGTAATAGTAATACTGGCTTGGATCTATATGTTTAAAACCAACTCTGGCCTTAGATTAAGAATGGTAGGGGAAAATCCACAGGCAGCCAACACAGTTGGCATAAATGTAGTAGCCTATAAGTATTTTGGAGTATTAATGTGTGGATTGCTCTGTGGCTTAGGGGGAGCCTATCTATCCCTGGGACAGTTGAACATATTTGTAGATGGTATGACTGGAGGAAGGGGATATATTGCTATAGTTATTAATGCTTTTGGAGGATTTAGCCCCATAGGTTCACTATTGGGAAGCCTATTCTTTGGTTTTTTTGAATCCCTACAGACTATTTTCCAAGGGAAACTTATACCCAGCAATATAGTCAGAATGATGCCTTACATACTTACAATAATAGTACTGTCCATAGGCATTAGGAGTTCTAAAGCACCTGCAGGTGTAGGAAAATATCATGATGAGTAAGGACAAAAATTATAAAGAAGGAGAGGGAACTTAAGATGATAGGAATTGTTGGAGGAACAGGTTTTTATAGTGTGGATTTATTTGGCCAAGCAGAAACTATTACAGTAGAGACTGAATATGGCAATGTACAAATGTTTAAGGGAAAATTAAAGGATCAGGATATTCTATTTTTACCCCGCCACGGTGTAGAACATGGCAGGCTAGCCTTCCAAGTAAACCATCATGCTAATATGATGGCCTTTAAACAGATGGGGGTAAACAGGGTCATAGCTACAGTTGCAGCTGGTGGCATAAATCCCCAGTACAAAGCTGGTGACCTTGTACTATTGGACCAATTCATTGATTTCCACTCTTACCATACTACCTATGGAAAATTATCACTAGATATGACTGAACCCTACTGCAGTGAGCTAAGGGAGATATTCATAAAGGTTGCTAAAGATTTAAATTATACTATGCATCCAAAGGGAACATATATATCTTTTGATGGACCTCGTTATGAGACTGCTGCGGAAATAAGAGCCTTCAAAATATTAGGAGCAGACATGGTAGGCATGACCAATGCACGAGAAGCAGCTTTAGCAAGGGAATTGGGCATTTGCTACTCAGCTGTAGCTATAATAACTAATATGGCAGCAGGCTTATCTGAAGACGAACCGGATTTGGAAGCCCATAGAAGGGTAGTAAAAAAGAATAATGAAAAACTGCAAAACTTGCTATGTCAAGTAGCCCTAGAGATTCCTGAAAAGCGATCTTGCCGTTGCCAGGAATTATACGATAGGGCAGTAGCTGCAAGAAGTAAATAGACAAGATTTTAGTTGGTTTCATACCAACTAAATCTTTTTGTAGACTATTATGATTAAGCTTGTGATCTTGAATAACTTACGGGAGGATACCATGGATATAGTTAGTAAATTATTGGAGGACACTCCTATACCAAGGGTGATAAGGACTAGGCAGATATTTCCAAGGATTAAGGTAGACAATGTTTCCAAGGAACTCTACAGCCAGCTTATGAATAAGGGGCTCTTATCCAATATAAGGCCTGGCCAGAGAATAGCCATAACTGCAGGCAGTAGAGGAATAGCCAATCTGCCCTTAATGATCAAGGAACTGGTGGCCTATATCAAGGCTCAGGGGGCATATCCCTTCATTGTCCCTGCCATGGGCAGCCATGGAGGGGCAACAGCAGAGGGTCAAGCCAATATATTGAACAAGATGGGCATTACCGAAGATTATATCAAGGCCCCTATTAAATCCTCCATGGAAGTGGATTTAATAGGCCATACGGAAGATGGTGTCCCAGTTTTAATAGATAGATATGCCAATGAGGCTGATGGCATAGTAATCATCAATAGGATTAAACTCCATACCTCTTTTAGAGGGGAATATGAAAGTGGACTAATGAAGATGATGGCAATTGGTTTGGGAAAGCAGAAGGGGGCAGAGACCTGCCATAGGCTGGGTTTTGGTACCATGGCTAGAAATGTGCCTGCCATAGGCAGGGTGGTTATAGAAAAGAAAAACATTGTATTTGCAATAGGTATTATAGAAAATGCTTACGACGAGACTGCCAAAATAGTTGCTTTGAGGAAAGAGGAAATAGAAAGTAAAGAGCCAGGGCTATTGGAAGAGGCAAAGGCCTTGATGGGCAAGATAAATTTTGATCAACTGGATGTATTAATAATAGAAGAAATAGGTAAGGATATTAGCGGCACTGGCATGGATACCAATGTCATAGGCAGGTACCATACTCCTTATGCCTATGGTGGTCCTAAAATAACTAGAATTGCAGTGCTTAATTTAACCCATAGAACCCAGGGCAATGCCAATGGCATAGGCATTGTAGACTTTACTACGGAAAAGGTCTTTAAAAGCATGAAATGGGATCAAACCTATCCCAATGCCATAACTTCTACAGTACCCCATAGCGTTAAAATTCCAATGGTTTTAAAAAACGATAGGGAGGCTATCCAGGCTGCCATTAAAACTTCAAATATAGAAGATAAGAAGAAGGTAAGGCTTGCACTAATAAAGAACACCAGGGACCTGGACAATATATTCATATCTGAAAGCTTAATAGAAGAAGCTAAATTGAAGGATGATGTTGAATTAATTGGACAGCTTATGGATATTCCTTTTGATTCCGCAGGCAATATTACTCTTTTTTTTAAGAAACAGGAGGTGTAACTATGTTAGGGGGATATAGGGGCAAGGTTTTAAATATAGATTTAACTACAGGCCATATAGAAATTGAAAGCTATCCAGAAGAGATGCTTAGAAAATATTTAGGAGCCAGCGGCATAGCCACTAAGATCTTGTACGACAGGACTGATGAAAATACCCATCCATTAGGACCGGAAAATCACCTTATATATATGGCTGGTCCCTTTACAGGAACCAGGGTGCCTTCATCTGGCAGGCATGAAATAACTGCCAAATCACCCTTAACTGGTATATTTGGAGAAGGAGATGTAGGAGGTACTTGGGGTGTAAATCTAAAAAGAGCAGGCTACGATGGGATAATTGTACATGGAAAGGCCCAAAAACCTGTCTACATATTGGTGGAAGAGGGACAGGTTAGCATATTAGATGCCCAGCACCTGTGGGGCCTGGATACTATAGAAGTGGATGAGAAGCTGAAGGAAATACACGGTCCCAATACTGTAACATCCTGTATTGGACCAGCAGGGGAGAAACAGGTATTGATAGCCAGCATAATGCATGATGGTAGGGATGCTAGGGCTGTAGGAAGGGCTGGCCTTGGTGCTGTCATGGGTTCAAAAAATCTAAAGGCCATAGCTGTAATTGGCAGTGGTAAGGTGGAAGTAGCTGATGAAGTGGGATTAATGGAATGCCTTAAAAAATCCCTGCCTAAAATTGTTGCCAATACCCAAAGTTTGAAACAGTTAGGTACTGCAGGAGGAACCTTAATGGCAGAAAAGTGGGGGGATATTCCGATTAGGAACTGGAGCAGAGGAGACTGGGAGCCCATTAAGAATATTTCAGGAGAAAGGATGGCCAAAACCATACTTAAAAAAAGGTACTTTTGCGGCAGTTGCCCCATAGGCTGTGGCAGGGATATAGAAATCAAGGAAGGACCATACAAGGGAGTAAGTGGAGCAGGGCCTGAATATGAAACCATAGGCCAATTAGGTTCCAACTGTATGGTGGACGATTTAGAGGCTATAGCCTATGCCAATGAACTGTGCAACAGGCTGGGGATAGACACCATATCTACAGGCAGTGCCATAGCCTTTGCCATGGAGCTTTATGAACATGGCCTAATAGACGAAAGGGATACTGATGGAATAAAACTGGAATGGGGAAATGCAGAAGCCATGATTGAAATGGTCAAAAAAATTGGCAACAGGGAAGGTATAGGTGAGCTTCTTGGCAAAGGTGTCAAGAGGGCCTCTGAGGAAATAGGAGGACTTGCTCCTGAATTTGCAGTCCATGTAAAGGGCTTAGAATTACCTGCCCATGATCCAAGGGCCATGAGCAGTTTAGCAGTAGGCTATGCAACAAGCAACAGGGGAGCCTGCCATTTACATGCTGGTGGATTTTATTTTGAAAAAGGCGTAACCATGCCTGAATTAGGCTATACAGAAATCCAGGATAGGCTAAGCCCAGAAGGAAAGGGGGAGCTTACATTCCATTCTCAAAATATAATGTGCATTTTGGACTCATTAAAACTGTGCAAAATGCTACTCTTTGGCAAGGTCACCCTGACAGATATAGTGGAATGGATCAAGTATACCATTGGCTGGGATGATTTCACTGTGGAGGAACTGTTAAAGGCAGGAGAGAGGATATTCAATCTTCAGAGATTATATAATGTAGAGTACTGCTCCATAAGCAGAAAAGACGATACACTGCCTCCCAGAATCCTTTCCCAACCTAGATTGGACAGGGGAACTGGCCAACACCTGCCACCCTTAGGCAGGATGCTCTTTGAATATTATCAGAAAAGGGGTTGGACCATGGAGGGCATACCTTCTGAGGAGAAAATAAGGGAACTGGGCTTGGAAGACAGGCATATACCCTTAATTTAAGGTAGGTGATAGACTTGCTGGTGGAAGTAAAGGTCCATTCAAGTTTCATCCATAGTCCTATGGCAGGCTTTAAAGGAAAAAAGGCCATAGTTCCTGGTTCTAGGGGGGAAGATCTAGTTAAAATCCTAGGAATAGACAAGGATTACTGCTTTTTAATGATAAATGGCAAACTGGCCTATATGGACTCTTTATTAAAGGATGGCGATAAGGTTGAGATCTATCCAGTAATAATTGGTGGTTAATTGTAGTGGAGGTGGTTCTATGGAAGAAAGAAGGAGTAGCAAACTATTTAATGGACTTGCTGGAGCCTATCCCCGAAGCTTGTACAAGTCCATGGGATTTAACGATAAGGATTTTTCTAAGCCCTTAATTGGAATTGTTAATTCCTGGGCAGAGTCTAATCCTGGACACTACCATTTGAGGGAATTAAGCAAGTATGTTAAAAATGGCATTTGGGCCAATGGAGGAATACCAGTTGAATTTAATACCATAGCTCCCTGTGATGGCATAGCTCAGGGTAAAGGCATGCACAGTGTATTGCCCAGCAGGGATATAATATGTGCCTCCATAGAGCTTATGGTGGAAGCAAACCAGTTTGATGGGTTGGTAATGCTGTGCTCCTGTGACAAAATAGTGCCTGGAATGTTGATGGCAGCTGCCTCTTTAGACCTGCCCACCATTTTTGTTACAGGTGGGCCTATGGAGCCTTTCAACTACCAGGGAAAAGATTATATACTTAGTGATGTTAAAGAAGCCATGGGTCAGTTTAAGGCTGGCTTCATATCAGAAGAGGAGTTTAAATTGATAGAGGATAATACCTGCCAGACTTGTGGTGCCTGTGGAATGATGGGAACTGCCAACACCATGGGCACAGCTGTGGAGGCAGTGGGCTTATCCTTGCCAGGCTGTGGAACCATTGGTGCTCTTGCTTCATCTAGATTAAGGCTGGCCAGAAGGTCTGGTGAAAGAATAGTAGACATGGTTAGGGAGGATCTTAGATTTTCTAAGATACTTACCAAGGAAAATTTATACAATATGATCAAATATGTTTTAGCTGTAGGTGGCTCATCTAATGCGGTTCTCCATATACCTGCCATAGCTAAGCAATTAGGTATAGAAATAACCATGGATGTATTTGATGAGCTAAGTTCAGCAACCCCCCTATTGGCTAAGTTTAAACCTGCTTCCCCATATACCTTAAAGGATTTTCACCAGGCAGGAGGAGTCCAGGCCTTACTTAAAGCCTTATCTCCCCTTTTGGATACAGACATAATAACTGTAACAGGCAAAACCATAGCTGAAAATATAAAGGATCTACCTTTAGTGGAAAACCATATAATCCATAGCATAGATAAGCCTTTAGCTAAAGAAGGGGGAATAGCAGTATTAAAAGGAAATTTGGCTCCCTTAGGGGCAGTGGTTAAACAAAGCGGAGTATCGGAAAAAATGATGGTGCACCGAGGTCCTGCTAAGGTTGCCAATAGTGAAGAAGAAGTAAGGGACATGTTGATGGAAGGAAGGGTTAAGGAAGGAGATGTACTGGTAATCCGATATGAAGGCCCAAAGGGAGGACCAGGAATGAGGGAACTATCCATTCCAGCTGCCTTATTGGTGGGAATGGGCTTAGGTGATTCAGTGGCACTAATTACCGATGGTAGGTTTTCTGGGGCCACCAGAGGTCCTTGTATAGGATACGTGACACCAGAGGCTGCAGATGGAGGGCCTTTGGCAATAGTGGAGGATGGGGATATGATATACATAGATATTCCCAACAGGCTTTTAAACATTGAAATTTCTGATAAGGAGCTTGAAGACAGATTAAAAAATTGGACCTACCAACCTAAGGATAATTTGAAAGGATTTCTGAAGGTATATCAGAAATATGTAACAACGGCTAGAGAAGGGGCATCAATATATTAGTATAATATTGGGAGTGGTAAAGTGATTGATTACAGCTTATTGAAAAGATTGCCTAAGGTAGACCTGCACTGTCATCTAAGTGGAAGCCTTAGGCCAGTTACCATTATGGAGCTTGCTTTGGAAGAGGGCTTGGAACTACCAAAGGAAGCTTTAGAAGAATTTGTTAAGAGGGTGCAGGCGTCTGAGGATTGCCAATCCTTAAAGGACTACCTAACTAAATTTCATCTGCCATTGAAGGTTATGCAAAGGCAAAAAAACCTTTATAGGGTTACCTACGAACTACTGGAGGATCTATGGGAAGAAAATGTAAAATATGTGGAAATACGACTTGCTCCATACCTACATATGGAAAAGGGACTGAATTTTCATCAAATAGTGAAAAGTGTCCTAGATGCAATGGAAAAAGGGAAAAAGGATCTGGGTATATATTCCAATCTAATATTAATATGTATGAGGAACCACAGCCCAGAAGTTAGTTTAAAGCTAGTAAAAGAAGGGGCAAAATATGTGGGCAAAGGTGTAGTTGCTATAGATCTGGCAGGCAATGAAGATGACTTTCCCCCAGAATTACACAAAGAAGCCTTCCAAAGGGCTGGCAGACTAGGATTAAGAAAAACAGTCCATGCTGGTGAAACTGGAATTGTTGAAAATATAGTTACTGCCATAGAGGAGCTTGGGGCTGAAAGGATTGGCCATGGAGTATATGCTTATTTAAAGGAGGAGGTTTGCCAAATTCTAAGGGATAGGGCCATACCCTTGGAAATGTGTATCACCAGCAATGTGCAAACAGAAGCTGTTGAAGGATACGAAGCCCATCCTATTAAAAGGTATTTAGAAGAAGGGATAAAAGTAACCATCAATACCGACAATAGAACAGTTTCCAATACTAGTCTGGAGCAGGAGTATAGAAAGGCCATAGAATTTCTAGACTTTGATTATGGTGATTTGATTCAAGTTATACAAAATGGGATTGAATTTTCTTTTGCAGATGAAGGAGACAAGGAAAGGTTAAGAAAAATTATTAAGGCTGAATTAGAAGCATTGAATCTAAAATAGGTCGCCTACAGGCGACCTATTTTAATTTTACAGTTTACTAAGCAAAGCTATTTTAGCCGTGTCCTCCAGCATTTCAGCTAAATAGAATGCTTTGTAAAAATCATTGCCTACGGTGATAATGCCATGTTCTTTCATAAGTATTGCAACTCGTTCCGGATCCTTAAACTGTTCTATCACCATATGGGCTAGCTCTTCAGAGCCAGAGGGAGCAGTGCCAATGGTAGGTACATATTTTAGATAAGCCTTAGCATGGTTAGTCACCATTGGTAAACTATCGTGGTTAGCAGCCACTGCCGTTGCAAAAGGAGGATGAACATGTATAACTACATTAACATCTGGTCGTACCTTGTAAATGCCTGCATGGAAACGCCATTCCTTTGAAACCTGTTTGTTCCCATCTATCATATTTCCATCTAAATCAATTTGTACCACATCTGAAATAGTCATATCACTGAAGGCGGAACCAGAAGCCTTAATTAAAATTTGGCTGCTGTTGGGAATTCTGCAGCTAATATTGCCTCCAGTAGCTGTGATTAAATTTTTCCTATAACACCTTCTGCTGATATTTACCAATTCTTCCTTAAGAAATCTTATATACATAATATTACCTCCATAATTCATTTAAAGTCCCTTAGAGATTTCAGACAGCTTGTCCTCATAGGGAGGAGTTAAAACTCCAAATTCAGTGATAATAGATGTAATATACCTATTAGGAGTTACATCAAATCCAGGATAAAGGGCTTCCATACCTTCTAGGCTTATGTTTTTTCCATTTATATAAAGGACTTCAGAACCATCTCTAAATTCTATTTCTATATCTTTTCCTGTTTTGTTTTTAGGCTCTATATTGTATTTTGAAGTAGATATGTGGAAGGGAACCCCATTGTCATGGGCAGCTAGGGCCAATAAATAGGTACCAATCTTGTTAGCAGTATCTCCATTTAATGCAAGCCTGTCGGATCCAGTTATAATTCTATTGATTAAATTCTTTTGCATAAGGGCACCTGCCATATTGTCGGATATCAATTTCACCGGAATACCAAATTTTTTCAATTCCCATGCTGTAATTCTAGCCCCTTGGAAATAAGGCCTAGTTTCGCAGGAGATAATAGATATGTCCTTTCCTTCTTCTACAGCA
>JAAYFE010000124.1 GCA_012728365.1 Tissierellia bacterium
ACATAGTAGAATTCATTTTCTTCACCAGCAAATGCTCCTCTATTTTTATTATATCTTAGATTTCCTGTTAGTACTGCTTTACCAGTAGCTATTCTATCAGAGTATCCAGCATAATCTTCATCTTCCCAAGCGTCAATATTTATATCGTTATCTGCTAGTTTAACTAATTTTGCAATGTATCCATCTTCGTCTAATCTTACTCTTACTAGATCTCCTTTATTAAAGGCCTCTAGTCTTCCTTCTTTTAGACTGTGTTCTTCATAAGCAATTAATGTACTTCTCTTTAAGCTTGCTTTGTAAACTTCTTCTTCACCATCAACTAGTTCTAATTCTACTTCATCTACTAGTATGTCTTTTATCATAGCTACGAAGTGAGTATCTTTTACCTCAGCTGCAATGTATTGAACATTGTCATTCATGTCAAGTAGTAATACAACTTCTTCATCTTTATAAGCAGATAATCTTTCATCAATATCACTTTGACTTCCTTCTAATGTAGCAAAGTCTTCTAAGTTGTAAGTGTAAACAGCTTTTCTATATGGAGTCTTTGTTAAAGCAGCATAAGCTTCTCCATCAACAAATATATTAACAATGCTTACTCCTTCTATAGTTGTTGATGATGCTTTTTCGTAAACTCCTTCTACTTCTGCGTCAACTCTTACAAATACTGTGTTTTCATCTGCTATATAGTGTACAACATCCATAGCTTCGATATCTTCTAGGCTACCTACTGACATTTTAGTTCCGTCTATGATTATTACATTTGTTCTGCTGTTGAATTCTAATTTCTTTAATGCTCCATCAGCTTCGTCATTGTATACATAAACAACTCTTCCGTCGTTTCTTACTTCTTGAACTGGAGCTATATCATCAAAGTCAAAGGCATCAATGAATAATACTTTACCATTCTTAACAGTTATTCTTGCAAACTCTGGATATACTTCTTCTTCAACGAAGTCTTCATATGCAAAGGATTTATTGTTGTAGTAAGTTCTGAAAATTCTTTCGTCTGACTTGTCATATCTTTCAGGTAATTCTACTGTATATCTGTCTGAATAGTTAACAACTATTCTGTTCTTTCCAACACTTGTAATTGCTCCTACTGCATATTTGTAAGTGTCATCTACTACTACTCTTACTGCTTCAGCACCGTCTCTGATTTCTCCTTCAACAGTAATGTTAGCTACTTTACCTAGTAGGTCTTCAACATCTCCTACATTTTCAGGTATTATTAAGCTATATTGAGCACCTTCAATTCTTCTTGACTCATCAGCAAATTTTGATTTTTGAATTTCGCTGATAACTTCTACTACTACTTCATCTTTGTCTAAGTTTTCAACTCTGTAGTTTTCTAGAACAATAGCCTTTACAATTGAATATCTACCAGAATCAGCAGTATGAATTGTATTGTATACAATTTCAAATACAAATTCTCTTGTAGCTGCTTCGTTAGCATTACCTAGTTCTACACCTTCAAGAATTCCTAGTTCGTGTGCTTTTATTAGGTAAGGTGCTGCCCAGTTTTTACCTACTGCTAATTTTTGTTCTTCAGGGCTTAATCCACCAGCAACTCTTACCATCATAGCAATAGCTTCAGCTTTTGTGATATTGTTTCCTGGTCTGAAAGTTCCATCTTCATAACCAGTAACAATACCATCTGCTGCAGCAACGTTGATGTATCCATTAGCCCATTTGTCAGCTGGTGATGTTAAAACATCTGGGAATCTTTCAATAGTTTCTAATGATTTTGCAAGTTCACCTTTACCTTGTGCTAATACTACCATTTTTGCTACTTCTGATCTTTTGATTGGATCTGCTAATCTTAAATCGCCTGTTCCTTCGTCGCCTTCAACTAAGCCTTCTTGGATTAACCAATTAACTTTTTCGTTATCAGTTAGTCCATTTTCAGGCTCTTCGGCGAATGTAAAGCTGAAAGTTCCTAGTACCATTACTAATGCAAGGACTAGTGATATAATTCGCTTACTCATAATTTTAAAAACCCCCTTATTTAAATTTTTTAATTTTTTTCATTATATGTAACTAGTACATATAACTACATAGCTATAATGCATTATACCACCTGCTGTTAAATTTATCAAGCAGATGAATAATTTTGTAATAGATTTGTAATAATAAGTAAATTAGTCTCCTAAATGGAAACTGTATTACCATTATATAATAAAAGAAAGGTAAATACTATTACAATTGTGTTACAAATTTTTCAATTGCTCTTAAGTAGACTATGGCTCTTTTAAGCTGAAGATCTTCATCATCTTTGTTTTCAACTACTATGTCAGGTTCTATTCCCCTCATGTTTATACTTCTCATATTAGGGGTTAGGTACTCTCCTACAGTTATTTTGATACCATCTCCATAGGGTAGGGGAAGTAGCATCTGTATTGTGCCTTTACCATAGGAAGGAGTACCTATGATTTTACCAGCACCTGTATCCTGTACTGCTCCTGCAAATATTTCTGAGGCTGAAGCAGAGTATTCATTTATAAGTACTACTAAATTGTACTTAGGTTCCTTTAATGTTGAATAAAGGGTTTCTACAACTCCACCCTTATACTTTACATGAACTATGGGTCCTTCTGGGATGAAAAATCTCAAGGACTTAACTACTTCCATAAGTAGTCCACCAGGGTTGTTTCTTAAATCTACTATAATATTAGTAATAGACTTCTTGTCTATTTCCTTTAAGACCCTTTCTAAATTTTCTGTAGTATGTTCATTAAAATTGCTTATTTTTATATAGGCAATATTGTCATCTATAGTATAGTACTTTATAGGATTCATTTGTACTACTTGTCTCTTTATTTCATAAACTATGTTCTTCTTATTCCGTTTTACTTTAATGTTAACATAAGTATTTTCTTCTCCCCTGATAAGTTGAGCCACTTCATCTACTGTAAGTCCAGCCACATTTTGTCCATCTATTTCCACTATTATGTCCCCTGCTTGGAGTCCTTCTTTATGTGCCGGGCCTCCTTCTATTACTTCTACAATTTTAATATGACCATTTCTTTCTCCTATATAAATTCCAATGCCTACAAAATCTCCAGAAGTCTTTTCTATGAAGTTTCTAAATTCTTCCTTTGTAAAATACTCACTATGGGAATCTAATTTGTTAAATAGGCCCTTTATGGCACCTTCTATAAGTTCTTCCCTAGATATATCATATAAATAGTTTTCCTGAATTATGGCCATTATTTCCATGAGATAAAAAATATTGTAGTCATCCTTGCCTTGTTCTGCAAATATGGGCACTGGCATGGATATTAGGATAAGAAATAGGATCAAAAGAATTATTAGCTTTTTAGAGGTGTTTTTGTTTAGCATAAATACCCCTCCTTCAATTGACAATTAAAGCTATTACCATTGTCAATTGTTAAGTATATTTTCCCTATAATCATACCTTAGATCTTCCTGCATGTAGTTAATTAAATCTACTATAAGCTTGGCTACTTCTCCATTGGTTATGTTTCTGTTTGGGTAGAAATAGTCACCTTTTACTGCTATGCCTAGTTCTTTTGCTACATATATATAGTCCTTAGCCCAGCTAGGTATGTTTTTGTCATCAAGGTAGCCTGTTGTATAATTCTTGTTTATAGGGGCAAGGTTTTCAAGTCCTAAAAGCCTTATGGCTGTTGTATAGGCCTCTGCCCTGGTAAGGGGCCTATTTGGATAAAAGTAGCCCTTATCCTTGCCGTTCATTATGCCCCTTTCAGCTACTGCTTCCACATAATAAAAATTGGGATTATTTCTATCAACATCCTTGAAAATAGGTGCTTTAGGTTCTTCTTTTTTCCTTCTTTTAGAGGTCTCTTCCTCTACTTTAACAGGTATGTCCATAGATTCAACTATAACCCTGGCAAAATCACCTCTTGATATAGGTGTATTAGGTCCAATATAAGTCCTATCTAGAGGAAAGGCATCCATACTTGCCAGCAAAAATAGTTCATACTGGTATTCATGGCCTATAATATCCTTTGCTTTAGGTATGGATAATCTTTCCGGTACTGGTACAGTGTTTATTGATAAGGAATCAGCCCCTATATTTCTACCAGGTAATATACCTTCCCCATTAAGCCTTGGTAAGTTGTAGCTATATTTTAAAACATTTTCATGAAGTTCTACAAGGTTTTGTCCACCTCTAAAGCTGGTTTGGATAGGTATATTTTCTTCATAGGAATAATCCTTTGTTCTGTTGTAGGAAGCTTCAACTGTAGCCGTACCTACCCAGTTGGTTGATGGATCAAGTTGGTTTTCATACTGTATAAAATATTCCATTGTTGTAGTTTCTGTAGAGGACCAAGGACTATTATAGCCTACAGTTTTCCCTACAGCTTCTACTGTTATGGTATTAGTATCATCCTTATTTATTGTATAGGTTTTTCTAGCAAATATATCTCCAGCAAAATACTCTAATATAGGTTTTTTGTGGACAACTGTACTTTGGTTCCACTGATAGTCTTCATTTCTTGCTTCATAGCGGGTTTTGCCAATGTCTATTGTTTCCTTAAAGCGCTCTATGGTCCTTGTGGTAACAGTTTGATTATCATTATCTGACAAGGTACCTACAATTCTAATGGTCCTAGTAAGTTTAGCATTCTTTAATGGATTTTGCAGTTTATATGTATACCTTTCATCAATGGTATTTTTCTTTTCATTTATTTTTATATCAATATCTATAGTTCCTTCCATTACAATAGGCTCACCTGTTATGAATATAACTTCCTTATAGGTGTTTTCATTCATAATTCCTCCTTCATAACCAGGTATATTTGAAGCCAAAGAAGGGAAAGATGTAAATGATAATACTACTGCCACAAGTAGTAGGATTTTTTTCATTTGTAACCCTCCTTTACATTAATAGGCGACCATAGGTCGCCTTAACTTAATCTTCTATTAGTATAACATATCCTATGTCTTCAGAAGTAGATTTGTATTTTATGACATAGACCTTTAATCCTTGTCTTAATGTATATAGCTTGTCCATAGGTATTGGTATATCATTGTAAAGTATAATAGCTTGGCTTATGTCTAATACCTGATCTGAAGTGCTTTCCCAATTTTTATTTAAGGTGTTGAAGTTTCTTACATTAGTAAGGCTTATTTTCCCTTCATCATGGTTTATTTCCTTTATATTACCTATGGTTGAATAGCTGTGGTTTATGTCGTAACTTAAATTGCTTATATGAGCTACAATATTTAATGCAAGTAATTCCTTGCCAAAGCTTGATTCCCTTACTACAAAATAGGCAATTTTGTCCTTATAGAAATTATCCCTTAATCTATTTCTTAAAGTAATATTTTTTATATCCTCCAAGTCAAAATATCTAGATTCTAATAAGGCTTGTACAGGCACTATTTCCTTTAGTTGGCTATCATATATTAGAGTATCTTCTGTAAAGGCCACCCTTATATTTGACCTTTCCTCCTTCCATAGACCTTCTTCTGTAAGCTTTAGGTGGTTAAGCCTGTTCCTTAAGCTGCCAATTTCTATTTCATACTCAAATATATCCTCTATTCTTCCTATATATATGGATAGCCTTGTATTGTCAACCCTTTCATTCAATATGGAAGATCCATTTATGGCTACTAGGCTGGCATAAGATATGCCGTATTTAAAGTCAACATTAACCCTAACCATATCATCCAAGTTCATATTTAATATATCTACCAGCCTATTGTCCTTTACAACTATAGTACCTTCATTAAAGTGGATCAAGTTTTTATTAACTATCATCCTACCGGTTCCATATTCTATATCTTGAATTTTTGAATCATATACCCTGGAGGAACCTGTTTTCACTTGCAGTTTAGCTACATTGGGCCTTCCATAGGCTAAGCTATAGGCTACATAAACAGTTTGACCTTTAAACTTATCTAAATCTGATAGATTTATCCTTTCAATTCCATTATATAGGTTTTGGTTGTTTACTTTAAGTTTTAATATATGGTCACCATAGGGTACCCAGCTATTATTATCCTTATATATATGGGGTGACTGAATATGGATTTCTTTCTTCCTATTATCTACAAAGGTAAGCTTTCCACTTAGAATACCCTTTATATGCTCTTCCTCATCTTCTACCTTAATGCTACTTACTTCTGAAGAATATATATTATCAAAGGTTAAAAGTACCTTGTCCCCTTCCTTTATCCTTATAATACTTGTTGTTTCTCCTTTCTTGTATACTGTAGTAGCTGGAGTTATCCTATATTTTTCCCTTTTTTCTCCATTTTTTATTTCTATTTCATCCTCTGTTAAGAAAAGAACCCTTCCTGTTTTAAACCTGCTGCCAGGCATTATGTAGCCATACCTTTCAGGATCATCTTCAGGATAGGCTACTATTTTTATGGCTTCATTATCCCTGTGATATATATCTACTTCCTGGCCAAAGTACAATTGATTAATACTAGAACTTTCCCCTTCTATTTCAATTTTTGTAGTAGGAAGCAGTTTTATATCCTCCCTATTGCCATCATAATCTAAAATGCTGATTATACCTTCAGCATAATCAATAGCCTCAATGGAACCCTGCAGTATTTCTTCACCAACTGCTATGGCTGTTAAAGTTAAAGTATTTAGTATAAGTATGCTGAAAATGAGCAGTAGTAGTTTTCTTTTCATAGTAACCCCCTTTTTCAGTTGACGCAGTTACAAACCTATATAGATAAAGAATAGTTTCAGTGTCAACTTTTTATATGGTAATTGTCAATTGTCCTATCTATCTGCCAACAATATCAATCTAGTTGAAGTGCTAATTTGGGCTGAGTTTGATCTGTGTACTTCATATTGGCCCTTTGTCCTGTTAAATATATACAGTCTAGTATTTTTGTCATGGGGATAGGTTGTAGTATCCTGTATGAGGGTAGCTGTTGCTGGGTTTAATAGTCTATTGATTTCTATTGTTTCTTTACCAAATTGGTAACTAAAGTATATTTCATAGGCCTTAGAAGCCATTAGCTTCCCTCTTGGTATGTGGTGTTCTGTAATTTTCTCTATATGGATATTAACATAGGCATCCTTATTTCCCTTATCATTTCTACTTACATCTTGAGTATATAGATCCCTTAAATTTAGTTCTAGGATTAATGTTTCTTCTATAATGGTTAGTTGTCTACTTGTTCTTACAAATTCTATAGGTAGGGAAAGGGTAAATTTGTTTATTTTATTGTATTTTGTCTGTGTCAAGCTTACAAGTCCACTTCTTAAAGTATTTTCTCCAAGTAAAATCCTTACTGAATCCTCTTTAAATTCTTCTTTTCCTTCCCTTATGATTTTTTCTTCTTCCCTATCTAATTTATCTTCCTTATCCTTTAGTTTAGTATCCTCTCTTACACTTAAAGTCCTTACCCTAACTGTGGCATATCCAAGGGAGGACCCATATTCATTTAAGGCCCTTACCCTAAAGTTGTATAGAGTATTGGGCTCAAGATCCTTAACTAAAAACTCTGCCTCTGTAGTATCTCCTATGAAGGTATAGGTATCATCCCTTGCAAGCTTTCCATAAATTTCATATCTGGTGGCCCTATTTAATATATTTTCATCAGACCTATGCCATATTAGTTTCACAGTAGATTCATATCCTGGAATTCCTTCTAAACCTATGGGCCTGTCTGGTAATGGAATTTCATACTGGAAATCATCATAAGGGTCTGATATACCTCCATCTGGGTTTAATATAATAATGTCATAGTTTTCCAGGTCTGTTACTTCGTTAAACCTTACTTTAATTACATTTTCACCTTCTACCCTTACTTCTGCTGCCTCCATTCCACCAACTACTGCTACCTGCCTATTATTACCTTCACCATCTACCCCTATTATTCCTTCACCCTTTACCTCCATGTCCTCTGTTACGTTAGATATAGCTATTACCCTACCACCAACAACTACCTTAGCACCTGGCATAAACATTTGACCAGTTATGGTAACTTCTGTTTCAGTATCATTGGTAAATATCCTATTTGGCCATATGCTTAGTATCCTTGGTTTGGAAATATAGGTAAATCTAATATTTTCTCTGCTTATGGAGCCATCAGGGTTTTCAACCCTTATTTGTACTTGACCAATTTCCTTTGAAGCTGGCGCTATAACCTCTAGGGTCTTATAGTCTATATAGTTTACTTCTTCTGCCCTTACATCACCAAAGTAAACCTTAAGCTCCCCCTTTGGATATTTTTCCATTAGGCTTCTAAAGTCATTTCCTGTAATTGTAACCTTAGTGCCTCCTGTAACAGGGCCTACTTGTGGGCTAATGGTGTGTATTTGAGGACTAGATTCCCCTTTTATAAATTCTATAAATATTGGTGGTATATTTTCAGATGAATCAGCTGTACCTCCATCAGGATTTTCCACTACCAGCTTCATTAATCTGTTTGTAACATGTTCTGGAACCTGAGGCATTGTAAAGGTTAATTCCGTTGGTAAATTGTATTCTATATTCCTTATGGTTAATACATTTTCTATTCTAATAATTGCCCCTTCCCTAAAGTCTGTTCCATGAACAGTCACCCTATTTCCACCTTTATAGTCAAGCCTTAGGACCTTTGCCTCTCCATTTATTTCTTCCCTCTGTTCCAGTACAGGTTCTTCCCCGCCATCCTTAGTAATATTTACTATTTTAGGATCACTATCGGGGTACTTATATTCAAAATGGCCCTGGCCTTGTCCCTTGTCTGGGTTAATTATAAAGACTGGTGTCCTTCCTATTTGGTAATAATATGGGGTTGTGGCTGTTACCTGATTCAGGTTATAGTATTTAGCCTCTGGTGCAAAATGGGCTGATACAATTAATCTATTATTCTCTACTACTATCCTTATTAACATTTCATAGGGGTAAGCTTGATCATTATTTTTAAAGTCCCTTGTATTTATAAATATTTCCTCTCCAGTATAGCCTTCATAGTTAAAGGTGTATCTTATACTATTATCCTCAATGTTAGCAGTTAATAGGCCATTTAGTGCATTGTATTCAACTTCAATGTTGCCTTCTAATTTAACCCTAGCCCTATTGGAACGGATAACTCCACTATTTTCATCATCCCTTGGCAGGTTTTCATTTGTATTGTTACCAAACCTTATAAGGGGCATATTTACTACTTCCCTAATAAGCTCTCCATCCTTATCCCTTATTAAGGTTGCAATATTGTTTTCTAAATTTTTACCATATATACTTATTTTAGTTCCTCCCCTAAAGTCTCCTGTACCAGGTATTATAGATTCAATGGAAGGGTTGGAAGCTTCATATCTAAACCTTACCTTATTTGATATACCTGAATCGTTGTTTACTACATATACATCCACCAGGCCTTGCTCCATAGGTGGTACTATAACCTGTAGGTATCCTGAAGCAAATTCCACTACTTCTGCCAATTTGTTTCCAAAGTAAACCTTTGGTATAAGGGGAGAGGTTAGATATTCATAGTTTGGATTGTACTTTGATGGTGCCTTTGTCTCTGGGGCCCTATAGGTATAGTCCCCACTACCATCTATATCATCAAAGGGTTCCCCTTCATCATATCTATTGTTTCCATTTAAATCCACGTAAGGTTCAAAGTCCCTAAAATCGTAACCGAATATTTCCAATATATAGCCACCACCAGCAGAACCTCTCTGAGGAATAAGGCTATTAATCCTAGGATTACTTGTGGGTACAACATAGGTATATCCCCTTATTATCTTGTCCCCTACTAGCAGTGGTTCATGGTAGCTTATGCTAAAGCTTCCTCCATCTGGATTAACTACTACAAGGGGTACTGTAATCCTATCTGTTCCCTTTTCCTTTATATTTTCCAAAGTCCTAGGTACCTTTACCTCCATAATTCTGCCACCAGGTAGTATATTCACATCCCCTTCTGGTACCTGCTGGCCTCCTATAAAGACCTTAGTCTTTAAAGTACCAGTATCAACAAAGCCAATTCTATGGTCATCTTCATTTTTAGGATCTGGTTCTGGCCCATATATGTGTATTATATTGCCTCCCACATCTGGCCCTTTATCAGGTACCAGGTCTACTATTTTAGGTATGGTATAGGAAGAAGCATAAAAGTAAAATCCATCCCTTATGGTTCTAGTTTTAGTATCTGGATTTATGATGGATATATCATAATACCCTTCCCCTGTCCAAGGGAATATATTTAAGTTTGGCAACTTAAATATTAAGGTATTGGAATCTATAAATTTAGTCCTATGGCCTATGATGTTTCCATCCTTGTCCATCTTATATGGAGTATAGGCCTTAAGAGTAATTCCATTAAAGGCTAATACACCATTATTATTGGTAGTTATTTCATGACCATTGGCAAAGAATTTCCCATTTTCATAGCTTATTTCATACTTAATTCCCTCTCCACTTTCTAGGGAGTAGTTGTTTTTCACATCCCTTACTAAGGTATAAAATTTGCTTGTATTTTCATCATAAAATACAACACTATCATAACCTTGACCAAGTACTATTCTTCTTTCAGCACTACTATATTTAAATATTTCTCCCTTTTTATATTCTGCCAGCTCTATCCTGTTTTGGCTTCCTAAATTGTACTCATTAATATCATGGCCCTCTATTAAGACCCTAGTACCTATAAGCCTGTATATGAGACTTTGGTCTATTTCTTCTATATTGTTAACTACAACTGTTGGATCTTGTGGAAGGAAGTTTTTACCTTTTACTGTTACTAGTGTATTTGTGGTTCCTTCCTTAGGATTTATATAGTCTAGCTCTGGCTGGGTATAGGTTTCCGTATAGGTAAATATATGGGTGGCAATACCTCCTTCTGGATTTATTACATGGAGTAGGGTATCTCCAGCCCTGTCTCCCCTTGGGGCTATAAAGGTAATTTCCTTCATATCCCCTGAAACCCTTATATTTGTTGCCAGCTTGTTGTCAACATAAACCCTGGCACCAGGCCTTAAGTTGGAGCCAGTTATGGTAACTTCTACTCCTCCATCTATAGGAACCATACTTGGTCTAAGGCTATCTATTACAGGAAAATCGTTTATGTTTATTTCTTCAAATCTGACCAAGTCTGTAAAACGCTCTTCAACCCTATGAGTGTCACTTTCCCTACGGGGATTTCTTATTGATAAGATTCTAGATTCTTTGTTTCTTACTTCAAAACCAGCTTCACCTGCTTCTAGGACTATGGCTATGGTATCTCCTATTTCATTGTTTGTAGTTCCATCTACTACCTTACCATTTCTTAAAACTTCAAATTTAACAGGTTTGTATTCATTAGGGTCAATTTCTTTATCATTTGGATTTATAACTGTGCCACCTAGGCTTACAATAGGATAATTTATTTTTTCTTCCCCATTTTCTTCATATCTGGTAACCAGGAAGTTGCTGCCCTTAAAAGTTAAAAGAAGCCTTTCAATACTTGAATGTATAAAATATCTATTATTTATATTTTCTACTGGTACTATTTGGGGTATTACTTCATCTACTAGAGGTTTAACTGAAGATGGATAAAAGGTGAAGGCATTTCTTAGTACAGCCTCCTGTTCCATGATAGCTTGAAATTTTTCTTCCCCTATTTCCCCAGCTTCTATTTCATTTATTATAGTCCTAACCCTTATGACCACATCTTCTATTTGGTTTTCAGTTGGTTCAAAGGCTTCAGTTCTAACTATAAAGGTATTTAAGTCCCTTTCATCTCCAGAATAGGTAAAGCCATCTTTTTCAAATTTTAAGGGCCTGCCTATTTCAACTACTATTTTTCTTATTACTTTCACATCATAAATTTCTCCATCCTCCAGCCTAAGGGTACCCTTACCATAATTAATGGTAACTTCTGTAGCTCCTTCCTCTACCCTTACAACCTCTGGCTCAGCTTCTGGAGTAAAACCAGGAACATTGTGATTTACAAAGTATTGGCCATTGATGGTAACCTTAGTTGGGACACCTCCAGGGGCCCTATTGGGATACACACTATCTATTATGGGTTTTTGTGATATGGATACAATTTGGTACTGCTGTGGTAATAAATACATATTTTGTACTCCTACTTTTTGGGAGTTGGCATTGGTAAATACCACATAGTAGGGACCTATATCTAAATCTGGTACTGTACCGGTTATTACAGTGTCCCCGGCACTTGGTACATTTATGGTCAAGTTTTTTACCATATTATTTACTGTAAAGTCAGGATTGTTTAAATCCTTTATAAAGTAAATATCATATTCATTACTGGGAAAGGTACTTCTAGTAAAGCTTACCCTTGAGCCAGCCTCTCCCATGGTAGGAAACATGGTTACTCCTTCTATATTCAATTTGCCAGTTATATATACCACATCTAAATAAAGGGAAATGGCTTCTAAAATATATCCATTTTTATTTTCCCTTTTTGTAATTTCAATTCTAACAGAACCTGTACCAAAGCTTCTGCCTTCAGGCTCCTTTAAGCGTATTTGATTCTTATCCTCTATTACTTCAACTTCCGCTACTACACCATTTACTGTAATGGTATATTCTTCATCCAAAAAGACCCTAGGATTACCTGAACTTAGATTTAATACAATAGGTTCTCCTGCACTAACAGCATAGCTTTCTGCATTGGATATGACAGGAATGCCTGCTTCTCCAATTTCTAAATATTCTTTAGTTACCTTCCTTCTATTGCCATCACCATCGTAACTATATCCTTCTACATAAGCTTCCTTAATAATCCATTGAGGCTGTAGGTCTGCCTCTACCCTATTTCCTACTTGTCTTATATTTGATAAGGTAATAAGCCCTTCATATTGCTCACTAATTATAATAACCTTGTCCTCTAAATTTCTTATATCTTCATCAGCTATTAAGAGCCTTTTTTCTGTTGGGTTAAAGCTAGTGTCCTTAGTATATATAGTAGTAACAGTTACCTTTGGTTCATTAGCTGCAGCATACACTAGGCCTAAATCTGATACTATCATGCCCATAAGTATAGTTAATAGAAGTACATAGGATGTAAACTTTTTAAGCCTTTGACAAATTACCATACTATCACCCCAATTTTTAGTCTTCATTTATATATCGGATAATTATGGATATTCTTTATAGTAGGGTAAAAAATAAAACCCTTAAAGTTTTACTTTAAGGGTCTATTAGGTCCTTTAAATAGTCTGTTTTTAGTATGAAATCTGATTTATTGATTTCTTCTATGGCCTTCTTATGAGGATCTATATAATCCTTTGGCTTTAAGAGCTTTCTGGTTCTTATATTGTAAACCCTGCTATTTTCAAATACTCCATCCCTGGACATTTCCAAAAGTATTTCATCGGTTATAACAGAGCCCTTTATAGCATAGGTTTGAGGTGCAACAAAGTTTTCTCCCTTAAAATTTATTAGGTCCCTTCCAAACATAAGGCCCTTTTCATTTTCATAGCCCATTAT
>JAAYFE010000125.1 GCA_012728365.1 Tissierellia bacterium
ATTGTAAAATCCATTACCCAGGCCCATGGGGGTAAGGCTGAAATTGAATTTAAGGCCTTTGCAAATCCAGTAATAAATGATGAAGCCTCTTCCCTATTTGCAGCCAAGATTGCCAAAAATATAGTAGGAGAAGACAATGTTATAACAAATCAGGAAAAGGCCCTTGGGGCAGATGACTTTGCAGACTTTCAAGCAGTGGTTCCTGGAGTATATGCCCATATTGGTTCAAGAGATCCCCAGGATAAAGGGACCCACTATCCCCATCATAATGAAAGGTTTAATATAGATGATAAATGTCTGCTGGTGGCAACAAACTTTTACATCCAATATGCCCTGGAATATTTAAATAAGAGCAATTAATAGGGTCCAATTCATCAATATTCTAGATAAAACAGTATCTATTTTGCTTAAAAAAGACACCAGAACTAAATCTGGTGTCTTTACCTATGTTTTATGAAGTTTTCACTCTTCCATATAGCTGGATTTAAAAGTATTATAAGTGGAAATAGCTCAAGTCTTCCAAATAGCATAAAGGCAGACATTAATAGCTTAGACACATTGCTAAATTCAGCATAGGTTCTAGCTGGTCCTGCAAATCCAAAGGCAGGACCAATATTACTAAGGGTTGCAGCAACAGAAGTTATTGCACTTTCAAAGTCTACTCCATCTAAAGAGATAATTATAGTGCCTATCATAAATATTATACTATATAGCATAAAGAAAGCTGCTATTCCAGTAACTGTATTACTAGATATAGCCCTATCATTTATTTTTATAGGTATTACTGCTCTAGGATGAAGTATTTTAAAAAATTCCCTTTTAATTGCTTTAATAAGAATTAAAATCCTTATAATTTTTATTCCTCCAGCAGTAGAACCAGCACAACCACCTAGAAACATAAGGATAAATAATATTAATTTACTAAAGGTAGGCCACTGATCAAAATCTACTGTAGCATAACCTGTAGTAGTTACAATTGAACCTACCTGAAAATATGAATCCCTTAAAGCTAGTCCAAGGCTATTATAGCCCATATGTTTATATATATTAAGGGTAATTAAGAGAACAGATATTATAACTATACTTAAGTAAAATCTTAGTTCCTCGTTTCTTAAGACATCCCTCCACTTTCCTTTAAAAAGGGAATAATACAATGAAAAGTTTATTCCACACATTATCATAAAGGTTCCTATTATTAGATGGATGTAGGTACTATTATAGTAGCCTACACTATTTGCCTTGATTCCAAATCCACCAGTTCCTACTGTTCCAAAAGTGTGAAGAGCAGAATCATAAAAGGGCATACCTCCTAGCATTAGTAATATAATCTCTATAATAGTGAAGGTTAAATAAATAGTATACAATATTTTAGCCGTATCCCTTACCCTAGGTACAATCCTATCTGCCATAGGCCCAGTACTTTCTATTTTATATACTTGAAAACCGCCTAAACCTAACATGGGCAAAATGGCTACTGTAAATACCAGTATTCCCATCCCTCCTATCCAATGGGTAAAGGACCTCCAAAACAATACTCCTTTTGGAAAGGATTCTATATCATCAACTACTGATGCTCCTGTAGTTGTAAAGCCAGATACAGTTTCAAAAAAAGCATCAATCCAAGATGGAATAGCATCTGTTAGGACAAAAGGCAAGGCACCAAAAACTGATACTAAAATCCAGCCAAGTCCAACTATAGCTAAGCCTTCTTTCCCTTGAATATCTTCATCCCTGTACTTAGATACCCTACTCATTATAAAGCCCACTATAAGGGTTATAAAAATACTTATTAATATCCCCATTCTATCAGGACTGTTATAATATAAGGCTACCAATAGGGAAGGCACCATTAATACTGCTTCTATTAAAAGTAAATATCCCAATACCTTAACGATGGCTCCAAAGTCCATTAAAAAAGCCTCCTTTATTAGCTGGACGTATTAATTTATTTAGTACTGGCGTATCGGAAGCTAAAGAGAATACAATTATCCTATCACCTTCACGTATTATACTTTTACCATTGGGTATTATAACCTCTCCATTGTGAACAATAGCACCAATTATTATCCCCTTTGGCAGTCCTAATTTTTCAATAGGCCTATCTATTATAGGTGAATTTTTGCTAGCAATTATTTCTGTAACTTCCCCTTCTCCTCCTAAGAGTAAGGACACTGATAGAACTTTTCCTCCCCTTATAAATTTTAATACATTGCTTACAGTTATATTTACAGGATTAAAGGCTACATCCACATCTAATTTTTCAATTATATGGACATAATTAGGCCTGCTTATCTTTGCTACGGACTTGTTTATACCATATTGCTTTGCCACCAGGGCCATTAATATATTTTGCTCATCAAAGCCAGTGACACCTACAAAGGTATCATAGGAAGATAGATCTTCTTCCTGCAATAGGTCTACATTTGTTCCATCTCCATGTATAATTAAGGTATGTTGGAGCTTTTCTGCCAGATACTCACACCTATCCTTGTCTATTTCTACTATAGTAACAGCAATACCTGATTTTTCTAGCCTTTGAGCCAGATAATAGCCAATATTTCCTCCACCTAGTATCATGACCCTTTTGCTTTCCTTTTTATTCAGAGGCACTTTAAGGATTTCAGCTAATCTGTTTATATCCTCTCCCCCACCTACTACATGAATAACATCATCTTCCTCTATTTGGGTAGAACCATGTGGAATTATTAATTGGCCATTTCTGGATATAGCAGTTATTAAAAGCCCTTTTAGATCTTTAATATCCTTGATCTTTTTGCCTACAAAATTATCATTATGGACACCCAGATGAAAATCCACCATGGATACCTTGCCCTTTGCAAAATCACCAGAATATAGGTTATAGGTTTTAGATATATACCTTTCTATTTCAATGGCTGTTGCTAAATCGGGATTTATAATATGATCAATTCCAAAATGGCTTTTTACAAAATCTATCTCCTCAATATACTCAGGATTTCTCACCCTAGCAATGGTTTTTTTACAATTTAGCTTTTTAGCTAGGGTACAAATTAGGGTATTTACTTCATCACTATTGGTGGCAGCCACAAGTAAATCATAACTTCCAATATCCAATTCCTTTAAGGTTCCAATTTGTATACCATTGGCATGAACAGTTAAAACATCTAAATGGTCACTTATTCTTTCAAGTTTATCACTATCTATATCCACTAAAGTAACATCTATTTCTTCAAAATTCATTGCTTCGGCCAACTTATATCCTAATTTACCTGCCCCCACAACCATTACCTTCATCAAAATCACTCCTAATCATATTGCTTGAACCTATTATAGCAGCATTTAAATAATAAATAAAGATATTTTAATGTCTTATATCTTGTGGATAAGATATGTTTTTACATTAGTTTTTACATAAAAGTTGTGGATATTCTTAAGCCCTTGTTTATAAGTCTTTGATATTTGGGTATCATTAATATTAATGCTAATAAAAAGCCAGAAAGGTGGATGAATATGGCAAAACTATTTGAAAGTATAAGGATAAGGGATATGGAATTTAAAAATAGAATTGTAATGCCTCCCATGTGTATGTATAGCTCCGATGATAGTGGCTTAGCTAACGATTGGCATTTTATTCATTATGCTACCAGGGCCATAGGAGGTACTGGCCTAATAATTGTAGAAGCCACTGGAGTAGAAAGGCGAGGTAGAATTTCTGATAGGGATTTAGGAATCTGGGATGATGCCCATATAGTAGGTTTAGCTAAAATAGTAACCCTTTGCAAAAAATATGGTGCAAGGGTTGGAATCCAATTAGGCCATGCTGGCAGAAAATGTGAAGTAGAAGCTGAAGAGATAATTGCCCCTAGTCCAATTGCCTACAATCATAGATATAAGGTTCCAAAGGAAATGAACAAGGAAGACATTAATGAAGTTATAAATGCCTTTAAAGAAGGAGCTAGAAGGGCCCATGAGGCAGGCTTTGATTTAATTGAAATTCATGCTGCCCATGGCTACTTAATAAATGAATTCCTATCCCCCCTTTCTAACAAAAGGGAAGATGAATATGGAGGCAGCTTAGAAAATAGGGCTAGGTTTTTAAAGGAAATACTGAGGGAGGTAAGAAGGGTTTGGCCTGAAGATAAGCTTATAATTGTAAGGGTATCAGCAGAGGATTATGTGGAGGGAGGAAACCATCCTGAAGATTTGGCTGCCATATTAAATTTAGTTAAAGATGAGGGTGTAGATTTAGTAAATGTAAGTTCAGGGGCTGTTGTACCTGCCAGGATAAATGTATATCCCGGATATCAGGTAAGGTTTGCAGAAATAATTAAGAAGGAAACTAACTTACCTGTTATTGCTGGTGGCCTAATCAGTGAAGCTGAAATGGCTGAAGAAATAGTTTCCAATAATAGGGCTGACATGGTCTTTATAGGTAGGGAACTTTTAAGAAATCCTTACTGGCCCCTAGAAGCTGCTAAAAAATTAAATCATCAAGTAGATTGGCCTGTCCAATATGAAAGGGCAAAAAAATAGGAATCAAATATTTGATTCCTATTTTTGTTAAGAAATATCAAAATATTTATGTAATTTATGGTATAATATTTACAAATATACAGGCCCATAAGGAGAGGTATTTGTGAATAAAAAAAATATTTTTTTCCTTTCCATTTTAATAGTCATATCCCTTCTAATTGGTGGATGTGATAAAAACATGCCACTGCAGGTTATCAATCCTAAAATTAAAAGTGGTAAGGAAATTACCTTCTTCATTGCCACAGACCCCCACCACCTATCAAAAACTACCTATACTGACGGTAAAGCCTTTGATTGGTTTTTGAATTCTGGTGATGGTAAGCTTTTAACATATACTGATGAAATAATAGATGCCTTTATACTGGATATTGAGGTAAAAAAACCTGATGTATTAATTATCCCTGGGGATTTAACCTGCAATGGGGAAAGGGAAAGCCACTTGGAGATGGTAGAAAAACTAAATACCATAGAGGAGCTAGGTGTGCCAGTTTACGTTATACCTGGTAACCATGATATAGACAACCCTTGGGCCAGGCATTATATTGGAGATGAAATGATCAAAATAGAATCTATTGGCCCTGATGAATTTATTAAGCTGTATAGTCCCTTTGGTTATGACGAAGCCATATATAGGGATGAAAATTCTTTAAGCTACCTGGCAGCTCCCAGTGAAGATCTATGGCTTTTAATGATTGATACCTCCAAATATAAAAGGAATAAAGTAAGGACTGCCCCTGAAATGGGGGGAGTAATTGGTGAGGATACTTTGGAGTGGATAAAAGAATGCTGCCAACTAGCCAGGGAAAAGGGTGCAGAAATAATAGCTGTCATGCACCACAGCCTTATGAATCATAGTGAAGTAGTTTATGAAAACTATACAATAGACAATAGTCAGGATGTAATTGATCTATTTTTAGAATGTGGAATACAGGTGACCCTATCGGGCCATATACACCTGCAGGATATAAAGTCCTATAGTGATGGTGAAAATATTATATATGATATTGCCACCTCCTGCCTGGTAGCCTATCCCAATCAATATGGTATACTGGAATTTTTACCTAACAACGGCTATAGGTACAGTACCGATAGGATTAATATGGAAAGGTATGTTAAGGAAAACAATATAAGGGACCAAAACCTTATCAATTTTAAAAGTTTTACTAGAGACTTTTTCTACAGGCGCTCTTATGATAAATACTATGACTCCCTCCTTGAAATCAGCCGCTTTTCAGATGAGGAAATGAAGGCCATATCCAGTACTGTAGCTGATTTAAACTTGAAGTACTTTGCAGGCTTTAGAAATGCAAATATGGAAGGAGCCTTTGATACAGAAGGATTTAATATTTTGTTAAACACTGCACCCTGCTTTGTTAGGGACTATGTACTCAGCATGTTTGATGACAAGTATACAGATAATAATAAAATATTTATACCACTTAGATGGGAATAAGCTTAAGCCACTGGCTTAAGCTTATTCTACAGCCTTTAAGGACTCCACCATATTTATATTTTTTAATTTATAATACATAACAAAGTTGACCAAAAGGGAAAAGACTATAGTTAAGGCAGCAGAATATAAAAAGCTTATTTTTCTTATTTCCCTTCCAAACATGATCATTTCTATTTCTGTGGTAACTATTACAAATCTGTGTAAAAATATCCCCAAAAGCAAGCCTAGTAGAGTTCCTAAGATAGTCAAAATTACATTTTACCTATATATATAATTGGCCACCTCACTATCATAAAAGCCCAATACCTTAATGGTAGCAATTTCCCTAAACCTTTCACTAATATTTATATTAGTTAAGTTATATAGGACTATAAAGGCCAGTGCACCAGCTGCCACTATAATAACTATAACCACATAGTTAAGGCTCCCTATTATATCCTCATAGCTGTCACTGATGCCTGTAGTAAAATAGACAGAAGATATATTATTTAATTTTAAAATATGCTGGGATAGCTTATCTTCAAGTTCCTTTTCAGTAGCTGTAGTATGGGCAAGTATTCTCTGGTACTCTACACCCTTATTATATAGTTTTTCATATAGGCTGGAGGACATATACATGTAGTGGTCAGCATAGTGCTCTGTTATTCCTGTAATCTTAACATATATCCTTTCATTATCATGGACTATATAAATTTGATCCCCTACCTGGACATCAAGTAGCTTTGCAATTTTCTCTGAAAGTATAACCCCTTCTTCCTCAAGGGACAATTTTTCTTTAGTAAGCCTATTCCTTAATATAATGAAATCATGGATTTTTTCACTGTCTTTAGTTACAAATAGGTTAACAGACTTTTCTATATTTCCTTTACCAATATCCACAACTATCCCTCTAGTTAATAGATAATCCTTAATTCTACTATCTTGCTCTAGAAAGTCCAACACTTCATGGTCAGTATTTTCATCTATGCCTTCCTGTAATTCTACTACCATTTGGTATTTATATATTTCATCAAACTGCTTAGCAACAATGGAAACTATGGAATCCTTCAAGCCAAAGCCTGTCACTAAAAGAGCCGTACAGCCACTGACACCTAATATGGTCATAAACATCCTCTTTTTATACCTAAATATATTTCTGGCAGTAACCTTTTGGCTAAATTTCATCCTAGACCAGATAAAGGGTATTTTCTCCAACCATATTCTCTTGCCAGGCTTGGGTGCCTTGGGCCTTAAAAGGAAAGCTGGAGTTTCATTAAGTTCATGCCTGCAGGCAAGCCAGGCCGCCAAGGTAGTAGATAATACTGCTACTAAGATAGACACTAAAGCATATTTAATATTAAATTGACCTATAATAGGCGGCATTATATACATGATCCTGTAGGCATTAAATATAACTGTAGGAAGCACCTTAAAGCCAATTAATAGGCCAATTATGCTGCCAATTATGCTGGCTGAAGCAGCATATATTAAATACTTGCTGGCTATGGCCATATTTTTATATCCTAAGGCTTTTAAGGTTCCAATATAGGTCCTTTCCTCATCTACCATTCTGGTCATGGATGTAAGGGATACAAGTATGGCTATGGCTAAGAAGAAGACAGGAAAGACACTGGCTACTGCATCTATCCTATCTGCAGCCATTTCATAGTCTATGTAGTCTCTGGTTTGGCTTCTCTTTAAAACATACCATTCTGGCTTTTTAAGATCCTTTAACTTTTCCTCTTCTTCTTTTATTTTCTCCCTAGCTTCCCTAAGTTCTCTCTCTCCTTCTTCCTTAGCCTTTAAATATTCCTCATAGCCCTTCTCATACTCCTCTCTTCCCTGGGCCAATTCCCTTCTGGCAGCAGCAAAACTATCGAGGGCTTCCCTTTTATTTCTCTCTAGGTTTTCCCACTCAGCCTCAAGCCTTGCCCTTCCTTCCTCTATGGCTAATTTAGCAGCCTCCAGTTCCTTTTCTCCCTGTATAAGATCTGCCTTTCCTGCTTCTAATTTATTTCTTGCAGCCACCAGCTCCTTTTTTCCCTTATTTATTTCAGCTTCCATATATTGAATAAGTGCCTGGGTCTTAGCTCTTTCTTCTTCATCCTTTATTAAACTTAAGCCTTCCTTAAGGCTGTTTAACTCTGCTTCCCTATCTGTTATCTCCCTTTCAGCCTGAAGAATTTCACCTTCAGCCCTTTGAAATTCCTCCATGGCCTTTACCTTTTTCTCATTAAAAAGGGCCAAATTTCTCTCATATTCCCCTTCTGCCTTATTTAGTTTTTTCTCTTCTTCCCTTAATAAGCCTTCTGCCTTTTGGATCTGAGAGTAAAAGTTCCTTTCGTTTTTTTCTAGCTCCTCTTCACCTTCTTCAATTTTTTTCCTAGCCTCTTCCAATTCCCTCTCTGCTTTTTCAAGCTCTTCTTCTAATTCTCTTTCTCCATCAGCTAATTCTTTCTTTGCCTT
Source organism: Tissierellia bacterium (assembly GCA_012728365.1). Lineage (GTDB taxonomy): Bacteria > Bacillota > Clostridia > Tissierellales > Tepidimicrobiaceae > JAAYFE01. Next base: position 8,411 of record JAAYFE010000125.1, read on the forward strand.
ACTAAGCTCTTCATTGGCCTCCTTAATTATTTCATCATATCTTAAAGTGGCCCTTTTCTGGCCAATCTCCTCCAATTTTTCCTTGATTGGGTCTAAAATTTCATCATATTCATCATCATAGGTCATGGCCTCCCTAGCTTCCTTAACTGTTAAATAAATATCCGTATATACTTCCAGCTTAAACTCCCCCTGAGGGAGCATCATAAAGGAGCTTATTTTACCACTACCTATATTGCTACTACCCCTTTCAAAGGACAAATAAAGGGGAGTTTCAACCAGGCCTACTACAGTATACTCATCCCCTTTTAAAAATTCAGATATATCCTCATCCCTGCCTGATGAAAACTTTATTTTACTACCTATGGGATAAGTTGGATTTATACCATTGCCATGCTCTGCTAATATTTCACCAGGTTTTTCAGGTAGTCTCCCTTCTACTAATTTGATCTTATTTATATAGGAAGGATCATTACTGTTTACCTTATCTAGAGGAAGAGATATAACCTTCACTACACTTTCATTGCCTTCAAAGGCAGCTAATAGGTCTATAGAATAGGATGGCTGTATCCCTTCTATAGCCTCCAGCCTTTTTAAGGCCTCTACATCTTTTTCATTAAAGCCCATAGTTGAAATTAACCAAAAATCCATCAACCTATAGTCATCAAAATATTTATCTGCTGTTACCTTCATATCAGGTGCAGTAGCCTTAATGCCTGCAAAAAATCCAACACCTAAGGCTACTATTAACAAGATGGCTAAATATCTGCCTGGACTTTTTAAAATCTGCCTAAAGGTATCTTTCATCAGAGAATTACCCATGGCTACCACTCTATCCTTTCTACTGGAAGAGGATTTTTGTTTATCTCCTCCCCTTCTACCTGTCCGTTTTTTATTCTAATGACCTTATCTGCCATAGGTGCAATGGCCAGATTGTGGGTAACCACTACCACAGTCATACCCCTTTCCCTGCAGGTATCCTGCAAAAGCTTTAGTACAGATTTTCCTGTATTATAATCCAAGGCTCCAGTAGGTTCATCACACAGTAGTAGTTTTGGATTCTTAGCCAGGGCCCTGGCAATGGAAACCCTCTGCTGTTCCCCTCCTGAAAGCTGGGCAGGAAAGTTGTTTTTCCTGTCCTTTAAGCCTACCTGCTCTAAAACCCTCTCCGGATCCAGGGGATTTTTACATATTTCTGTAGCCAGTTCCACATTTTCCAAGGCAGTTAAATTTTGTACTAAATTATAAAACTGAAATACAAAGCCTATATCATACCTCCTATAGGTGATAAGTTCCTTTGGAGAATACTTACCAATATCCTTATTATCCACCATAAGCCTTCCACTGGTAGGTGAGTCCATACCTCCCAATATATTTAATACAGTACTTTTGCCAGCACCGCTAGGGCCTACAATAACAACAAATTGGCCCTTATCTATGGAAAAGGAAATATTGTTTAAGGCCCTTATTTCTACTTCTCCCATTTTATAAATCTTTGTAATATTTTCTAGCCTAATAAATTCCTTCATGCTCTACTCCTTTCTTTAAGTGCTGCTAAATATAATTCTATATTATTAAATTTTATATTTCTACCACCTATTTCTATATTTTGCCCCATATTATTGGTATTTTTTATACTTATTTGGGTATTTATAAGAATAATCTATAATAAATCAAGGGGTGGTCTAATGGAAAAAATAATAGGAATAGAGTATTGTACAGCCTGAGGCTATTTACCAAGAGCAGTTGCTCTAGCCCAAAATCTATTGGACCAACACAAAAACAATATTAATAAACTTATACTGATACCTTCCAGTGGAGGAGTATTTGAAGTTACACTAAATGGAGAGCTTGTATTTTCAAAGAAGGAAGTAGGTAGATTCCCAGAAGAAAATGAAGTAGAAGATAAGATGAAGGAGCTAATAGAAAAAATGTCCTAAAGGAGCGAAAGCTCCTTTTTTTATGGCCTCGATATTTCTAATAATAGATATAAATTTTTTAACTTTATGAAATTATATTGAATCTTTTTGTATTATATAGGACTATATATATGTAAGGAATATAAAGGAGGGGGATTATGTATATATTTCCAAAAAATCTATATACAGATGTAAGAATAGAAGATGTAAACTACACTGAGATTACCTATAGGAATGGAGAGCTGACACAAAACCTAAGGAGAAACTACAAGGGAGCCTTTATCAGGATTTTTGATGGCCATAGGTGGTACTACAGCTCAACAACAGATGTTGACAACATTCAGAATGAAATAGACAAGCTGGCCTTAATACCTAAGGAAAATGAAAATATTATGGACCATCCCATCGTAAAGAAATTTGAAGTACATAAGGGGGAATACTTGCAATTTGAAGAAAATGATATATCCAAGGTAAAGCACGAAGATAAGCTAGGTCTGCTAAAGGCATATTTCCCAATAATTGAAAACAAGAAAGAAATCAAAATGTGGAGAGCTGTGTATTTAGATAGGAAGGTTACCAAGGAATTCTACTCCAGCAAGGGAGCAGATTTAAAATTTGATTATCAGACCTGTACCCTTGCCTTTAGATACTCTCTAAATGTAGGTGGCAAGACCTTAGAGAGCGGATACGACAAGACTGATATATGTTTTGATACACTTAAGGAATTAGACAGTAAGCTTGAAGAAAGATTGGATAGGGATATAAGATATGTTAAAGAGGCCAAACCTGTAAAACCAGGAAAATACACAGTCATATTTGCACCAGCTGTAACGGGAGTTTTTGCCCATGAAAGCTTTGGCCATAAAAGTGAAGCAGACTTTATGATAGGGGATGAAACCATGATGAAGGAGTGGCCTATTGGAAAGAAGGTTGGTGCAGACAACCTATCCATTGTGGATACAGGAGAAATCCTAGGAAGTGGTTTTGTACCCTTTGATGATGAAGGAACTAAGGCAAAGAAGACCTATTTAATTAAGAATGGAATTCTTTCAGGTAGGCTCCACAGTGCCACTACTGCAGCAGCTTTAGAAGAAGAGCTTACAGGAAATGCAAGGGCCTTAAATTTTGAATATGAACCCATAGTCAGGATGACAAGTACCTATATAGAAGCTGGAGATAAGACAAAGGAAGAGCTAATTTCAGAAGTAAAGGAAGGTATATTAGTAGTAGATTATAACCATGGATCAGGTATGTCTACCTTTACTATTGCACCTAAAATAAGCTATATGATCAGGGATGGCAAAATTGCAGAGCCAGTAAATATTTCAGTTATTAGTGGCAATGTAATGGAAACCCTGTATGAAATAGATGGCATTTCGAAAGAAATGGAAATTATTTCATCCTCCTTAGGCGGTTGTGGAAAATTGGAACAGTTCCCACTGCCCATAGGAACAGGGGGGCCCTATATTAGGGTAAAGAATGTAACTGTACAATAGGGGGTTTAGAAATGATAAAGGAAAAATATGTCAACAGAATAAAGGAAATAAGTATAAATATAGTTCAAACAGGGATAGAATCAGTTAGAAAAAAGGATATATTGAAAACAGGCCTAAGGGTTTATGATAAGGGATACATTGGAATTGCAGGAGGTTTAGGAAGTGTTAATGAAGATGAACTTGAAAGGAGAGCTATTGATAATTTAAGCTTAAAAGTACCCTATCCCTATGAGCCTTCAAAGGATCTTCAAAAAGAAGTAGATTATAGAGAAGGTATTCCTTCTGAGGAGGATTTTGTCAGTGAAGTAGATGAACTGTTAAATACTCTAAAGGACCAATTTCCAGACTTCACCTTTTCCAATAAAATAAATATAACTGAAGTTGAATCAAGGCTGGTAAATAGTGTAGGATTGGACTTAGACTATAAGGATAGGCTGGTAATAGGACAGCTTATAATAAAGGAAAAGGCTTCTGCCAATGTTTTTGATGCCCTAGCCCTATATGTGGATAGACAATGCCATAAGGATCAGTACTTAAATATAATCAGGGAAACATTGGATGCTTATAGAAATCCAGTTAAGCTTCCCAGGGAGGATAAATTGCCCGTTGTATTTATGGACTATGATAGAACCCCAATTACAAAATTAGTAGAGGAACTTAACGGGTATAAGGTTGGAACAGGTGCATCCTTATTTAAGGATTTTATAGGAGCAAAGAAATTTAACGAAAGCTTTACCCTTTACCAAAGTGCAGAAAGGGAAGACCTATTGGATCCCCAATTCTTTGATGCTGAAGGGGTAGTAAATGAGGGCTTTAAATATGCCCTTATTGACAAGGGAAGGATAATAAGCCCATATACAGATAAGAAGACTGCCCATAAGTTTAATTTACCCTTAACAGGCAGTGCCTCAGGGGAATATGATACGGTTCCATCCCTAGCTCCTAGGAATTTCAAAATTCAAGCTAGCAACAAAACCTTAAAGGAACTATTAGATGGCCAGCTGGCAGTAGCTGTTGTTATAGCATCTGGTGGAGACTTTACAGCAGAAGGGAATTTTGGCACCCCTGTTCAATTAGCCTTCTTAACCGATGGAGAAAGACTTATAGGAAGGCTACCAGAACTTAAACTTTCAGGTGAGCTCTACTCCATGTTTGGAAAAGACTTTGTTGGCAAATCAAAGGATAAGGCTTTTTTAGGACAAAACGCATTGGTTATTAATTTAGATGTTGAATACCTGTAGACACTGGTAAGGTGACATCTTATCATTATGCCTTAGAAAATAAATTAATGCTCTATTAGCAAATAGCCTTATCACCATAAGGGCTATACAAAGCATAGTAATATGGTTCAAGGGCTGTATTAAAGCACAGCCCTTTTTCTTTTATAAAACTTTACTATTAGGTAGCATAAAATAAGTTTAAGAATAAAATTTGGAGTGAAAATATGATAAACATCCTTACTTGGAATATTAAAGCAGGACAAAATAAAGATGGCAGCTACCCAATTAAAAAAACTAAAAATCTAAATAGGATTGCAGAAATTGTTAGGGATTATGGTGCTTCAATTGTATGCCTTCAAGAGGTAGATGCCTATACTTTAAGATCTGGTCTTATTCATCAGGCTAAATACATTGCCCATAAGCTTACCTTATTAACAGGAAGGCCTTGGAAGTATGAATATATTGTTTCAAGGAATATGAAGCCAGGCTATCATGGAAATGCTATTTTAAGTTATTACCCTATGGATGTTATTTTAAAAGTCCCCTTAACTAGGATTAATGACAGGGAAAATCGCAGCTTTCTTCTTACAAGTATTTATGTAGGTGGTCTTTCTATCTATGTAGGCACATTCCATTTAGGACTAAAGGGAGACCAGTCTTTCCAAGCCAAAAAAATAAAGAATGTATTAAAGGATAAGTATTCTAATGAAATAGTAGTACTTGCTGGTGACCTTAATGCAGAAGAAGGGTCAAAGGCCTATTATATAATGCGATATCAAGGCCCTCCAATGCTTGATGCTGGACCAATGGGAGTATGTACTTTAAACTGTTACGACAATTATAACAACCCTAAAATTGACTTTTTCTTTGTTAGAGGCCTTTCAACCTATAGCTTAAAAGCCCAAGTACTGGCTGTTGACATATCAGACCATAGGCCAATACAGTTAAAGGAAATACTTAGAACTAGTAATATTAACCATGCCTATAGATGATGAACTTTTCTCTACTATCCCTTGCTCCTGGCACTCTAATTTTGTTTATTATCCTAAAGGACTTTTTACTCTTAAGAAACTGCTTATATTTAGGCATTGGATAATAAAGAATAACATCTGCTAAGCGGGGATGCTTTTTTAAGGATTTATTTATATTATTGACTACCTTTATAAAAATATCTGCAGAAAAGGGATTAAAAAAGTAAAATACTGTTTTTCCTATTGAAGAGCTTAACTAACTTAAACAATGGCACACTAGTTCAGGAAAATTTGAATTATAGAATAAATAGTTTCCTACCAGCTTTAACAAATAAAAAATAGTGGGGATCATCCCACTATTTTTTATTAAGCTTCCATGAACATCTTAATGTCATCTTCAACATTTGAAATTGTTCCAATTCCGAAGTTTTCTACTAATACTTTAGCTACATTTGGTGATAGGAAGGCTGGTAGGGTTGGTCCTAAGTGAATATTCTTTACACCTAGGTATAATAGTGCTAACAATACTATTACAGCTTTTTGTTCATACCATGCAATATTGTATGCAATTGGTAGGTCATTTACATCTTCTAATCCAAATATTTCTTTAAGTTTTAATGCTATTAAGGCTAAGGAGTAAGAGTCGTTACATTGTCAAGCATCTAATACACTTGTAATTCCATTTATATCTCCTAGGTTTAATTTATTGTATTTATATTTAGCACATCCTGCTGTTAGAATTACTGTATCCTTTGGTAGGGCTTTAGCAAATTCTGTGTAGTAGTTTCTTTGTTTCATTCTACCATCGCAGCCTGCCATTACAAAGAATTTCTTGATGGCACCTGATTTTACTGCTTCAACTATCTTATCTGCTAGGGCAAATACTTGAGCATGGGCAAATCCACCTACTATCTTACCACTTTCAATTTGGGTTGGTGCTGGTAATCTCTTTGCATGTTCAATTATTTCTGAGAAGTCCTTTGGCTCATCTCCTACCCTATCTGGAATATGTTTAAATCCTGGATATCCTGTTGAGTTTGTAGTATAAACCCTGTCTGCATAGGATTCCTTTGGTGGTACTATACAGTTTGTTGTAAATAGGATGGGTCCATTGAACTTTTCAAATTCTTCTTTTTGCTTCCACCAAGCATTACCATAGTTTCCTACAAAGTGATCATATTTCTTAAAGGCTGGGTAGTAGTGGGCTGGTAGCATTTCACCATGAGTATATACATCTACTCCAGTACCTTTTGTTTGCTCCAATAATTCTTCCAAGTCTCTTAGGTCGTGGCCTGATACTAAGATGGCTGGGTTGTTTCTAGTTCCTATATTTACTTCTGTAATTTCAGGATTTCCATAAGTTGATGTATTTGCTTTATCTAAAAGGGCCATTACTTTGACGCCGTATTCTCCAGTTTCCATTGTTAACTTAATTAAATCTTCTACAGTTAAGCTATCATCCATGGTAGCAGCTAGGGCCCTTCTCATGAACTTAGGAATTTCTGGGTCATTGTATCCTAGATTATCAGCATGTTCTGCATAAGCTGCCATACCCTTTAGTCCATAAGTAATAAGCTCCCTTAAGGAACGAATATCTTCATCCTTTGTAGCTAATACTCCTACCCTTTCCTTGTCATTATTTGCCTTATATACTATGTCATCATCTGAATTAACTGAGAAGGTAGCAGCATCCTTTAGGTGGCTTAAGTCTACACCTTTTTCCTTTAAGTTTTCTTTAATTTCATCCCTTAGTTTAAGCCCTTCCTTAATCTTCTTTAAGAATCTTTCCTTATCAAAGTTGGCATTTGTAATTGTCATAAATAAGCCATCCATCATGAACCTATCTAAACCAGGCACTTCATAACCAATTTCATCTGCCTTAACTCCCACTTCTGCAATACCCTTTAGGGTATAAATCATTAAATCTTGTAAATTAGCAAGGTCAGCTGTTTTACCACAAACACCTACTTTAGTACATCCCTTGCCTCCTACTGTTTCTTGACATTGATAACAAAACATTGACATTTCCTTTACCCCCTTACTTATTCTTCATGACTATATTTTAATATTTAATTCCTACTAAATCGGTAACATATGTTACGGGGATAAATTTTTTTAAAGGTTCTTCTCCTTAAATAGGTAGGAATCCATACTTTTAATTTAATAAAATTTATGGACATAAGATATAAAAATTTATTCTATATGATATAATTGATATAAATATATACTTATGAAAACGGGGGAATACTATGGATAAAGAAGATAAAATCCTCGGTTTACTAGAGAACATTCAAAAACAAATTTCATCATTAGAACATAACACAAACGCTAAATTTGAAGCCATTGATGAAAGGTTTAACACTATTGATGAAAGATTTGATGCTATTGACCAAAGGTTTAACGCTATGGACCAAAGATTTAACACTATTGACCAAAGATTTAAGGCTATGGAAGAATTAATTATTTCAGAACTTGAATCTGTAAGGGCTGAGTTAAAGACAGAAATCCAATATGTTCATGATGAATTGAAGGACTTAAGAGCAGACCTTGCTAATATAGAACAGGTAACAGCCAAAAACTGGCTAGATATTTCTAGACTGAAGGCAATAAGATAGACATGAATATTATAATGGCAGGTCCATAATCAGGCCTGCCTTTCTTGTTTTTTAATCCTTAAAATCATTCTAATAGTCTTTTCCAGCAGCCATAACATATTTTGGATCATAGGCATGGCAGGGGGTTACTCCATATACCATATTGCATTTAGGACATTTTCCTTCATGGGTTTCCATTACAAATTCTTCCCCCCATTCTTCACATTTAATATTAAGGGGCATTACCATAGGCTGCTTTGCAAAGCCCATCATTCTTATTTTATCCACTACTTGTTTACCATTTTCAAATGTACCTGAACATCCTTCATGCATTATGATCATCCTTTCTATTTATAATTTATAATATAGTAAGCTTAAACTACAAAGTTCATACAAAAGACCTTTTCATTTCACATACTATGTCTTAATCTAGAAATAGAGGTGGAACTCATTTTATAAGACAAAAGAACCACCCCTGTCTTCTAAGAATTGATAAGTTTCAATGTTACATCACAATTGAACTAATTGTAAGGCCCTTTCTTAAGTCATTTCTCATATTTTGAATTATATTATCCATCTTTTCCAATTCCTCTAATACCTTCTTTTCTTCTTTGCTTGTTTCTATGATTTTGTCTATTCCTCCATTTTTAATTACAATCCTCTTGTCTGCCATAAGGGCCAGTATAGGGTCATGGGTAGCAATTAGCACTATTTTGTCACTGGAAACCAATAGGTTCAAGGCTTTCTTCCTATCTATTCCTGCATTTTCTATTTCGTCTATTAATACAATTGGGGAGGAGCTTAATATGGCTGTGTCTGCAATCATAAGGGCCCTGGATTGTCCACCACTTAAGCTGGTAACAGGGGTATTTAGATCAAATTGCTCCCCTGAAAGATTATTGGCTGCATCAATTATCTCCTTTATTACTTCTTCTTGGTTTTCTACCATCCTACTTTCAGCATGTAGCTTTAAAAACTCATAAACTGTTAGGTCCATTACAAAATTCATATTTTGAGATAGTTGGGCTACCAGCTTGTTATTGGAAGAAAACCTCCACTTCATATCAGGCACTTGTCCATTTATAAGAATCCTTCTTTTAGTAGGAGTATCCCCTTGGGCAGCCCATTCAATATCTGCTAAAAGCCTACTTTTTCCAGAGCCAGTAGGCCCTACTATGGACACTATTTCTGACTTATTGATTGTAAACTCTTCAAAACCTTCCTTTTTCCCATTTTTATCTGTACCAGCTATAATGGTAAGGGACTCAATGGTCTTATCTTCCTCCAGGCCTAGAAACTCTATCATTTGAGATATATATTCTAACAGTCCACCCCTAATATTTTCTATGTCTATTCCCCATTCTTCTATTTCCTCTTCAGTAAAGTGGCTTAGATATTCTTCAAAGGTGGAGTCTTCAAAGCCTTCAACATTTAGCCTATTTTCTTCAAAGTAGTTTATTATAAAGGGATACTTTTCCTCCAACTCTTTTATTGTAAGTGTAGTAAGTATCTTATTCATCTTCATCACCTAATTTTATCTTTCTTACATTACCCATTTGATAGTCTTCTCCTATTCTGGTTTCTCCTAGACAATAAGAGCATAAGGCAGAAGGCATGGGGAATCTTAAACTTTCACCTTGAACTGTTTCTATATCTTCTTCCTCATCATATAATAGGGTGCTTAGTTCAAAGGCTCCTTGGCCTGTTAACCCATTTATGTGAAGTATTATAGCCTTTGGATTTACTGAGTTTACCCTGGAGGCAAATACTTCCCTTTCTGCCTGGGAAACTATATCCCCCTTTGTAATTACAACTATATCTGCAGACTTAAGCATGGGACCTATTTTCTTGGGAGTATTTATACCTGACAAATTATCTATGACGCATACAGCTTTAATGTTCTTTATATAAGGTGAACACCTATTGCAAAGACCTGCAGACTCTGTAATGAGCAGATCTAAATTTTCCTTCCTGCCCCACTGTACAACTTCATCTATATTGCTTACAAAGTAATGGTCTGGACAAAGAGCACCAGATAAACCCTTTCTTACAGGAATACCTGCCTTTTCATATAAGAGATCATCATCTGTATGAAGGCAGTCAAATTTTACTACTCCTACAGCTATATTTCTATCTTTTAAAGCTTCTATTAACTTTAGTATCACAGAGGTCTTCCCTGAAGAGGGAGGTCCTGATACAGTAACTAAATTCATATATATCACTCCTACTCTGCTTCTTCAAATATCCTTTCACATTCCTTAATTAATTTACCTATATCATTGTCCCTTATATAATCCCATCCAAGCCACATGAATTTATTGTTTTTATCTATTTTATTATCTACATTTGGATTGGTACTTGGAAACCTTCCATTATGAGACAGTATTTCCCCTACTTCCTTTGAGGCAAAGAAGTCTACAAGAGGCTTTAGCATATCCTCTTTAGAGGCCTTGCTTAATAAAAATATGGGGCTTATAATTGCTCCATCTTCTGGCCAAACTGCCTGCATGGGGCCTCCTTCCTTGGTCATCTTTGTAAATAAATAGGGCATAATGGTAACAATAGGCCTTTCCTTTTTTATATGGGATTTTACCATCTCAGCAGGATGCATATTTTTAAATAGTGCCCTTTTTAGTCCCTTTATTCCTTTTTCTCCATATAACTTATATATATTTAGAAGTATAGCATTAAATAGGTCAAAATCACTAACAGGAAGGCTTACCCTATTTTCAAATTCAGGTTTAAATAAATCTGACCACCCCTTTGGCATGTCTATTCCCTTTAGCTCTCCTATATTTACCAGAAATACTGCCGGAACTACCCCAATTATAGTATATTCCCTATCTGGATCCATAAGGCTTATATCTTCATTATGGAAGTCCTCGTTTAGCCTATCAAAGCCTGTTAAATCCTTAAAGACTCCCTTTTTCTTAAATTTCCCCATAAGCCTATTATCAAAGAAAAGGTCAAAACCAGCAGATATATATAGGTCTGATAGTTCTTCCTCCCCTTCTGAACTTTCTATTTCTCCCTTTAACCAATCAATACCCTGTACTGCAGCTTTAAGGTCATAGTCAAGATCAATATTTAAATTATCCTTTTTTTCTTCCATCCACTTATTAAAGGCTTCCATTAAGGGTATCCTTACAGGGCAAGGAAGGACCCCCTTTATTTTTATATCTGCTTTCTCCTTCTTTTCTCTTTCAATTAAGTCCATATCTTCAGAAACCCTATTTTTCTCTATTACTTCAACAAGCTTATCAACAAAGTGTTCCACATTTATTCTTTTACTCCTTAAGGCCATCTCCAGTGAAATAGTCTTCCCCATGGTCTTTCTCATGGCTTCATTGGCCAAGGGTTTAAAGCCATGGGCTACAAATACATCTATAGTTTCAGGATATTTTTCTGTTATATCATACACCTTATCCTTTATATCAAAATATTTATTCATCCATACTCCTCCTAAATATCCGCTTTTATTATCTAATTAATATTATATACAAAATTAAAAAAAATTCGGTAACATCTGTTACCGAATGATTATCTAACCTTTTTTCTCCAATATCTAAAGGCTAATGCTAATATAATATAGATAATAATTATTATGCCTAGGGTAATTAGCCTTTCCTTTAAAGTACCATCAGCCATTAAAACAGGTCCTATCCCAAAAAAGGTTACAAGGGCAAATAAAATTATAAACACAGTATTTCCAAGCCATCTTATTGTTTTCATATTCTCACATCCTTATTTATTAATCAATAGCTTGCCAAATAAGCAAGCTATTGATTATATTATACTAACTTCTTAATGGAAACCCTCCAAACTTCAGGACCTTCCTCCAAATATTCCCACTGAAACTGACCTGTCATTTCTGCTGACATTTGATAATATAAGGGTTTTGGATCATGGTCATTTATAAGCTCCATCTTCTCACCCTTTTTCAAACTTTTAAAGGTTTCAAAAATTTTAGGATGCTTATCCTTAGGTTCATATAGTCTCACATCTATTCTTGCAGCAAATTCCGACATAATATTCCTCCTATATGCTTTTTTATAAATTTTTAATATAAGTATACCCTTATTTATTTAAATGACACCAAGATTATAGTAAAATATAAGGGAGAATTATATTTTTTGTCGAATTTTTTAATATCTCTTATGAGGAGTTGTTTGTTATGAAAAAAAGATTATTTAGCCTTACAATTTTCTTATTGTTGATTGCCAGTGTATTTGTTTTCCGCTTAAATACCGAATCTACTCCCCTTGATGACAAGCCTATAGATGAAGCTAATCTAGATCATAAAGAGGACAAGCCTGCTGAAATAGAAGTGGAAAAAGACTACAAGCCAGAGGAAGAGGATAAAGAAGACTTACTTACAGGTACTAGCTTTGTAGATGATGAAGGTAAGGTAATTGTAAAGAATACAGATGATATTTTAGTATTGGTAAATAAAAATAGAAATCTACCCTCAGATTATGTTCCAGAGGACTTAGTAGTTCCCAATGTAAGGTTCCCCTTTGAAGAATTTCATGAAAAGAAGCAAATGAGAAAGGAAGCTGCAAAAGCCTTGGAAGAACTATTTAAGGCTGCTGAAGAGGAAGGTATATATCTATTTGCCATTTCAGGCTACAGATCCTATGAAAGGCAAAAATACCTATTTGATATAAGGGCTGAAAGGGATGGTTTTGAAGAAGCCAATAAGCTTACAGCCTACCCTGGCCAAAGTGAGCACCAAACAGGCCTTGCCATGGATGTTTCCTGCCAGTCTCTTGGTTTTGACTTAAATGAAAAATTTGGACAAACTGTTGAGGGAATTTGGCTTAAGGAAAATGCCCATAGATTTGGATTTATAATTCGATATGAAAAGGACAAGGTAGATATTACAGGATATAGCTATGAACCTTGGCATATTAGATATGTTGGCAAGGATGCAGCAAAGGAGATTTATGAAAAAAACATTACCTTGGAAGAATATTTGGGAGATAAAACAAGTATCCCTGTACAAAAGTAAGTACAGGGATACTTTAATTTCTTAAGGTAGCCCTTACCCTATCACTATTTAAAACAATCTTTAAGGCATCTAGTATAGAGTGGGTTACTATATCAGCATAATAAAGTAGCTTTCCATAGGCCCCTTCTTCTTCTATTACTGCAATGGATAGGATACTTTCCTTAAACATGGGCAAATCAATGTATCCATTGCCTATACAGATGGTTTTATGTCCACCAAGCTCCATTACTATTTGTTGCTTAGATGCTCCTGCCTTATGGTTAGGAAAGGTTAGCACCTTTACATCCAAATCCTTTAACTCCTCCTCCACAGTTCCATAGGTATCTGCCGTAAGAACATATATGTTTACATATTCCTTTAATTGAGCTAATAGCTCCTCAACCCCTTCTATTAGCTTACCATCCACAGCTATGGTACCATTATAGTCTAAGACTAGATTTTCTATTTCCAATTCCCCTCTACCAGGTATTTTATAATATAACATAATAATACCTCCATATCTTTCTATCCATATATTACTAGACTTATTACCCTTTTATAAGCTAAGTATTTGAGATAAATATACTTTAAATATAGTTTTATTCTCTATTATATTCATGAAAAAGTCCTTTATTACCTATTTATTTCCCTGTTTTCAAAGTGACTCATGTATAAGTTTTAATCATAATACATGGGCCTTACCTTTTACATTTTTCGAAATCTTACATCCTATTGTAATATTTCCAGATGCAAAATACAATAACTCTGCCTTCCTAGGCAGAGTTATTGTATTATCCTCCTCCCACTGGTGGAAATAAGGAGATCACATCTCCATCCTTTACTTCCCTAGTCTCTGGACCATCCCTGCCATTAAGCAGCATAATGGCCACCTGGTCCTTATCTATATTTAATGCCTTTATTATATCTGAAATAGTAGTACCTTCATCAAGCTCCATTATTTGACTTTTTTCCCTTCCCTGTCTAAGATGGGCAAACAGCCTTACTTCAACCTTAATCAAGCCTTCACCCCCTCTCCTATTTTACCCCTTTAGTTCTACCCTATCCCCTATGGATACACTACCACCCCTTATTATCCTGGTAAATATAGCCTGGCTGGCTAAAGGGCAGGTATCCCCTTTTTCTACTATTTTACAATTTGGAAAACATCTCTTTCCTATTTCAGTTACTTCATGTAGGCTGTCACCTACTTGTATTATTGAGCCTATCTCCAGTTTTTCTAGATCTAAATCCTTTACCCTTATGTTTTCATAAAACTTTTTGGTACACAGGCCATCCCTGTAGGATAGGAGTAAGGCCTTTCTGCCGTAAGCAGTAAATATGCTAACCTGCCTATTTCCTCCATTAAAATGGGCATCTCCCACTAGACCCTTATCCTCTTCAAAAAACCCTTCTTCTATTAATTTAACTTTAGACTCCTTCTTATCCTTAATATATAGGCCTACTACCTGTCCTATTCCTTTCTTATCCATTATAACACCTCTATTATATCGCCAGCTTTAACTATTCCACCCTTTATAACCTTAGTAAATATGCCTTCCCTAGGCATAATACACTTTCCAACCTGCCTTGCTATGGCACAGCCTGTATGGCATTCCTTGCCTATTTGGGTAACTTCCTGTATTGTTTCCCCTATTTTTAATCTGGTGCCTACAGGAAGTTCATAAAGGATTATGCCTTCAGTGGTAATATTTTCTGCAAAATCCCCATATTCAAGGTCCTTAATGCCCATCTCTTCCATTTTCCTGATACTTTCTATTCCTAAGAGGCTTACCTGCCTATGCCACTTACCTGAATGGGCATCCCCCTCCAAGCCAAAGTCTTTAATAAAGACACCCTTTTCTATGGGCTCCTTAACTATACCCTTTTTATCAGATATATTTATACTTATAACCTTACCAGTTTTTTTCATCATATCCTTACTGCTCCTCTCTAATGTAGGTTCCTGATTTTCCTCCATACTTTTCCATCAGTTTAATTTCTTCAATTACCATACCCTTGTCTACTGCCTTACACATGTCGTATATGGTAAGGGCTGCAAGGGATACTGCTGTTAAGGCTTCCATTTCTACACCTGTTTTCCCTACTGTTTTTACTTCTGCTTTTATTTCTATGGCATCCTCCAATATATTAAATTTAATATTGGTCCCTGTTAGAAATATATTATGGCACATGGGAATAAGATCACTTGTCCTCTTTGAAGCCATAATACCAGCAACTTGGGCAACAGATAAAACATCGCCCTTTTCAATTAGCCCTTCTTTTATTAAGGCAATAGTTTCCTTTTTCATTCTTATTCTTCCATAGGCTTTAGCAA
>JAAYFE010000126.1 GCA_012728365.1 Tissierellia bacterium
TAAACCCCTCGCTCGACTTGCATGTGTTAGGCACGCCGCCAGCGTTCGTCCTGAGCCAGGATCAAACTCTCATTTAAAAAGTTTGATTAGCTCTTTATTCTACTCAAAGTATCTCACACTGTTTAGTTTTCATGGTTCATCTTGCTTTTCGCAAGTGACTATTATAATATAGCATATTTGAAAATTGCTGTCAATAGTTTTTTTGAAAAACTTTTTTATTTTTTCCAAATCTTTTTCTGTCTTGTGACAGCTCTCATATTATAGCAGCTTTTTATTTCCTTGTCAATACTTTTTCTAAAAAATATCTATAATGTTTTCTCCATTTCCTTTCTCATCTTTTCAATTATTCTCTTTTCAATCCTTGACACTGTCATCTGTGATATATTTAGTTCTTTTGCAATTACCACTTGTGTCTTATCATTAAAATATCTGTCTACAAATATTTTCTTTTCTACTTCATTTAATTTCTTCATAGATCTTTTCAAAAAATCATTGTTTTCTATTTTACTAAAGTACACATCTTCTTCTCCTATAAAATCTGCTAGGTTTAAGTCCTTATCGTCATTGTTTGCATCATAGGTTAAATCTAAAGATTGAGGGGTATATACCTTGCTGCCTTCCATGGCTTCTAATATTTCTTCTTCTGTGGATCCTAAATATTCTGCAATATCTTGTACAGTAGGGGATCGCTGCAATTCTTGACTTAATACCATCTTTGCATTATTTATTTTCTTTGATAATTCTTGAATCCTTCTAGGTACTCTTATGGTCCAACCTTTGTCCCTAAAATACTTTTTTATTTCACCTATTATGGTTGGGGTTGCAAAGCTAGAAAACTCATATCCCTTATCAATATCATATCTATCAATGGCATATATAAGTCCTATGGAAGCCACTTGAAATATATCATCATAGTCTATACCCCTATTTACATACTTTTTTGCTAATATTTCAGCTATATATAAATGCCTTTCAATTAATAGATCCCTTATTTTTTTATCCTTTGTTTTTTTGAATTCCTTAAATAGAGTTTTAGTATCCATATCTTCAAAATTATTAATTTCTTTTATTTCATTATTCTTTTTCTCTTTCATCTAAACCATCCTCTAAATATTTGATCATTTCAACTCCTTTTTCTAAAAAATTCACCTCATCCATAAGGGATTTCATAATCAATATTCCAAAATGGATTTCTTTCATCTTTTCTTCATCATTTTTAGGCAGTGAAACATCATCAACAGTTATTATGAATTGATCTTGTGTAATTTCAAATTTAATATTTATTTCATCAGTTCTTTCTAAAGCATTTGTACATGCTTCTGATATACATACTTTTATATCTTCTATTTCATCTATGGAAAAACCTAATTTACTGGAAATAGACGAAGAAGTTAAACGTGCAACAGAAATATAATCTGGTTTACTTGGAATTGTTAGTTTAAAAATATCACTTTTCATACGGATCACTCCTCAATGATAAAGACCTTATCTAATTCAGTTATTTCAAATAGTTTTCTTATATTTGGTTTTAAATTTTTTATATATATCTTATTCTCATTATCTTTTATCATCTTAAATATACTTATTAATGTTCCTAATCCAGTGCTATCTAAGTAGTCCAATTTTTTCCCATCTATTACAATATCTGCTTTTTTGTCGCCTATGGCTTCAGATATTTTCTCCTTTAATTCTGAAGAGGTATATATATCAACTTCCCCCATTGGCTCAACTAGCCAATAGTTGTTGCCTTCATTATAACTTACTTTGATATCTAATGCCATTTAGATACCTCCCTTGTCCTCTTTTTTACTTAATTCTATAATAAAAATACTTTAATGTAAAGTAAAATAGTAGGCTTTCCCCATTAAACAAAAAAAGCAGCCTAGCTGCTTTTTAATCTTCTTCTACAAATTTTGCTATTGCCATTATCCTATCTTCTTCCTTATCTAATTTCATTAATTTTACCCCTTGTGTATACCTACCCATGAGGGAAATATCTTCTGCCTTTATTCTTATAATAGTTCCTAACATTGAAATCATCATAATTTCATCATTTTCGTCAATTACCCTAGCAGATACTAACTTTCCTGTCTTATCCTTTATATTATATGTCCTCAATCCCATTCCAGCTCTTTTTTGAGTCTTGTATTCATCTAGAGAAGTTCTCTTTCCAAAACCATGTTCACTTACAACTAATAAGCTTTTTCCTTCCTCTACTAAATCCATAGCTACTACTGTATCATCTTCCTTTAGTTTTATAGCTGTTACACCAGTAGCATTTCTTCCCATCTGCCTTACTTCCTTTTCCTTAAATCTGATGGCCATACCCATAGAGGTTACTACTATTATTTCTTTATTTCCATCTGTCTTTCTAACTGCAATTAATTCATCATCTTCTTTTAATTTTATGGCTATTAATCCATTTTTTCTTATATTTTTGAATTCTTCCATTGCTGTCTTCTTAATAAGCCCATTTTTAGTTATAAACATCAGATTACTTTCTGGATCATAATCTTCTATGGGTATTACGGCAGATATGGTTTCATTTCTAGATAGATTTAATAGATTGACTATATTTGTTCCCTTTGACTGCCTCTTTCCTTCAGGTATATCATAGGCCTTCAATAAATAGACCTTACCCTTATTGGTAAAGAATAGAATATTGTCATGGGTAGATGTTATAAATAAGTGCTCTACAAAATCATTTTCTGTTGTAGTTAGGCCTATGATGCCTTTACCTCCTCTTTTTTGGGTCTTATAGGTGTTTTCAGGCATTCTCTTTATATATCCCCTATGGGTTAAAGTAATTACTACCTTTTCTTCCTCTATCATATCCTCTATATTAATTTCATCAGGAGCAGGCATTATTTTAGTTCTTCTTTCATCACCATACTTTTCTTTAATTTCTAATAGTTCAGTTTTAATTATTTCTAAAACCAATCTTTCGCTTGCCAATATCTCCTTTAACCTATTTATTTCTTTAATTAGGGCTTCATATTCTTCCTCTAGTTTTTCCCTTTCTAAACCTGTTAATCTTCTTAATCTCATATCTAAAATTGCTTGAGCTTGCTTATCTGATAGACCAAAACTATCCATAAGCCTTGTTTTTGCTGTTTGATCGTCTTTAGAACTTCTAATTATATTTATAACTTCATCTATATTATCTAAGGCTATCTTTAGGCCTTCTACAATATGGGCCCTTTCTTCTGCCTTGTTTAAATCGTATTTAGTCCTTCTTACTATAATTTCTTTCTGGTAATTTACATAGTGATCTAATATTTGTTTTAAGTTCAGCACCTTTGGTTCATCATCTACTAAGGCTAGCATTATAATTCCGAAGGTTGTTTGTAATTGAGTCTGCTTATATAGCCTGTTAAGTACTATATTGGCATTAGCATCCCTTTTAAGCTCTATTACTATTCTCATACCTTCCCTGTCAGATTCATCCCTTAGGTCTGATATGCCTTCAATTTTTTTGTCCCTTACAAGCTCAGCTATTTTCTCTATAAGGCGGGCCTTATTTACCTGATAGGGTAATTCTGTAACAACTATTCTCTGTCTACCCCGACTAGCTTCTTCTATTTCTGCCACTGCCCTTAAGGTAATTTTTCCACGTCCCGTTTTATATGCAGATACTATGCCTTCCCTGCCCATTATTAAGGCACCAGTTGGAAAGTCTGGCCCCTTTATAGCCTTCATTAAAGCTTCTGTACTTATATCCGGATTGTCAATGTACATAATTATTCCATCTATTACTTCTCCTAAATTATGGGGTGGAATATTAGTAGCCATACCTACAGCAATACCAGAAGATCCATTTACAAGTAAATTTGGAAATCTACTAGGTAGGGTTACAGGCTCCTTTAAGGTTTCATCAAAATTAGGCCTATAGTCTATAGTATCCTTATTTATATCCCTTAGCATTTCTTGAGTTATTTTTGCCATTCTCACTTCTGTATAACGCATAGCTGCAGGACTATCCCCATCTATAGAACCAAAGTTCCCATGACCATCTATTAACATATATCTTGTATTAAAGTCCTGAGCAAGCCTTACCATTGCATCATAAACAGAAGAATCTCCATGGGGATGGTATTTACCCAGTACATCCCCTACTATTCTGGCAGACTTTCTATAGGGTTTATCATGGGTTAGACCTAATTCATTCATGGAATAAAGAATTCTTCTATGGACAGGTTTTAAACCATCCCTTACATCTGGAAGAGCCCTACTTACAATTACAGACATGGCATAGTCTAAATATGACTTTTTCATTTCATCTTCTATATAAATATTTATTATATTGCTTTTTTTATCCATATAGTAACTCACTCCTCAGCTATATATCTAGGTTCCTTACTAATTTTGCATTTCGTCTTATAAATTCTCGTCTTGGCCTTACTTTTTCTCCCATTAAAGTTGTAAATATTTCATCAGCTGCTTTTGCATCCTCTATGGTAACCTTTAAAAGTATTCTGTTTTCTGGGTCCATAGTTGTCTCCCACAATTGTTCTGGATTCATCTCTCCTAGACCCTTATATCTCTGTATGGAATAATTGCTTCTTCCTATTTCTTCAAGCAATCTATCAAGCTCTTCATCACTGTATACATAATATTCCTTCTCACCCTTGGTCACTTTGTATAATGGTGGTTGGGCTATATATATATTACCATTTTCAATTAACTCCCTCATATATCTATAGAAAAAGGTTAAAAGTAATGTCCTTATATGGGCACCATCAACATCAGCATCTGTCATTATAATTATCTTTCCATACCTTAATTTTTCTATATCAAAATCTTTACCAATACCGGTTCCAAAGGCTGATACCATGGCTCTAATTTCTTCATATTCTAATATCTTATCTAACCTTGCCTTCTC
The DNA here is from genome assembly GCA_012728365.1 of Tissierellia bacterium. Taxonomy (GTDB): domain Bacteria; phylum Bacillota; class Clostridia; order Tissierellales; family Tepidimicrobiaceae; genus JAAYFE01. The sequence goes on from JAAYFE010000126.1 coordinate 4,883, forward strand.
TACATTCATTATTTTACCTCTTAAAGGTAATATAGCCTGATTTCTCCTATCCCTACCTTGTTTTGCACTTCCTCCAGCTGAATCTCCCTCAACTAAGAAGATTTCTGTTACTTCAATATCATCTTCCTGGCAATCTGCAAGTTTTCCTGGCAATGTTGCATTATCTAATATACTTCTTTTTCTTGAAATTTCTCTTGCTCTCCTAGCAGCTTCTCTTGCTCTGGATGCGCTAATTGCCTTTTCTAGTATTGCCTTTCCTTCGCTTGGATTTTCTTCTAGGAAATTGCTTAACTGTTCATAGGTAATGGACTCAACAATACCCCTTACTTCACTGTTTCCTAATTTAGTCTTAGTTTGTCCTTCAAATTGAGGGTTCATTAGTTTAACAGATAAAACCGCAGTTAATCCTTCCCTTACATCTTCTCCTTGAAGATTTTCATCCTTTTCTTTTAAGAAATTGTACTTTCTTCCATAATCGTTTATGGCTCTAGTTAAAGCTGTTCTTAAACCGCTTAAATGGAAGCCACCTTCTTCAGTATTTATATTATTGGCAAAGGTATATATGTTTTCAGAGTAAGAGTCTGTGTATTGAAGGGCAAGTTCAACAATAGTATCATCTCTTGAATCTTCGAAGTATAGAATTCTCTTCTGTATAGGGTTTTTATTTTTGTTTAAATATTCAACAAAGGCCTTTAAACCACCTTCATAGTGGAAAACTTCTTTAGTGTTGGTTCTTCTGTCTTCTAGGGTAATCTTAACACCCTTATTTAAAAAGGCCATTTCCCTAAGCCTATGTTGAAGGGTTTCATAATTAAACTTAACAGTATCAAATATTTCCTTGTCAGGTTTAAAGGAAATAGTTGTACCAGTAGTATTAGCTTCACCTACTACTTCAAGTTCAGTTACTGGAATACCCCTTTCAAATTTTTGCATATACTCCTTTCCATCTCTTTTTACCCTTGCAATTAGCCATTCTGATAAAGCATTAACTACTGAAATTCCAACTCCATGTAATCCTCCCGACACTTTATAGGCAGAATTATTAAACTTTCCTCCAGCATGAAGTATTGTAAGAACCGTTTCTACTGTGGATTTTCCAGTTTGAGGATGGATCTCTACTGGTATACCACTACCATTATCCTCTACCATTATAGAATTATCCTTATCTATAATTACATTTATAGTATCACATACTCCAGCTAGTGCCTCATCAATACTATTATCTACCACCTCATATACTAAATGATGAAGCCCTTTTTATCCCGTACTACCAATATACATACCAGGTCTTTTTCTAACAGGCTCTAGGCCTGTAAGTACCTGTATCTCTTCAGCTGTATACCTTCTGTTTTTGTTATCTTTTGCCATCTTTATACCTCCAATCTATTTCTACATCCCTAAATCTATTTACTATGGTATTAGAGGATATATTGGAACAGTATATATTACAGGTATTTTTTGAAGTCCCTTTCTTCTTACTTTTACAGGTTATAATATAACTTTTTACATTATCATTTATAGTATTTTTTATATTACCTAATTTTGTAAGATCCTTAAAGTAGTTATTTTTTTCATTTAAGTTTAAGGATTTTACATTAAATATTCCCACTATGTCTTTTTTAAGAACATAAATGTTATTACCTATATGAACATACATTAGATCTACTCCTTGTATTTTATATTTCCATTTTCTATGGTAAACATTAATGGATTACTATCCATTAGTTCATCTAAATTTTCTATATCTGTTGATGTAATAAAGGTCTGAGTATTTTTAAAAAAACTAATTAGATATTTTCGCCTATCAGAGTCTAGTTCAGAAAATACATCATCTAATAGTAATACAGGATAAGAGCCTGTATCCTTATATATTATTTCTACTTCCGATAGTTTTATGGTTAAAACTATTGTCCTTTGTTGGCCTTGAGAAGCAAAGGTCCTTGAATCCATATTATTTATATATATTTTCATATCATCCCTATGGGGACCTGTGGAAGTTGAACCTGTAAGCATATCCTTATACCTATTTTCCTTTAGACTTTTTATGAAACTACTTTCTATTTCCTGCCTATTTAAATTTTTGAAACTAATACTTGAATCATAGTTTAATAATAGCTTTTCCTTATTTAAGGTTAACCTATTGTGGATATTTAAGGCTACTTTAGATAATTTATCTATAAAGTTGAACCTTGATATAATTATATCTGTACCAGTTTTTACAAGCTGCATATCAAATATATCCAAAAGATTTACAAGATCCTTTTTGCTTTTACCTGCTTTTAAGAGGTTGTTTCTTTGAATAAGAATTTTATTATATCTATTTAAATTATACCTATAAACAGGTTTAACTTGAGAAATACTCGTATCTAAAAAAAGTCTTCTTTCCTTTGGGCTCCCCTTTACTAAAGATAGATCATCAGGTGAAAATACCACCACATTAAGACCACTATTAAGTTCTTTTTGTTTTTTTAACTCTAACTTATTTATTTTTATCCTTTTAGGAGCTATCCTATCTAACTTAATCTCTATTAGCTTTTCCCTTTCACCAATTTGTACTTTAGAACCAATATAGGCTTCTTTTTTATTAAAATTTATAAGTTCTCTATCCCTGTTAGTTCTAAAGGACTTGCCTGTAGCTGAAACATATATAGCTTCTAGAAGGTTTGTTTTACCCTGAGCGTTTTTACCTATGAATATATTTAATTTGTCATCTAATTCTAAATAAACATTATTATAATTTCTAAAGTTTATAAGCCTTAGGTTCTTGACATTCAAATAAAGCACCTCTCAAAACTTCTTAATAAGTTATAAATCCTCAACCTTAAACGGTTGAGGCTCTGTTTATATCTTTATTATACCACAATAAGCTTGTCTATTTCTTTAATTTCTACAATATCTCCCCTTCTTATTTTTTTACCTCTTTCTTTAACAATTTGGCCATTTACCGATACTATACCTTCTTTTATTAGCATTTTACTTTCTCCACCAGTTTGGGCTATGCCAGCAAACTTCAATAACTGATCCAGTTTAATAAATTTCGTTGTAATCCTTACTTCTCTCATAACATCCACCTTTTTAACTAAAATAATTATCCATTGTCCATCGCCTATTGACAATTATATTAGTATTCTGCCTGGGCTAATCTTACTGGCAATACTAAATAGGTATAATCTATATCATTTATAGACTTCATTATACATGGGTTTAATTCTCCCATAAATAAAAGTTCTACCCTTTCAGAATCAATAACCTTAATACCATCTAGAAGGTATTTTGAGTTAAAAGCTATGTTTAAATCTTCTCCTTCTTTTTGGGTATCAACCTTCTCATTTACATCCCCTATTTCAGTATTAGATTTTATAAAGAGCTGATTGTCTTTAATAACTAATTTAACTAAATTTGCCTTTTCTTCCTTGGCAAGTAAACTAGCCCTTTCTAAAGAATCCTGTAAGGCCTTCCTATTTACTACCACCCTAGTTTCATGTTCCTGCCTAATAATATCTTTGTAATTGAAAAATTGACCTTCCAAAAGTCTTGAAGATACTATGGTATCCCCAAGATTAAATACAACATTACCTGGGCTTGTGGATATTGTTATTTCTTCCTCTTCATCCTCTAATATTTTATTTAATTCATTTAAAGTCCTTCCTGGAATTACGATCTTTATATTATCCTCAGCATTATTAATAGGTATATTTCTTAAGGATAACCTATATCCATCTAAGGCAACAAAAGAAGCCTTTCCATTGTTTATTTCTAATAATACACCAGTAAAAATAGGCCTAGTTTCATCTTGGGTAGTGGCAAATACTGTTTGTCTTATGGCCGTTTTTAGTAAGTCCATTGGAATAGAGAATGAGCTACCATCCCTTATGGTTAGTAGGGTAGGATATTCATTAGGATTGTTTCCTAAAATGTTAAATTCTGAGTCTTCACATTTTATATTAATATTGTTGTCTTTTACTTCAATATCTATTAGAGAATCTGGAAGCTTTCTAACTATATCACCAAAAATCCTGGCATTTATTACAATGGAGCCTTCATCAATAATATTACAGTCTAAATAGGACTCTATTCCAATTTCTAAATCTGTTGAGGTTAATTTCAATCTATTGTCAAAGGCTTCAACTAATATGCCATCTAATATTTGTAGGGTAGTTCTGGCTGAAATCCCTTTTTGAACTATATTTATATGGTTGGATAATATTTTTTGATTAACTTGTATTTTCAAAGTTTGTCCTCCTTCCTATCTATGTAGATAGATAGATAAATAATAATATATAACTTAGTAATAGTAGTAGGGGCTGTTAATATGTTGATAACCAATTTTAATTTGAAAATTAGAAGCTTGCAATGATTTATTAACATGTGGATAAGTCAATAATAAAGTTTTAAATTATCCACAATGAATAAGAATAAAATTTATATAAAGTTATCAACAATCTACTAACAGGTAATTCAACAAAATTTTGTTGATTATTCTCCTTTTATATCTTTTATAAGTGCATCTATTCTATTTTTAAGATCTTCATCTGTAGATATCTCTTTAGATATTTTGTCGTAGGCATGTATTACTGTAGTATGGTCTCTGCCACCAAATTCTTCCCCTATTTTTGGTAGGGACAAATCTGTTAATTCTCTGGTTAAATACATGGCTATTTGTCTTGGATAAGCAATGGACCTGGTTCTCTTTTTAGAATTAAAATCTTCTACTTTTACACCAAAATCATTAGAAACAACCTCTTTAATCAAGTATACAGTGATCTTTCTAGGTTTATTAGTTGAAAAAATATCTTTTAAGGCTTCTTCTGCTAATTCTAATGTAATTTCTTTATTTGTTAAGGAGGAATAGGCAACAATTCTTATTAAGGCCCCTTCTAGTTCCCTTATATTTGACTGGATCTTAGTAGCTATATAATTCATTACATCATCAGGTACTTCTATATTTTCTACCTTTGCTTTCTTCTTAAGTATAGCAATCCTAGTTTCTAAATCAGGTGGCTGTATGTCTGATATTAAGCCCCATTCAAATCGTGATCTTAATCTATCTTCCAATGTAGGGATTTCTTTAGGAGGCCTATCACTGGATATTACAATTTGCTTATTTGCCTCATGGAGGGCATTGAAGGTATGGAAGAATTCCTCCTGGGTACTTTCTTTTCCTGCAATAAACTGTATATCGTCAATTAAAAGTATATCTACATTCCTATATTTGTTTCTGAATTCATTGTTTTTATCATCCCTAATGGAATTTATCAGTTCATTTGTAAACTTTTCACTGGAAACATAAACCACCTTAGCATTAGGTGTTTGATTTAATATATAATGGCCTATGGCATGCATAAGATGGGTTTTTCCAAGTCCTACCCCACCATATATGAATAAGGGGTTGTAGGCTTGTGCTGGTGCTTCTGCTACAGCTAGGCAGGCTGCGTGGGCAAATCTGTTGCTATTTCCAATGACAAAGGTATCGAAGGTGTATTTTGGATTTAATTGGGCCCTTTGTTCGTTTATCAGGTTATTATTGACTATAGATTGTCCAACATTAAGGCTAATATCTTCTCCTGGAATTACAAATTTTATTTCATAATCTATATTTGTTACTTGTTTTATGGCATTTTTAATTAAATTTAAATACCTTCCCTCTAATATGTTCTTGGTAAACTCATTTGGAGCTGCTAAAACAACAATATTTTCAGCAATGGTTATTGGTTTTATAGTTTTTAGCCAGGTGTTGAAGCTAACTTCGGTCAATTCAACCTTTATAAGTTTCAGGACCTCATTCCAAATATTTTCTAACTCTAAACTCATAATATAATTCCTCCCATTTAATGTAGATTATAACCATTTAGTGGATTTATAAACCTATGTAAGAGTCCAAAAAATAAACAAGTTTATCCACAAAAAATAAATATTTATAGGATTATTTTTTTCTAATAAATGCCATAATAATTGTGAATAAATTATTAACAAAAAGTTGATAAAGGATTATTATATAAAAAAATCAAAAATATCCACATAAATGTAGATAAATAAAATGTGGATAAATATATGTTCAATTCACAGGTTTTAGGGAATTTATTTTGATAAAAAATAAAATTATACACAAAATTATCAACAAGCTGTGAATAACTTTAAAAATTGTAAAATAAATATAATTTATCCACATCCTATTTTATAATAACAAAAAATATAATTTATATCAACAAACTTATCCACAATATAAAGATATTGTTAATAAGAAGCTTGTGGATATGAATAATTTAAATTTCTTGACATATAATCTTCCTATAAATATAATCTATAGTAGTATTTATGTTTTCTGTAGTAGAAGACTTAAGTTAATAGATGCGTCCTGCAGTGAGGGGGGTGTAAAAGATGAAGAGGACATATCAACCGAAGAAAAGATACAGAAGTAGAGTACATGGTTTTAGAAAGAGAATGAGTACAAAAGCTGGAAGAAGAGTATTAAAGAATAGGAGAAGAAAGGGCAGGAAGAGATTAACAGCTTAAGGCCGCAAATAGTGGCCTTTTTGTATACGAGGAGATTGTGATGGATAAGAGATACAGATTAAGGAGTAATCAGGATTTTAAAAAAGTATACAGGAATGGAAAGTATTATTGGAATAGGAATTTAGTTTTGTATTTAAGTAAGAATGATTTAGGACATACAAGGGTTGGAATTACAGTAACTAAGAAGATTGGTAAGAGTGTGGTTAGAAATAAGGTAAAAAGAAGAATAAGGGAGATAATAAGGAAAAATTTTCATAATATAAAGGAAGAATATGATATAATACTAGTACCGAAAAAAAATGTAGTAGACATAGATTTTAAGACTTTAGAAAGTGCAGTTATTCATATTTTAAAGATATCTGGCATATTAAAGAATACAGGTGAAAATAATGGCTAGGCTGGCTATTTTTTTAATAAAGTTTTATCAAAAATTTATTTCTAAATATATATTAGTAGGAAGCCATTGTAGATTTTATCCAACCTGCTCACAATATGCTTTACAAGCCTATGAAAAGTATGGTTTTTTCAAGGGTACTTATTTGACTATTGGAAGGATTTTAAGATGCCATCCCTTTAACAAAGGAGGATATGATCCACTAAAATGATTGGGGGTAAATAAATGGGTTTTATAAGCAACTTATTAGGAAGTCTAATGAAGTTTATATTTGATGTAGTATCTAAAGTAGGGACAGAAACAGAACTTATATCTTATTATGGTATTACTATTATATTAACTACTATTGTATTTAAGCTAATTTTATTGCCTGTCAGCTTACAACAAAGTAAATCTACCAAAAAGATGAATGAATTGCAACCAAAATTACAAGAAATTCAAAGAAAATATAAAAATGACCCACAGACTCAACAGGCCAAAATGATGCAGCTTTATAAAGAAAATAACTATAATCCAATGTCTGGTTGTTTGATTATACTCATTCAATTTCCAATTTTGCTTGCCATGTTTAGTGTTTTAAGAAATCCTGTAGAATTTGTATTTAGAAGTCAAAGTGTATTTGATGCTATTAATAAGGGTTTTCTTTGGATTCCTGATTTAGGTCAACCAGATCCATATCTTTGGGGGCTACCTTTATTGGCTGGATTAACCACCTATTTGCAAAGTAAAATTATGATGGCTAAAACTGTACAGACAAATCCACAAGCAGAGTCCAGTCAAAAGATGATGAATCTAATCCTTCCATTTTTTATATTTTGGGCTGCTAGATCTTTTCCTGCAGGTTTAGCATTATACTGGGTTATAAGCAATATATTCCAGGTAGTTCAGCAACTTATTATTAATAGGTCTTTAGGGGATATTAAGGAGGAGACTAAGTAGTATGAAGTCCGTTGTGAAGATTTCCAAAACTATTGAAGGTGCTATTAAAGAGGCTTTGGAAGAGTTACAGGTTAGCAGGAACGATGTTGAAATTGAAGTGTTAGAAAAGCCAAGTAAGGGACTCTTTGGTTTAATAGGAACTAAGGATGCGGCAGTTAGAGTTACGGTAGTAAATGACCCAGTTGAAATAGCGGAAAATTTCTTAAATAAGTTGTTTTTGCATATGAGCATTAAAGCTAGAACATCCATTAGAAGAGAAGGTTCCCAATTATATGTTGAAATAGTAAATATTAGTGCTACTGATATGGGTATTATAATAGGTAAAAGAGGGAATACTTTAAATGCTATTCAATATTTAGTTAGCCTTACAGTAAATAAGAATAGGGAAGATTATATAAAGGTACTTGTAGATGTAAAAGGATATAGAAAGAAGAGAGAGGATACTTTAATAAAATTAGCAAATAAGATGGCACAAAAATCTAAAGTTATCCGTAAACCTATAAAGCTTGAACCAATGAACCCATATGAAAGAAGAATTATACATTCAGCCCTGCAAAATGTAAGTGGGGTTACTACCTATAGTGAAGGAGAAGACCCTTACAGAAGGGTAGTAATTCAAGCAAAATAATTTTGGAAACCCAGTTATTACTGGGTTTCTTCTATATAAGAAAGGTATGGTGTTTATTATGACTGATACTATAGCAGCTATTTCTACTGCAATAGGTGAAGCTGGAATTGGAATTGTAAGATTAAGTGGAAAGGATTCCATAGAAATTGCAAATAAAATTTTTAAAGGTAGTAAAATAGACGAGCTTAAAAAAGCAGAAAATAGGAAGCTTACCTATGGTCATATTATTGATCCTAAAACTAATGAAATAATAGATGAAGTTCTTATAGCGTATATGAAGGAGCCTTATACCTATACTAGGGAAAATGTAGTAGAAATTTATTGTCATGGTGGAATAATTTCTGTAAGAAAAATACTGGAGGCAGTTTTAGAAAGTGGTGCTAGATTAGCTGAACCAGGTGAATTTACAAAAAGGGCCTTCCTAAATGGAAGACTAGACTTAGCCCAATCTGAAGCAGTAATAGATTTAATTAGGGCAAAAACTGATAAATCCTTCCAAGTATCCTTAAATCAATTGGAAGGAAATCTTTCTAAGAAGATAAGGGAAATAAGGAATACTTTACTTGAAATGCTGGCCCATATAAATGCATCTATAGATTTTTCAGAAGAGGAGGATGTAGATGATGTTACTTATATGGGGCTGGAAGAAAAGGCTAGGCTAGTGAAGGATGAAATTGAAAGGCTACTTAAAACTGCCGATAGGGGTAAAATTTTAAGGGATGGTTTAAATACTGTAATATTGGGAAAACCTAATGTAGGAAAATCATCCTTACTAAATTCTATATTAAGGGAAAATAGGGCCATTGTAACAGACATACCTGGAACTACCAGGGATATTATTGAAGAATATGTAAATATTGATGGTATTCCCCTTAGAATAATTGATACTGCAGGTATAAGGACTACAGATGATGTAGTTGAAAAAATAGGTGTTGATAAGGCAAAGGATATGGTAAATAGGGCTGATTTAATTATAGCTGTATTTGATGTATCCAGTGAACTGGCAGATGAAGACTTTGAAATTGTAGAAATTATAAAGGATAAAAATGCCATAGTATTGTTAAATAAATCTGACCTTCCAAATAAGTATGACAAGGATTATTTTACTGAATTATTACCGGGTAAAAAAATAATAAATACTTCTATTTTGGAAGGTGTAGGTATTGATATATTAGAGGAAGAAATTAAAAATATATTTTATTCTGGAACAGTTAATATTGAAAGTGATATTGTAGTGACAAATATGAGGCATAAGAATCAATTGGTTAAGGCCAAGAAAAATATTGAAGATGGATTAGAAGGAATTAAAGCTAATATGCCATTGGATTGTATAGAAGTAGATATTAAAGCCTGTTGGGAAAATTTGGGTGAAATTTCTGGTGATACTGTAAGTGAAGATATACTAGATAAAATATTCTCTGACTTCTGCATAGGTAAATAGTTTAAAAGGAGGAACCAATTTTTATGAAGGAAGTTAAGAAATATATTGCGGGAAACTATGATGTTGTAGTTGTAGGAGCAGGACATGCAGGATGTGAAGCTGCCTTAGCCACTGCCAGAATGGGAATGAAAACTATTATGCTTACTATGAACCTAGATTCTATTGCAGACATGCCATGTAATCCAAATATAGGAGGTACAGGAAAGGGACATTTAGTTAGAGAAATAGATGCCCTTGGTGGACAAATGGCTTTAACTATAGATAAAGCATGTATACAGAGTAGAATGTTAAATACATCAAAGGGACCTGCAGTTCATTCCCTAAGGGTTCAGGCAGATAAAAAGAAATACCATACTGAAATGAAAAAGGTATTGGAAGATGAGCCAAATCTTGATCTTAGACAGGGAGAAGTAGTGGATATAATAGTTGAAGATGGAGAAGTTAAGGGTGTTGTAACCAGAACAGGAGCTATTTATAATTCTAAGGCAGTTATACTGGCTACTGGCACCTATTTAAGGGGAAGAATCTTCATAGGTGAAGTAAATTATGAAAGTGGCCCTAGTGGATACTCTCCAGCAAATCTATTGTCAGATGCTCTAAAAAGACTAGGTATAGGTTTAAGAAGATTTAAAACTGGAACACCAGCAAGGGTCCATAGGGATACAATAGATTTTAGTAAAATGGAAATACAGCCTGGAGATGAGGAAGTAGTGCCTTTTTCCTTCATGAACATGGAAAAAGATTTTCATATAGACCAGGTTCCATGTTATTTAACCTATACTACAGAAAAAACAAAGGAAATAATACAGAATAATCTTGATAGGTCACCCCTTTATGCTGGTGAAATGGAAGGAGTAGGGCCAAGGTATTGTCCATCCATAGAAGATAAAATAGTAAGATTTCCTGATAGGGAAGTACATCAGGTATTTATAGAGCCTGAAGGATTGGACACAAAGGAAATGTATGTGCAAGGAGTTAGTTCATCCTTACCAGAGGAAGTCCAAATTGAAATGTATAAATCAATAATTGGACTTGAAAATGTGAAATTTATGAGATCTGCCTATGCTATAGAATACGATTGTATTGATCCTACAATCCTTAAGAGAACTCTAGAGCATAAGGGTATTAAAAACTTATTTTTTGCAGGACAAATAAATGGATCATCAGGCTATGAAGAGGCAGCAGCCCAAGGTCTTGTTGCTGGTATAAATGCAGCCTTAAATATAAGGGGAGAGGAACCTTTTATATTAGATAGGTCTGAAGCCTATATTGGTGTATTAATAGATGATTTAGTAACTAAAGGAACTAATGAGCCTTATAGGATGATGACTGCAAGGGCAGAATATAGGCTAACCTTAAGGCAGGACAATGCAGACTTAAGATTAACTGAGAAAGGCTATAGGATTGGTTTAGCTACTGAAGAAAGGTATAGGAAAACTCTCAAAAAGAAGGAATTAATTGAAGAAGAACTAGATAGGCTTAAAAGGATTATGGTAAATCCCACTGAAGAAAATAATAAAATTTTGGAAGAATTAGGTAGTGCAAAGATTAAAAATCCCTTTAGCCTTTATGATTTAATTAAAAGGCCAGAACTAACCTATGAAAAACTTAAGGTTCTTGACGAAAATAGGCCGGACCTTCCCAGGGAAATAAGACTACAGGTTGAGACCCATATAAAGTATGAGGGATATATTAGAAAGCAGATGATTCAAATTGAACAATTTAAAAAACTGGAAAACAAAAAGCTTCCTATGGATTTAGATTATTCAACTATAAAGGGGCTAAGCAATGAGGCTGTGCAGAAACTAAATAAAATGAAACCAGATTCTGTTGGTCAGGCATCTAGAATTTCAGGAGTTTCACCTGCTGATATTAATGTGTTATTAATATATCTAGAACAGAAAAGAAGGGAAAAGAAGGAGAATAGCAATGACTGATATAGATACTTTAATAAAGGGTGCAAAAGAGTTAGGATTTGAAATTGGAGAAGAGGAAATTTGTATGTTTAAAAGCTATAAGGAGCTTTTAAGGGAATGGAATCAAAAGTTTAATATTACTTCCATAACAGATGATATAGAAATTGATATAAAGCATTTTATTGATAGCATTACTCCTTTGACATTAGGCCTAGTAAAAAATGATATGAAATTAATTGATATAGGTACAGGTGGTGGCTTTCCTGGACTTCCACTAAAGATCATGAATAAAACTTTAAATGTTGTATTACTAGATAGTACCAAGAAAAAGGTTAATTTTTTAGATATAGTAATAGAAAAATTAGGATTAAATAATATTGAAGCTATACATGGTAGAGCTGAAGAGCTAGGTAGGGACAAAAATTATAGGGAAAAATTTGATATTGCTATTTCAAGGGCTGTGGCTTCCTTAAATACCTTATGTGAGTACTGCCTACCCTTTGTAAAAGTAGGAGGATATTTTATATCTATGAAGGGTTCAGATATAGAAGAAGAGCTTAAGGAAGCAAAAAATAGCATAAAAACACTAGGTGGCAGGCTAAAGGAAGTAAAGTTAATAAACATTCCTTTAAGTGATATAAAGCATAGTTTGATAATTATAGAAAAAATAAAAGAAACACCGACAAAATATCCTAGAGGCGGTGGCAAACCAAAGAAGAAACCCTTGTAATTTAAATGAATTTGACGATAGAAAGTTTGGGAAATTAGAAGGAAATATTATTTTTCCGTAGAATATGTATATATTATAAAAATGTATTGGGAGTGAAATGTCCAATGAAAAACATCCAGTCAGAGATAAAGTATATCCCTATAGAGTCTATAAAGCCGAACCCTTATCAACCACGTAAGAATTTTAATCAAAAAGCATTGGAAGAACTTAGTCAGTCTATAAAGTCCTTTGGTTTAATACAACCAATAAGTGTAAGGAAGCTACAGGACAATAGCTATGAGCTTATTGCAGGGGAAAGAAGGCTTAGGGCATCAGAACTGGCAAACTTAAAGGAAATACCAGCAATTATAGTTGAATATAAGGATAAAGAATCTGCACTAATAGCTCTAATCGAAAACCTACAAAGGGAAGACTTAAACTTCATAGAAGAAGCAGAAGGGTATAGAAATTTAATTGAAGATCATGGGTTTACTCAACAACAGCTGGCTGAAAAAATAGGAAAGAGCCAATCTACTATAGCTAATAAACTAAGGATTTTAAAACTTCCAGAGGATATTAAAAAGGATTTATTAGAACATAATTTGACGGAAAGACATGGACGAGCCCTTTTAAAGCTGCCAGACTATGAGTTAAAAAGAAAGATACTTGATAGGGTAATTCGTGACAATTTAAATGTTAGCCAGACAGAAAAATTAGTAAATGACATTCTAGATGATCTTACTAAAGAAGAAAAGCAGGTAAAGAAAAAGGTAAATATTAAAGGATTAATAAGTACCAGGATATATATAAATACCATTAAAAATGCATTTAAGGCCATAAAGGAAAGTGGGGTTAATGCCAAGTATAAGGAAGAAGATAAGGGAGAATATTTAGAAGTAACTATACAGATTCCTAAATAAAATGTTCCACGTGGAACATTTTATTTTTTTATCTGTAACTACCCTTATAAATGTGATAAACTATATGGGTAGAATGAATTTTCAATATTTTTCCAACAAATAAAAATAGAAGGGAGGCAAAATCTTACGTAAAGTTTAACGTAAGTATCTGTAATATATATGGACACCTTGGAAACTGAAAGATTAATTTTAAGAAAGTTTTATATAAGTGATGTAGATGATGTATATAAATATGCAATAAGTCCCAATGTTGGTCCTGATGCTGGTTGGGAGCCTCACAAAGATAAAGAAGAAACTATGGCTGTTATTTTAGAATTTATAAGTAGTAAAGAAGTTTGGGCTATAGTAAAAAAAGAAAGCAACAAGGTTATAGGTTCCATTGGATTACATAAAGATGTGAAAAGGGAAATGGAAAATGCAAAGATGATGGGTTATGTACTGGCTGAAGACTATTGGGGGAAGGGGTATGCTACAGAAGCTGCAAGGAGGGTAATCCAATATGCCTTTGAAGAATTAGGCTTGGATTTAATTTCTGTTTACCACTTTCCTCATAATAAAAGATCTAAAAGGGTAATAGAAAAATGTGGCTTTAAATATGAAGGAACTCTAAGAAATGCCACAGTATTGTATAACGGAAATGTGTATGATGAATTATGCTACTCATTAACTAGAGAAGAGTACTTAATGGAAATTAAAATGAATAAAAGGTGAGGGCCTATGTATGAACAGGATTATATTATAAGATTAGTAAAAAACTTAGTGAAGTTTGTTCTTAAAGCTTTTTTAAAAAAAGAAGAAGCTAAATATGAATATACAGATGAAGAAAATTTGTCCCAAACAGATTTACTACACAGGAGGATTTTAGATCTTATAAGCCAGGGTAAGATTAATGAAGCGGAAAATTTACTCTTTGAAGAAATAGACCCTAATAATATAAAGTATCTAGAACTGGCTATAGATTTTTATAATAGGATAAATGAAATGGAGGATGAATTTTTAGAAGAAAATAACTTTTCTAGAAAGGAAGTAGAAGAAGGATTAAAGGATGTTTTAAAGGAATTTGGGATAAACATGTAGGATAATATAAATGTGGAAAGGTGCTTGATATTGAGCCATCTTTAAGAAAAGTAATTTGTTTATCTGGTATAAATTCATCGCTCAAAAAAGAAAAAAGAAGAATTGCATAATCTATTTAGAGCAGATATTTGTGACATGAAGGCAGCTAGAATTGTATTTACAAAAAAACCTAGCCGAAAGCCCATGACTTTAGTCATTTGGATGAAGACTTATTAGATATTTGACACCTATCTAATATTAATATATATTATAATTAGATAGGTGGTGGTTATCTAATGACTAATAAATACACACATAAAAAAGGAATTGTGTATCTAAATTAATAGGATATTTTAAAGGAACAAGTAGTAGAATTTTAAGAAACAAATACCCTGA
>JAAYFE010000127.1 GCA_012728365.1 Tissierellia bacterium
CTTCCAACCATTGTACCCATTACGTGAGTTCCATGGCTATCTGAGTCTGCTGGCAGGCTTGCGCCATATACTGGGTCAAACCAGTTTTTAGATGGATCTGTCTCTCCTGTTTCTGGATTATAGCCTCTCCATTTATTTTGCAGGGCTGGATGGGTCCAGTCTACACCTGAATCTAGTTGACCTACCACTGCTCCTGTGCCATCTATTCCTAAATCCCAGGCTAATTCTGCCTTTACCCTTTCTATATTCCACTCTAGCTCATTATCAGCCTCTGGACTTACTTCCACTTCCTCTACTATTACTGGCTCTCTTTTATGGGTTTTGTTTTTATAAATCTTTGCCACATCTGATCTGTAGGATATGTTTTCTATTACATCAGCTTTAGCCTTTACATATACCATATTGACTATATAGTGTGAATCATATTCTATAACGTTTCCTTTAGCCTTTTCCTGCTCTAAATACTTTAATAGATTGAATTGAGTCCTCTCTGCCTTGTCCTGTAAAGCTTCCACTACTGCTCTTCTTACCATGAGCCTTGTTTTATAGGCTGTTTCTTTCATTGAAACTGCCTTTCTGGTTGCCTCTGCCACATTTGTAGTATCAACCTGGTCCTTCATATATACTAATACTTCTACTATATCCTCTTTTTCCAGGTCTTCTTTTACTTCAGGCATAATCTTTGATGCTGCTTCCTGCTGCAAGTCTTCCTTGGCTAACCTAAGAGGACTTTCCTCTGCATAAGCTAAGGATGATAGGCTACCCAATATCATTATTAATGCTATTAGTGTAGATAGCCTTCTCTTTATGCTCTTGCTTACTGACATCTAACAATTACCCCCTTTTTTTATTTAAGAAAAGAGTTTTTCTATTTGTTTTTTCTTCCCCACCTCCTTATGCTGGATTTTGAATTTTTAAAATATTCTATTTTTATATCGTATTCATAATTTTACATTAACATTAGCTATTTGTCAATTAAAGCCATTGTTTAAATTATATTTATTTTTGACATTTTTCACCATCAATTAGCTTTTTTCGTCTATTAATTTTTAAAAATAGTTTTTGTATATAATGATTTTTGGAATAATATGATTATCCATGTACAAAAATACTGCAAAGCATTAATGGCTTGCTAGCATTAAGATGAATCAAGTTTTTAATTTTTTTAAGATTCTGATAACTTCATGCATATAATTAAAGTTGCCTTTAATTTAAAGGGATACTTTAATCTTATTTTAGGTTTAGAAAAGCCTAGGAATATAACATTCCTAGGCTTTTACTGCAGATTAGTACTATAGTTTAATTGCTCTTCCCTCAAGATTTACTATTGTATTGTTATCAAGCTTAATGTAAACTTCATATCCTGCATAGATGTATTCCATTAACTTCAATTGTGCTTCTGTGTTGTAGTTTAGTTCTTCTATGTCAAATACTTCATCTCCTATTATAACTGAAGTAATCTTTGAAAATCTAGTTTCTGCTGTTTGAGATATTACTTCTGGTACCACGTCTACAAATTCATAGATTTTATTTTCCTCTTCGTCATAAATGTTTATGTCTACTGCATCATAGCCAGTTGCTGCTGGATAGTAGAATATAATGGCTGCATCATCAATGGCTACTATTTCGGAAGTATTAGTAACTGGAGTTCCATCTTCCTCATCTGATAGATGGTATGTTACACTGAATTTTGCAGCTCCTTCTAATACTCCATCTGGATCATCTATTTCAATTTTAAGGTCACCGGTCATTGGTAAGAAGTATGGATAATATCTTGCAACTACCCTTGGTTTTAGTTTTAATCCTTCCATAGCAGCTACTAAGGCTGCTACAGCTGCATCTACTTCTTCTTGGGTTGCTTCTC
>JAAYFE010000128.1 GCA_012728365.1 Tissierellia bacterium
GGACTGGGGTGGTTCTATTAGTCGTTGTTCCGTCGCCCAGTTGGCCGTAGTTATTTCTTCCCCATGACCAGACGGTGCCGTCTTTTTTAAGGACTAAGGTGTGCCCTTCACCTGCGGATATTTGGACTATATCTTTACTATCAATTACATAGAATTTTATCTCTACCCAGTCTGACCAGATACCTGCTGAATTTTGCACTCTCAATTTAACTACATATTCTCCTTCGGTTTCATATTTATCTTGTTTCCCCTCCCATTCGGCATCAACGATTTCTAGGCCGTTGGGGTCGTAGGAAGATTCATGGCTCCATTCGATTAATGTTTCTGTAGTTATGCCTTGACTGGGAGTCATGGTTATTACTGCAACTGGTTTATTTGATGCAATGGTATTGATTCTATCTTGGGTTATTTTTGACTTTGGATCTAGTACTATAACTCCAAAATCTGGATTACCTCGAGCTGCTAAAAATAGAAGTGGGTTTGAATCTAGTCTTTTTATATAAGGTTTAAGCTTATTAAAGTCAATTTCATATAAGACTACATTTGTATTAGGATTAGTACCAAGTTTTTCATCCTCAAAATATTCGATTTTATGGATAATTGCGTCTCTGTGTTCTTCAGGATTCTGTATCATAACTGGGTTGCCATTTTCATCTAATAGGTAAGGCCAGTCGTTATAATCATAATAATATCTATCACAGGCATCCTGGACTATTCTGGCGTCATGTTTAAGTTTGGCTAGATTAGCTTCTTTGGTTTGGCCTAGAAATCTAGGCATACCTATGGTGACTATTATAGCCAATACTGCTATAACAACAATTAATTCGACTAAAGTAAAGCCCTTCCTGTTCATCTGTTTACTTCCTTTTCAATCAATGTATAAAAACAAAATATAGCTAAATTTAGCATATCTTTGACTATCATCTGTAGTCTCTTTAACATAAGCCTTATCCCAACGACTAAAGTCGTGGGCTTTCAGCTAGATCTCTTTGTAATTATTTGTATTGCTGTTTACATGGATAAGCTACTTAAAATAGCTATAAAAAGTATAATTCTATACAAGGCTGTTAAGTGTATTAAAAGAAATTTTCTAGATTAGAAATCCTGTTAAATAACTTCATACTAAACCTCCTCAAGATTTCTAATAGCCAAAACTTCTCTGGCTGGAGTTCGGTTACCGTCGATGGAAATTCGCCTTGGTGCGGTCAAAAACTTTATTTTATAACCGTAGTCTTTGTATAATTCAATTATCCTGGAAGTTGCCTGATTTGAAATAATTACTGGGCCTTCATGGTCTTTCAGCCACTCGACTAGCCTTTCCTGATCAGTCCAGGTAAAATCTTCTTTTGAATACTGAGTAAATTCCACATCATACGGCGGGTCGGCGTATATAAAATCATCTGGTTCTATCTTCACTTCCTCAAAGTCCAGATTTGTAAACTCCCAATCCCTGAATACTTCTTTATAATTCGTGAAATCTCTAATGTAGTTTATTTTTTTGTACCTTCCAAAGGGTACGTTGAACTCCCCTTTTTGGTTAAACCTGCACAGACCATTAAAGCAAGTTCTGTTTAGATAGTAAAAAATCTCTGCAGCTTCCTTTGAAAGATTATCCTCTTTGATTAATTCATTAAGCCTGTTGCGGTGCTGGTAGTACAGCTTTTCATCATTTTCCATAGTAATCTCCACAATAAGTCCATTTTGAACATGCTTGTAGAAGTTGATTAAGCATGAGTTAATGTCGTTAAGTAATGCCCTTTGAGGGTTTAGGCCTAAGGATACTGCCAAACTTCCACAAAACGGTTCTACAAGCCTTGGTTCCTTATTGTATAAACGATACATATTCCAAATTGTGCTTAAATATGGTACTAGCCATCTCTTTCCACCCGCCCATTTGAGAATTGGCTTCATATATAACCCTCCTTAAAAAGTTCTCAATAAAAAAGGAAGCTATTAGGCTTCCTAGTAAGCTACGAGGGTTATTCCTTTTTCCTTAGGCCACCTTTCATATCTAATGGGTCCTCTCAAGAAGGAGCCTTTAATAAAATCCCTTGTAATTGCTTGGATATCTTCATCATCTTCTCCAAAGAATACTGGAATGAACTTTTTATCATACTTCTGTAAAATTAAGTATTCTGGTGTTATAGTATGGATAAAGTATCCGTTGATTCTTGTGTGATATTCATCGCTTATAGAAAAGGTTTTAGCAACTTCTTCAGCCTTTTCTTTTCTTTCTAAATATAATTTATCATCAGGCTTCCAGCCTAACTTTTTAAATTCTTCCGCCATTGGCCCCATGGTTTCACTAACTGGGAATATAACCTGGTTATTATCAGCAAAGTACCTAATCATCTCTCTAAAGTCATTGGGAACATTTGTGACTTGTCCAAATATTATATAAGGAACATCTAATACTGGCCCATCTCCTATGAGTTCTGCAACTAAGCTTTCTCCTTCTAGGTTTAATGTAAATTTGTATAGTTTGCCATTTAGTATTACATGATAATCCATATTATCCTCCTTCTATGCTGTTTTCTTATTTTCCTTTTCTAGTAAATTCAGTAACTGTTCTCTTAACCAATCAGCTGCTTTACCTCCTAGCTCAAATACCTCAATTATTCCTTCAAAAGTTTTTTCTGCTTTTTTCTGCATCTTCTCCTCAATACTTTCTTCTAATTCTTCATCCCTCTCTTCTTCTTCAATTATAGCCTTCCTTAATTCTCTAGTACTCATTTCTTCATCAGCTGCCCTTTCAATCCAGCCCTTAGGGTCTTCAGTAGCTGCTGCTATCTTATGATGGGTCCATGAAAGACCTGGAATCCTGTCTTCTTCAGTTGGAAATGCTAAGTATGTCTTGTGGGTTGTTCTAACCCAAGCAGCACTTTTCCCAATTTGGCTTGCTATCCATGAGTACTTAACGCCACGAATAACCAACTCGTCGATAACTTGTCCTTGTATAAAGCGTATTTCATCGGTTTGCTGTTCACCTTCTATTAATAGACTTATTAAGTCTTCTATTGTGGTCATGGCCATTTCTGAATTGGACGCAATAGCTTCTAATTCTTCTATATTGTCGGGAATTGGGATTCCTATAGCAGTATAGACCTCTGCTACTGTAACTTCTTCTCTTCTTGCCACAACAATGATTAATTCTTCCCTTGGTATGATATGCTCTTGTGCATTGTCATGGCACTCAACACATAAATTTATCTTATTGGCACGGACTTCAGATCCTCCTGAACCCTTACTCTTTATATGATGGGTTTCATAATAACC
>JAAYFE010000129.1 GCA_012728365.1 Tissierellia bacterium
CCTTATTTTATACCAGATGATAGCATGTATGATGCACTGAAGGTGGCAGGCCTTTCAGGAAAAGATGTAAGGGTTATGATACCCTGTAAACCAGATCATCCTTTCATATATTGGGCAGGACTTTCTTACATAGGAGAGCTTTTAGAGGCAGGAGTAAGATTTTATGCTTATGAAAATGGATTTTTACATTCAAAGGTTTTAATAATGGATGATTTTATAACCAGTATTGGTACTGCCAATTTGGACATAAGAAGCTTTAAGTTAAATTTTGAAGTAAATGCCTTTATTTACGATGAGGAAATAAATAGGAAGATGGTTCAGCAGTTTTATAAGGATCTGGAATACTGTAAGGAAATTACAAAAGAAGTATATGCCAATAGGTCAAATATTGTTAAAATAAAGGAATCCTTTTCAAGATTATTATCACCTATTTTATAGCATAGGATAAAAATCCACCTCTAAGGAAAGACTAAGCTAAGAGGTGGTGTATATGAAAAAAAACATAGCCTTAATATATATAATTATTTTATCCATCTTCCTTGTATCCTGCATAGGAAAAAATGAAAAGGAAATGCAGGTAAGTAAAAAGGAAGTAGCTCCAGAGACCCTATCAAAGGTTTTTCAAGGCATAGATGAAGTCCTTAAAAGTGTAGATTCCATTGTGGAGACAGCCGAACTTAAAGAAAGTGAGTTTCAAGCCATAAAGGACCAAGAGGAAAAGAAGGAGGAAAAATCTAAAGAGGAAAGCAAAAGCAGTGAAGGAGGGCAAAATGGCCAAGGGCAAGGAGGCCAAGGAGGTCAAGGAGGAGGGCAAGAACAAGGGAACCAACAAGGTGGAGGATCTGAAGAAAAACAAGAAGAAGATAAAATGACTAAGGATCATGAGCTCTTTCTAAAATGGAGAGAAGTTGACAAAAAACTTGAGGAAATCCATACAAGTTGGAATGAATATGAAGTGGAAAGTATGGAAAAAGGGGCTAATAAACAAAGAAGTGAAGAGCTAAAGAATAATTTAAATGTCTTTACCATAGCTGTTTCAAATAGAGAAACAAAGGATATATATGAGGCAGCAAGTAGGGTATATAATTCATTAGCACCCTATTTTGACCTCTATAAGGATGAAATAAGTGGAGATTTATCTAGAATTAAATACCTTGTTTACACAGCTTTATTACAAGCCCAGGAAGGAAATATTGAAGAAGCAAACAAGGCCTTATCAGAAACTGAAGAATATACATCTAGAGTTAGAAAACAATTAAAGGAAGACAAGGTTAAGGAGCTAGAAAAATTATCCTTATCCATTGAAGATATGAAGTTAGCCTTAAAGGAAAATAATACAGAGCTTTTAAAGATTAAGCTTGATATAATTATAGAAAACATAAGAGCTTTAAGAGATTAAAGGGGGAATTATTTTGAGATCTGAAGCAACTAAGGATTATTATATGGTAGATGGAAAACTAATATCCACTAAAGATACAGCTGTATTTGATAAAATAGGAAAACCACCAATTTATGAAGTTATAAGGCTTATTGATGGTATACCACTTTTCTTAGAGGACCACTTAGACAGGATGAGAAAGTCTGCAGAATTGGTGGGGGTAAATATAAACAGGAGTGATGAGGACATAGGAAAGGATATAAGGAAGCTTGCAGAAGCAAATGATGTAAAAAATTTAAATGTGAAGCTGCTAGTTGCAATCCTAGAAGGACAGGGCCAAGTTTTCTTAGCCTATTTCATAAAAAGCTTTTATCCACCTGAAGAGTACTACAAGGAAGGTATCCATACCATATTATTTCATCATGAAAGGGAAAATCCCAATGCCAAGGTGCAGCAAGCTTCCTTTAGGGAAGAAGTAGCAAGGGAGCTTGAAAAAAACAAGGCCTTTGAAGCCCTTTTAGTAAATAAGGATGGATATATAACTGAAGGCAGTAGGTCCAATATGTTTTTTATAAAGGAAAATAAAATATATACGGCACCAAAGGGTACAGTATTGTTGGGAATAACCAGAAAGTATATAATGGAGGTTTGTAAAGAATCAAATATAGAAGTAGTAGAGGAAAATATCCATGTAGATGATCTGAAATCTTTAGATGGAGCCTTCATGTCTGGAACATCAGTAAATGTACTGCCCATATCTACTATAGATAATATAAGGCTTAATTCAGTAGAAAATGAGACAATTATGAAAATTAGTGATGGGTATTTGGAAAAAGTAAAAGAATATATAAGAAGCAAATCTCGTAACTAAAAGGTTACGAGATTTTTTTAGTGTGCCCGGCATGGGCGTAAGCTAGTCGGTGAAAGTCCGATACGGGGGTTGATAGTGCCAACCGTTAGCTTAAGACAAGGGTGTCCACCGCGAGGTGGAATCTGAAGGAAGTCGGCGGCAAAACTCCGGTC
>JAAYFE010000014.1 GCA_012728365.1 Tissierellia bacterium
ACTTTTTTCAAGGACCATTAGGGATACAGAGGTATTAAACATCTTTTTTTCTTGCAGCTCTTTTAAGTTTTTTCCCAATATCTCATCTCTTTTTATGCCTGTTACATTTTCATAGGCCTCATTTACATAGAGTACATTTCCATGATTATCTGACAACAAAAAACCATCTGGGGAAGAGTCAAGTACCTTTAAAAGAAATTCTGGATCATTTATATAACTAACAGCATCTTTAGAAAAAGGCATATTATATACCGTAACCTCCTTTTATTTTATTTAAACTATTTTAGCAGGCAAATTTATAAATTAATAGAGGATAATTAGGTTTTCACAAATTACTTTTGGGAATTGAATTAATATTACAAATATTATAACATAAATCTACATTTTTTTATGAATAACTTCCAAGTAAAAAACCGCCAGCATAATGCTGACGGTTGTTTTCTATTCCTGAGCCTTTTTTAATATCCTTACTGTTATGGTCTTGTATGCCATAAAGGCAAATAGCAGTATTCCTACATAGCCATTAATTACATATATGATATTTACCAATCTATCGAAAGGAACTAATAGCCCCACAAAGACACCTGCAGCTGCTAATACAACTGTTAAAATTCTAAATTTAGGTGTCTTATCTTCAGCAAATCTAGCAACTGCCTGCCATAGTAGGGGCACTGCAGTAGTATATATACCTGCCACCACTATCAGGGAAAAGATGCTCCCTAATACTGGATGAACCTTGTTGGCTAATGCTAGATTTGGTACCAATGAGCCTGATAGCTCTTCTATATTTGCCATTATACCTAAGGTTATAATTAACAAAGCCAGGCTGAAGCCTGCAGCTCCCATGATGGTTCCTAAAATGGACTCATTCTTGTTGTCACTTGATGCTCCCAACTAAAGCTTTTAATGCTCTTTCTGCTAGTTTCTTTCTTAATACATATTCTTCTTCCTTTGGAAGGTCTGGATTTCCAACTGGATGTGGAATTGCTATAGTTGGTACTATTCTATTGGCCCCTACAGACTCTGAGATTGTTGTTATAGTAGCCATATGAACTATAGGAATACCGTACCTTTCAATTTCTTTTACCATCGTTGCACCGCAACGTGTACAAGTACCTCAGGTTGAAGTTAGTATTACGCCATCCACTCCAGCTTCTTTTAATTCTTTTCCTATTTCAGTACCAAATTTAGTTGCATTAGCTACAGAAGTACCTGTTCCTGTAGTAGTATAGAAATATTCATATACCTTGCCAATCTTTCCTTCCTTTTCAAATTCCTTTAATACATCTAAAGGAACAACCCTGTCTGGTATTTCATTGGCATATACTGGGTCGTATCCACCGTGGATTGTGTAGTAATCTCCAGTTAAGGCATCTATTTGACTTACATCATATTTACCCCATTTTTGAGCACTGGCTGATTGAATTCTGTCTGGGTTTCCATTGGGAACTATCCCACCACTAGTTACTAAAGCTATGGTTGCTTTACTTAGATCCTTAATGGCTGGAGCTGGATCTACCTTATCAAACTCTGGCATTGGGAGTTCAGTTTTAAATTCTTTACCATTTAAGCGAGCAAGAAGCATTTCAACTGCTCTTTGGGAGCCTCTTTTATCTGAGAATACAGTAAGTCTCTTACCTTGTGGTATATAGCCTTCCTCTTCAGGTAGGCCCAATTCCTCACCCTTAGCTAATTTCTTAGTTATATTAGCCATTATTGGCAGTGCCTTTCTCATTCCAGCAGCTGAGTCTTGAGTTTTTACCACTATGGCCTTTGATTTACAAGCTTCAACTCCTGGGTTTTCTTCATACATACCTGTAACTACAGGAATATTTAACTCGTCTACAACTGCATTAGCAACACCTGCACAAGCCATTCCATATCTACCAGCATTAAAGGCTGGACCTGCAACAACTATATCTGGTTGTTTCTCTTTAATGGTATTCATTATAAATGCTAAAGCTTCTTCCTATGAATATAACTTCCTGGTACTTCTCCTTTACTATTGGGTTATTAGTCACTATTTGATAGCTTAAGTTCTTCATCGTAATTTTCCCTCCTATTTTTTATTTTTTATCAAGCCTTAATACTTGGTGTACTCTTCCCTAATAGCTTTTATCTCATTGATAATTTCATCAACATCAAGAACCATTTCCATCATACCAACTTGTTCTTCATATACAGCTGGATCTACAGACTCTCTAAACTCTGGCTCTACTGGATGATATACTC
>JAAYFE010000130.1 GCA_012728365.1 Tissierellia bacterium
CTGTAGGAGTTGCCTATACCTTGCAGATAATTGGACAAAAATATACTAATCCTACCCTTGCATCAATTATAATGAGTTTAGAATCTGTATTTTCTGTAATAAGTGGTGCAATATTCTTAAATGAATCCATGATAGCTAGGGAAATAATAGGATGTGTTCTTGTATTTATAGCTGTAATCATAGCTCAAATAAACCCAAAGGAAATATTAGAGTCTATTAAAGCAAAGGAATAAGCAGTAGAATCTCTACTGCTTATTCCTTTATTTGTCAAGATCATTTCTATGTTTAAGTCCAATTAAATCAGATACCTTCACTGAAAATACTATACCTGTTCCTGGTTCTTTTAATCTACCTGCCTCTACCATAGCCTTCATAATTTCTTCCTTCTTAGAAACTTCAGTTAGAATAATAATAATTTCCTTGGATGATTCTATGTGCAGATTAAAAAACTTTTTTGCTTCTGTTTGTCCTGTTCCCCTTGCATAGAAGATGGTAGCACCTGATGCACCTGCCTTTTTAGCTGCATTTACAACCTTATCTGCCTTACCCCTTTCCACAATGGCTACTATACATCTTATATCTAAATTACCATCTGTCAATCTTAAAGCCTCCTTTTATTAAAATTTAGTTAATATACCTAAAATCATTACCGATATCATTGAACCAATAGATGTAAGCCCTACTATTCCAAAGCTTGAAAGCAATGGATCTACACCTTCAATTATACTAGCAAGGCCAATGGCTATAGCCATATTCAAGGGAATATTTACTGGTCCTGTAGTGGCACTGGCTGAGTCCATAGCTATAGATGTATAAGGTTCTGGCGTTACAATAGTTAAAACTACAATTAACAGTAGTAAGGGAAGTACCACTTTAACAAAGGGTATATTTGAAATAATCTTATATAAGCCCAATGCCATACCAACACCAAAGCCTGCTGCAACACCATGAAGTAATACATTTTGTGGAATGGCACCTTGGGATAATTCTTCTACTTGCATAGCTAGTGCTTTCAAAGCTGGCTCAACTAAAGTTCCACCATAGCCTACAGCAAATCCAATTAAAATAATCATCCATTTCTTATCTAAAACATTAAGATTTCTACCTACGGAATCACCAATAGCAATTAAACTGGCATTGGTTCCATGAAGAAATAACTGTAGTCCTATAGTAGCAGCTATTATACCCAACACAAAGTTTTTAACATCCTCAATGGGCTTCTTTAATATAAGGCTTTGAATAATAACCATTATTACTGTTATAGGTAAGATTCCCTTTGCTGACTCCCAAAAGGGGCCGAGTATGTTCATTATTTTCATTTAACCACTTCCTTTCATTTTGTATAGTTTGCTGTTTTTATATAATATACTAATATATGGACTAAGTACTGATATGTTTACCTTTTATTTCCAAAAAAATAAAAGGCTCCTGAAAATGAAGTCTTTCATTTAAGATGAACTTTATCATAAATAGATGAATATAAGGCGAGAAGATATATGTCTCATCTATATTATTCCATTATTAACAATAGAGTTGAGAGTGTACAAGCCACCCAGAATACTATTATAACATCATTTTCAAATTTATGCAATTGCATTTATTTTTAAAAATTAAGTTATAATACTTCCTATGGATGTTAAAAACTGGGCTGACTAAAATAGTCAGTCCAGTTTTTAACATTATAATCGACTTAAGCATTAATAAATTACTACATATTTTCTTTTAACCATTTAATTATATCATTAGATTCATAAAGA
The DNA here is from genome assembly GCA_012728365.1 of Tissierellia bacterium. Lineage (GTDB taxonomy): Bacteria > Bacillota > Clostridia > Tissierellales > Tepidimicrobiaceae > JAAYFE01. Next base: position 1,758 of record JAAYFE010000130.1, read on the forward strand.
GGCTTTCCATCTATTAAAAGCATAGGGACTTGCTCTTTTCCTCCTAATTCAATAAGTTCCTCTTTATTTTTAGGATCAGCATGTATGTTTGCCATTTCAACCTCTATATTGTTACGCTTCATATACTGTATCACCTTTTTACAAAATGGACATTCATCAAAATAAAATAGTTTTAAATTTTTCATCAAATCTCACCTTTCTGTATTTATGTCAAAATTATAATTTAACATATAATACCCCAATATTATTAACTCAAACTCCATTCCTCAATGATTTATAAGATTAAAAGGCCCAGTACAGGGCCTTACAATTTAAGAATCTGCTTTTGATTTTTTATTTACATGTAGGATATCATGATTATCCTTCAGCATACCTTCAAATAAGGATATTATAAGTGGGTTTTGTTCTGAACTCTTAATTTGAGAGCTCTTATCCAATCTATATATGCCTAAAGCTCTTCTCTCTCTCACATTAACAGTAGTTGGAACTGGTTGACCACCTCCAGAAATACATCCACCAGGACAGGCCATTACTTCTACTATATGGTATTCTTTTTCACCAGATTTAATACTGTTGATTAAATTCTCTGCGTTCTTTAAGCCATGTACTACTGCTACCTTAACTTCCCTATCTCCTACCTTATATGTGGCTTCTTTAGTATTTTCCAATCCTCTTACATCTTTAAACAGTATTTCCTTAGTTATATTATCAGGTTTTTCCTCCAGCAAACTTGTAACAACTGCTTCTGCTACTCCACCAGTTGAACCAAAAATAACTCCTGAACCACTTACTAGACCAAAGGGCATATCAAAGGATTCATCTTCTAGATTTTCAAATTGTATTCCTGCTTCCTTTATCATCAAAGCTAATTCCTGAGTTGTAATTACTAAGTCTACATCTCTTATACCGTTGTGCTCAAACTCATCTCTAGCAGCCTCTGCCTTTTTAGCAGTACAAGGCATTATTGATACTACTACAGTCTCTCTACCATCAGTTGCATCTTTTTCCTTATAGTATTCCTTAATTACGGAACCGAACATCTGCTGTGGAGATTTACAGCTTGAAATATTATCTAGTAACTCTGGGAATCTATTTTCTGCAAACTTAACCCAACCAGGACAGCAGGAAGTAAATAAGGGAAGGTTTTCTCCTGTATTAAGTCTTTCTACAAACTCTTGGCCTTCCGCTATCACAGTCATGTCTGCACCAAAAGCAGTATCGTACACTTCATCAACACCAAGCATCTTAAGGGCTGCAACTATTTTTCCAATAGTTACCTCTCCTGGTTCATATCCAAATTCCTCTCCGAGAGCAACTCTTACCGCTGGTGCTATCTGCACAACTACTCTCTTGTTATCATCATGGATTAGCTCCCAGAATTTACAGTTTTCATTCTTTATAGAAATAGCACCAGTAGGACAAATTGACCTACACTGGCCACAATCTATACAATTAACCTCGCTAATATTTCTGTCAAAAGCTGTTGTTATCTTCATATCCGAACCTCTGTAGGCAAAAGTCAAAGCTCCGACACCTTGAACCTCTGAACACATTCTTACACAGTCTCCACAAAGTATACATTTATTAGGATTACGTACTATTCCTAAACTACTAGTATCTATAGGAAGCTTATCTGCTAATTCACCAAATCTAATTTTTGTAATTCCAAATCTAGCAGCTAGATCCTGTAGTGTGCAGTCTCCTGTTTTTTCACATGTAGTACAATCTCTATCATGATTTGCTAGTAATAAC
>JAAYFE010000131.1 GCA_012728365.1 Tissierellia bacterium
GAACAACAAGGATATTTAAGCTTTCTTAAATATTACCTTGATGTTAGAGTGTAAACTATGAAACCGCCGTATACCGAACGGTATGTACGGTGGTGTGGGAGGTCGGAAAATAAATTAATTATTTTCCTCCTACCCGATTGTGAAGCAAACTAAAGAGTTGTAATATGGACAACGGTTGGATTATATATTCTTATTAGGCTTATTAGAAAATTTTATTATTTTAAGGAGGTAACTATGAGGGTAATATATGTAAGGAGGAAAGCCCTATATTTAATTTTATCCACTATAATAATCTTAATCCTTCTCTTGTCCATATTACGCTTTAAAACCAAGGCTGTACCCACCATGAATATTTTAATAGCAGACAAGATAATAGGCATTGATCCTGGCCATGGAGGCATAGATTCAGGAGCCATAAGCCCAAATGGCATAGAAGAGGCTGAAATTAATTTAAAAATAGCCTTAAAATTAAGAGATATAATTGTAGAAAATGGGGGTAAAGTAGTATTAACAAGGGAAAGGGATGAAGGCTTATATACAGCAAATTCAAGAAGTCTTAAAGAAATGAAAACAGAAGATTTACACAATAGAAAAGAAATAATAGAAAGGGGTAATTGTGATATATTAATATCTATCCATTTAAATAGTTTTGAACAATCAAAGTACTATGGAGCCCAGACCTTTTATGGAAAGGACAATTTAGAAAGCCAAAAACTTGCTACTTGTATACAAGATCAATTAAGGGAGATATTAGATGAAAATAATAAAAGGGTGCCTCAAGAATTAGAAGATGTATTTTTGATAAATAGTATAGAAATACCTTCAGTTATAGTAGAATGTGGTTTTTTATCAAACCCTACTGAAGAAAGGTTACTTACAGATGAAAACTATCAAGGAAAGATAGCTTTAGCTATTTACAATGGTATTATAAAATATTTTTTAGATAGGGAAAATACTAACATATGATGTGGATAAAAGCTGTGAATAAAATGTTAATAGTGTGGGTAAAATTAACTTGTACTTTGCTTAGTGCTAATATACTTCTATTGATAAAGCCACTGGTTGACATAAGTTATCCACTGAAGATTGTGGATAATGTGAATAAGGTGGAAAAAACCTGTGCAAAAGATGCCATAGGTGTTAATAAATTATCAGTGTTCTAGATATTGCATAAATTTTAAATCTTATATATAATAGGATATACAAGTGATAGAAACCTTTTAATATAGTATAATAGGTTTCATAATAATTAAAAACTAGAGAAAAGAGGAAGGAGTGATAAAGTGGTGGCAAAGAAGACTCCACTATATGACGAGCACGTTAAGCTCGGAGGGAAAATAGTTGATTATGCAGGATGGTTCCTTCCAGTACAATATGAAGGCCTAATTCCTGAGCATGAAGCCGTTAGAAATGCAGCAGGAATATTTGATGTATCCCATATGGGAGTAGTTATGGTAAAGGGAAAGGATGCCTTACCCTATCTACAATATCTATTTACAAATGACCTTTCCAAGGCAGAAGTAAATCAAGTCATGTATACTATGATGTGCTATCCTGATGGTGGCGTAGTAGATGACCTTTTAGCTTATAAGTTCAGTGATGATGAGTACTTATTGGTAATTAATGCAGCTAATACTGATAAGGATATAAAATGGATGATTGACAATAAGAAAGATTTCAACATAATCATCGAAAATATATCAGATCAAACTAGTATAATGGCTGTTCAAGGACCAAGTGCAGAAAAAATACTTCAACAACTAACAGATTTTGACCTATCTAGTCTTAAACCCAATACCTTTGAAAGAAATGTAACTTTTGCTGGCAAAGAATGCCTAATTTCTAGAACAGGCTATACTGGAGAAGATGGTTTTGAAGTGTATGCTAAGGCAGAAGATACAGTAGAAATTTGGAACAAGATTTTAGAAGCAGGAAAAGAGTATGGATTAAAACCTGCAGGATTGGGTGCCAGAGACACTTTAAGATTTGAAGCTTCAATGCCTCTATATGGTAATGAAATATCAGAAGATATTAATCCTTTAGAAGCTGGACTTAAATTTTTTGTTAAATTAGATAAGGCTGAAGACTTTATTGGTAAAGAAGCCTTAAATAAACAATGGAATGAAGGACTAAAGAGGAAGCTTGTTGGATTTGAACTTTTAGGAAGAGGAATACCTAGAGATGGTTATGAAGTACAAAAAGATGGCAAGAAAATAGGCCATGTAACAACTGGATATATGTCACCAACCTTGAAAAAAAGCATAGGAAATGCTTTAATAGATATAAAAGAGGCAGAATTAGGCAATGAAATAGATATAATGATTAGAAACAAGCCAGTAAAGGCTAAAATAATAGATAGAAGATTTTTAAGGAATAGATAATATTAAATATAAAAAGACAATTAAGAAAAAATAAGGAGGTATAACTATGAAGGTTTTAAAAGATTTATATTACACAAAGGATCATGAGTGGTTAAGGGTTGAAGGAGATGAAGCTTATATAGGACTTACAGATTTTGCACAAGATTCCTTGGGTGATATTGTGTATGTAGAGTTACCAGAAGTTGATGATGAATTTAGCAAAGAAGATGCATTTGCAGCTGTAGAATCAGTAAAGGCAGCATCAGATGTATTTATGCCAGTAGATGGTAAGATTGTTGAAGTAAATGAAGCCCTTTTAGATGAGCCAAATTTATTAAATGAAGATCCATATGAAAACTGGATTGCAAAAATTGAAATAGCTGACAAATCACAACTGGATGAATTGTTAACAGCTGAAGAGTATGAAAAGCTTCTAGATGAGGAGGTTTAATACATGTATCCTTACATCCAGAACACCCAAGAAGACATAAAGAGGATGTTGGAGACCATAGGTATAGATTCGGTGGACCAGCTATTTAGCGATATACCAGAGGATATAAGGCTAAATAGAGATCTGGATTTAAAGCCATCCATGTCAGAGATGGAAGTAAGGAAATATTTGACAGACATGTCAAAGAAAAACCTAACCACAAGTGATCTTACCTGCTTTTTAGGAGCAGGGGCCTATGATCACTATATACCTTCAGTAGTTAAGCATATAACTTCAAGAAGTGAATTCTATACATCCTATACACCCTACCAGCCTGAAGTAAGCCAGGGTACACTACAATATATATTTGAATATCAAACATTAATATGTAAGTTAACAGGTATGGATGTATCAAATGCTTCCTTGTATGATGGTGGAACTGCCATAGCATAAGCTGCAATTATGGCAACTAATATAACAAGGAGAGACCAAATAGTAATATCCAAAACTGTACATCCACAGTATAGGGAAATATTAAAGACCTATGCACATCTACAAAACTTGGAAATAGTTGAAGTAGATGAAGCAGAAGGGGTTACAGATCTAGATGAACTAAAGAAACATGTAACAGACAAGACTGCAGCAGTTATAGTTCAAAGTCCTAACTTCTTTGGCATAATAGAAGACTTAAAGGCAATTGAAGAAATTGCCCACAGCGTAAAGAAGACCCTTTTTGTAACCTGTGTAGACCCAATTTCCTTAGGAATACTTAAGACACCAGGTTCCCTTGGTGCTGATATAGTTGTTGGAGAAGGCCAATCCTTAGGTATATCACTACAATTTGGAGGACCTTATTTAGGATTTATAGCAGTTAATAAGGCTCATATGAGAAGATTACCAGGAAGGCTAGTGGGTGAAACTGTAGATGCTAATGGAGAAAGGGCCTTTGTTCTTACACTACAGGCCAGGGAACAGCATATAAGAAGGGAAAAGGCTACATCCAATATTTGTTCCAACCAAGGAATAAATACATTGGCTGCAGCTGTATATCGTGTTACTCTTGGCAAGAAAGGCCTAAGGGAAGTAGCTTTAAGAACAACACAAAATGCTCACTATACCTACAATGAAATGATTAAATCTGGTAAGTTTAAACCACTATTTAATAAGCCATTCTTCAAGGAATTTGCAGTAACTTCTGATATAGCTCCAGATACTATAAACAAGAAGCTACTTGAAGAAAATATACTTGGCGGTTATGCACTGGAAAAAGATTATCCTCAATATAAGAATGGAATCCTCTATGCTGTTACAGAAAAGAGAACTAAAGAGGAAATTGATAAACTAATTTCTGTATTGGAGGAGATATAATGAGAAAGTATAATAAGTTAATATTTGAACTATCTAAGCCAGGTAGAAGGGCTTTTAAATTACCAGAACCATGCATAGAGGAGACAAATATAGAGGAGCTTATTCCAGCAGAATTTTTAAATGATGAAGAATTAGACCTTCCAGAAGTAAGTGAAGTTGATGTAATAAGACACTATATAAATCTTTCTAACAAGAACTATGGAGTTGACACAGGTTTTTATCCTTTAGGATCCTGTACTATGAAGTACAATCCTAAGATAAATGAGGATATGGCAAATCTTGACGGTTTCCAAAATATACATCCACTTCAGCCAGAGGACACAGTACAGGGTGCCCTAAAGTTAATGTATGAATTGGACAAAGCCCTATGTGAAATATCTGGAATGGATAAGATGACATTGCAGCCTGCAGCTGGTGCCCATGGTGAGCTAACAGGTCTTGCTCTAATTAAAGCCTACCATGAACATAGGGGAGATACAAAGAGAACAAAAATAATTGTACCAGACTCAGCTCACGGTACAAACCCTGCATCAGCCATGATGGCTGGTTTCCAAACCATAGAAATTAAGTCAACAGAAGAAGGGCTTGTAGATATAGAGTCCTTAAAGGCAGCCTTAGACGATGAAGTGGCAGGTCTAATGTTGACAAACCCAAATACACTAGGACTATTTGAAAGGGAAATAGTAGAAATTGCAAAATTAGTACATGATGCCGGTGGACTACTATACTATGATGGTGCTAATGCAAATGCTATCCTGGGTAAGGTAAGACCAGGAGATATGGGCTTTGACGTAGTGCACTTTAATCTTCACAAGACCTTCTCAACACCACACGGCGGTGGTGGACCTGGTAGTGGACCTGTAGGAGTTAAGAAGATCTTAATAGACTATCTACCAACTCCAACAGTAGAAAAGGATGGAGATAGATATTATCTAAACTACAACATACCACATTCTGTTGGTAGAATGAAAGACTTCTTTGGCCACTTCTCAATTTTAGTAAGGGCTTACTCTTATATATTAGCAATGGGTAGAGACGGACTTAAGACAGTAAGTGAAATGGCAGTATTAAGTGCAAATTATCTGGCCCATAAGCTAAAAGATTACTACAACTTACCAAAAGATACAATCTATAAGCATGAATTTGTAATGGCTGGATTAAAGGGAGCTTTATCAGATGTAACAACCCTAGATGTGGCTAAGAGACTATTAGATTACGGATACCATCCACCAACAATCTACTTCCCATTAATAGTAAATGAAGCCCTAATGACTGAGCCAACAGAAACAGAAAGTATAGAAACTCTAGATGAATTTGCGGAAGTAATGATTAAGATAGCTGAGGAAGCAAAAGAAAATCCAGAACTATTAAAAGAAGCACCTCATAATACACCTATAGGCAGACCAGATGAAGCAAGGGCAGCTAGAAATCCTGTATTAAGATATGAAGGGTAGGTGTAATTAATTGACAAAAAGTATAGCAGTTATTGGAGCTGGTCCAGGCGGATATGAAGCTGCTATAAGAGGTGCCCAATTAGGAGCCCAAATATACCTAATAGAAAAGGATAAAATAGGGGGTACATGCCTCAATAGAGGCTGTATCCCTACTAAAACCTACTTTAGAAATGCAGAAATAATGAACAGCTTAAAAAGATCCAAGGAATTTGGAATAACAGTAGAAAACTTTGAACTAGATGGCAAGGCAATGAAAGAAAGAAAAGATAAGGTGGTAAATACGCTAGTAAAGGGCATTGAGCAGCTATTATCTTCCTATAAAAACCTTGAATTAATAAGAGGAAGCGCAAGCTTAAAGGATAAGAATACTGTTGTTGTGGAATTAGAAGATGGTAGCAGTCGGGAAATCCAAGTAGACCATATAGTAATTGCCACAGGTTCCAAAGCTACTATGACAGAAACAAAGGGTGTAGACCTAGAAGGGGTTCTAACCAGTGATGATATACTGGAATTAGAAGAGATACCTGAAAGCCTAGTTGTTATAGGTGGTGGAGTTATAGGCCTTGAGTTTGCAAGTATCTACCAGGAGCTAGGTTCTAAGGTAACCCTACTTGCATCCAGAATATTAAAAAATATTGATATGGAATTAACCAGAAGGCTACCGTTATACTTTAAAAAGCATGGCATGGAAGTGTATGTTGACATCAGGGCAAAGGAAATAGTCAAAGAAGGAGACAAACTTAGGGTAGTTGCTAGATACAAGAATAAGGACAAGGAAATTGAAGTTATAGCAGATAAGGTTTTAATTGCATCAGGAAGAGGGCCTGTTACAGAAGGCTTAAATCTTGATAAGCTAGGAATAGAATATAGTGAAAAAGGTATAAAAGTAGATGAAAACTTTGAAACTACTGTAGAAGGCATATATGCCATTGGAGATGTTAATAGTATAGGTATACAGCTTGCCCATGTGGCTTCTAACCAAGGCATATATGTGATGGAAAGAATAATGGGTCTTGAGCCTGACATAAACTTTGATATAATACCAAATTGTGTATTTTCCTTCCCAGAAGTAGCCTATGTAGGCTTAACAGAAGGTGAGCTGAAGGAGAAGGGAATAGAATACAATACCAGTAAGTTTTTATTTGTAGCTAATGGAAAAGCGCTGTCCTTAGGGGAAGAGGATGGCTTTGTCAAGGTATTTTCCACTAAGGATAATAAACAAATACTTGGGGTAACCATAGTGGGACCCCATGCTAATGATTTGATACATGAAGGTGCCTTGGCCATGGCTAACGGTTTAGGAGTGGATAGCATATCAAGGACAATACATGCCCATCCAACCTTATCAGAAGCCTTTATGGAAGCTGTCCATGGATTGGAAAACAAAGCCATACATATTGCACCTAGAAGAAGATAGCATCTGCTATCTTCTTTTTTTGAAAAATTATTAACCAAATATCATTCCCTGCACATTAAGATAATATACAAAATTTTTACAGGGAGTGATATGATTGGTAGTTGAATTAAATGCTTTACACTGGGTTTATCTTGTTTTCACCCTCTTAATTCTAGGCTTTATGATTGCCAAAAGGGACACCACTCTTATATGTATTGCAGGCATAGTACTACTATCCCTAATTGCTACAAATTCCATTTACTCTTCAATAATTGTCATATTTAATAGCTTTATATATGCCATAGTTGAACTTTTAGGAACCATACTAGTTATATCTATAATAGTAGGCATGAGCTCTATCTTGACTAAAACTGGTATTAATCAAATGATGATTTCACCCTTTACTAGGCTTATAAAAAGCCCTACCTTGGCCTATTGGGTTATAGGCATACTGATGATGATAATTTCCTGGTTTTTCTGGCCATCACCAGCAGTGGCCTTAATAGGTGTAGTTTTGCTTCCAGTAGCTGTTAATGTAGGATTACCAGCCATAGGAGTAGCCATGGCAATGAATCTATTTGGTCATGGTATAGCCTTATCAGGTGACTTTGTAATTCAGGGAGCTCCTAAACTAACAGCAGATGCAGCAGGAATTCCCGTAGCAGAAGTAATATCTGCCAGCATACCCTTAGTCTTTATTATGGGCCTTGTAACTACAACAGTTGCCTTTATATTCCTAAGAAGGGATTTAAAGAATAATAAAATAAAAGTCACTCCATATGAAGACTATGCCACTGAAGGAGGTCAGGAAGGAGACTTATCTTTATCACCTAAGTTAAAGAGATTTTATTCCATCCTGATACCCATCTTTTTCCTAATAGATGTGATAGTTATGATATTGGCTAATTTACAAGGAGGAGATGCTACAGCCCTAGTTGGTGGTACAGCAGTACTCATCCTTATATTGGTTACAATGTCCTCCTATAAGAGCAGGGCTTTAGAGCAGATAACAAGCCATTTAGTAGAAGGCCTTAAATTTGGAATCCAAATATTTGGTCCCATAATACCTATAGCAGCCTTTTTCTATATAGGTGGAGATGGATTTACAAGTATTATTGGAGATTATCTACCAGCCACATCAGAAGGAATTGTTAATGATTTAGGTTTGGCTCTTGCCAGTGTGGCTCCCCTTAATGCAGGTGTGGGAGCTGTAACCTTAACAGCCGTAGGTGCCATAACTGGCCTTGATGGGTCAGGTTTTTCAGGTATATCCTTAGCTGGCTCTGTGGCAAGACTATTTTCCATAGCCATAGGCAGGGGAGTAGCCACCTTAACAGCCCTAGGTCAAATAGCAGCCATATGGGTTGGAGGAGGAACCTTAATTCCCTGGTCTGTCATACCAGCAGCAGCCATATGTAAAGTAGATCCCTTTGAACTGACCAGAAGAAATTTTTGGCCTGTAGTAATAGGTCTTGTAGTTACTACCATAGTAGGCATGTTTTTAATATAATACCCCAGTAAAAACTGGGGTATTTTCCTACTAGTTTTTATTGATAAGGGGTATATATCTGTGGTATAATATTTATAGAAAAATCACAATTAACTATAAATTCTGGCATATTTTTTTAAATAGGATTGTTAATTAATTAATTAACATGATTATAATTTTTTGAATTAAAGGGGGTTGGATCATGAGCAGGCTTAGCATTATTACAAAAGACAGGGCACAAGCTACTGTGGAAGTCCTCTATAAAGACTTAGAGAGAAGAATAGTTGCAAGTCCACCAGGATTATGCCCAATTGATTTGGCTTCATCCTTTTTAAAGATGTGCCATGCTCAAACCTGTGGTAAATGTGTTCCTTGCCGAATAGGTTTAGGTCAATTAGAGTCACTTCTTGAAGATGTATTGGAAGGGAATGCCACCTTAGAGACAATTGATTTAATTGAAAAGACTGCTAAGACCATTTACTATACTGCAGACTGTGCCATAGGATATGAGGCAGCTAATATGGTATTAAAGGGGGTTGAAGGCTTTAGGGATGATTTTGAAGAGCATATTTTAAGAAACCGTTGCACCTTCGAAATATATCAACCAGTTCCCTGTGTGTCTCTTTGCCCAGCTGGAGTAGATATACCAGGATATATTGCATTAATAGCTGAAGGTAGATATGAGGATGCTGTTAGATTAATAAGAAAGGATAACCCAATGCCAGCAGTATGTGCCTTTGTTTGTGAACATCCTTGTGAAAATAGATGCAGAAGAAATATGATTGATAATCCTATAAATATTAGAGGATTAAAAAGATTTGCAGTAGAAAATACAAAGGAAGTACCTAAGGAAAAGAAAGCCCCAGCTACAGGTAAGAAGGTTGCAATAGTAGGAGGGGGACCCAGTGGCTTAAGTGCAGCCTATTTCCTTGCTCTCATGGGCCATGATGTGGAAATATTTGAACAGAGGAAAAAGCTTGGAGGCATGTTAAGGTATGGTATACCAAGCTATAGGCTGCCAAGGGAAATACTAGACAGGGAAATAGATGAAATACTTTCTATGGGAATAAAGGTTCATACAGAAATAAGAATTGGAAAGGATATATCCCTAAAGGAGCTAAGGGATAAATTTGATGCCATATATATAGCAATTGGTGCCCATGAAGGTAAAATAATAAGTATTGAAGGTCAAGAGGTAAGGGGAGTAGTTTCAGCAGTTGATCTATTGAGGAA
>JAAYFE010000132.1 GCA_012728365.1 Tissierellia bacterium
AATGAATAAATAACATCATCTGCAGTAAAATCATTTCCATTATGGAACTTAACACCTTTTCTTAAATAAAAGGTCCAAGTTCTTGCATCATCTGATACATCCCAACTTTCTGCAAGGGCTGGTTCTATGTTGGCATCCCTATCAGTAGCTACTAGAGTATCAAATATATGATTGCATACTGCATTATTAAAAGTTTCATTTAGTGTGTATGGGTCCAAGGAATAAGCATCAACTGGTAATGCTATAGTTACTTCCTTGGCTGCATTGTCATTTGTTGCCTTGCCACCACCACTAGTATTAGTGCTACCACTACAAGCAGTTAGAGTAGAAATAAGTAATGCCATAATTAATAAAAATATTGTTGCCTTTTTAAACATGTAATAACCTTCTTATATTTTTATCTTAAATGCATGCATGCATTTAAAAACTAGCTTTTGTCATAATATTTCAACAATTTTTCTTGGAAGGATCTTTAAAAAAATATTTTTACCTAACTATAAGATCTTATAAATTTGCTAAATATCATGTTCCATAAGGGAAGAGCTTAACTTTTCCAGATTATCCAAATGGGATATTAAATCTTCCTTTAACATAAAACAAATCATAACAATTAGCACTTCAATTATCCAAATAGCTGAAGAAATAAAGTTAGGTACTCCAAGGGAATCACTATAACATTTCAAGGCATATTTTGAGTATTTTGCCAAGGGCGACTTTTCACTATCTGTTATACAGATAAGGGAGTAGTTATTGTACTCTAAATATTTAGCTAAATTAACAACTTTAGGAGCATATTCTGGAAAAGAAATTAAAATAAAAGAATCCTTCTTATCAGCCTGCAAAAGCTCAATGCTGGACAATATTCCGTCCCCTAATTCAATAATTCTGCTGTCTATATTTATTAGCTTCAATCTGCTCTTGAGACATTCAGCAATTACCCTTGACATTCCTTGACCACATATGTACACTCTTCTACTTTTACTAAGGATATGGGATATTTCCTTTAATACATTAATGTCATTATCTTCAATAGTTCTTTTTTGATTAAATTTCAATAGGTTTATAGTGTTATTGTAGGCATCATCCAAGCTTTCAATCTCACTTAAGGAAGATTTCATTTTAGTTGGAACTACAAGTTTTTCTTTAGTAAGCTCCTGAAAAAGTTTTTTTAATTCAGCAAAAGAATCTATGCCAATACTTTTGCAAAAATTTAATATAGTTACTTCTGAAACATTTATTTCCTTACTTAATTCCTTTAAGCTCATAAACCCAATTACTTCACTATTTCTTATTAAATAACCTGCTATTTTTTTTTGTTTGTTACTTAACTTATCCATATTATTAAGTATTTTTCCTATGATAGTCAATCTACAACCTCATTTTTTTAAACATTCTACTATAATTTTTTTATGATAGTCAATAAATTTTTTCTAAAAATTAAAACAAAAACTTTAATTTTTATCATTTTTACCTTTTCTCTAATTTAATATATTTGAATGATAAGAAAATATCATACAAAATTAAAAAAATAGACAGCTGGGCTGTCTATTTAAATAACTAGGCCTCCTAGGGCTAATAGTTGGCTTACAATCCAGCCAGAAGCATAGTAGGCCATAAACTGTACCCCTGTGTGAATATCAAATATATTGTGCAATATTCCTCCAAAGAGGCCTATACATAGGGTAATTATTATACCTACAAGTCCTGCTTCATAAAAGGCCAGCATAAAAATGAGTCCTAAGAATGCTCCTATTAAGGCTTCATGACTAATATACCTAAACATCTTCTCAGTCCAGGAACGGGCCTTCTTTATGGCTAGGGGGTAGGCTACTATGGAGCCGGCTATTATACCTAAGAAGCCAAATACAATATAGTGCCATACCTCCAAATAGTTGTTGAGATTGTGAACTGGATCTATTGTAAAGACTGGCGGTGCATTGAATAATGGGGCCATTGGGCCTAGGGCTACTGGGCTTAAAGGCAGGCCAAAGGCCAAGAGTGGAATTATTAGCCCTCCAATATAGGTAGCATTGGTTACAGCATCCTGTACTCCTACAGTGGTAGTAATCTTATGGTATAGTTCCTTTCTCCTTCCTGAAGCTAACTCTCCCAGCATTACAGTCATACCAACTGGTGAAAAGGTAAAGGCACAGGAAGCTATTACAGATGTTAGGGCCAACTCCTTATTTTGATTCCTGGTAAATATTTTTAGGGGATTAGGATAGAAGGAATACCTTTCCCTAGTTTCAGGAGCCAGCCATATTTCATTTACCTTATCCCTTCTTTGCTTATTTCTCATCTTAGGTACCAATACATTGAAAAGCTCTGAAATCATAGGCCCTATTGTTATGCCCATAAAGATTGATATAAAGAGGGTCTTGCCTACAGACTCTACTGCCAGCCTTTGAACACCCTGTATTAAAAAGGAATAAGGTATGAGGGATATGACTGCAGCCCATTTGGCACTGGACATATAGGCTATGATTACTGCACCTAGGGTGAAGATTAAACCAATATATGGGCTTATTTTATCTCCTAGAGGTGCTAAGAAGTAGGCAAATATAACTGAAACTGGTACTGCAATAAAGGAGCCTATTAAGGAACCAGCAGCCATCTTCCTCATGGCAACATGGGGAATCCCCAGCCTCTTGGCAATGGAAGAATAATATACCATGGGAACTGCCATGGTACTACCTGGTAAGGCTGCCATGGCCGTTGGTATGGTATGGGTAATCTGCATGGCAATTATGATTCCTATAGCCCAGGCAAAGAGGACTACAGGTTCTAGACCTAATAGTACCAGTACTAGGGTTATAGGAGCCATAGTGGCCGTCTCATCTGTACCTGGAATTATACCTAACAGGGAATAAATTATCCCACCCAGAAAAGCTGCTATAAAAGCCTTAATTAACAGTGCAAGTGACATTATACCCCTCCGTCTCCTTTCTCCTTATATTTTGGATTATAATTTTGGGAATCCTCTGGTATTAATGAAAGTAAAGCATATAGCTCCAGTTCTTCCATTTCCTTAATTATTTCAGGATCCAGCTTTGATAAGGCCTCTTTTTCCTCCTCTACAGTCATTCCCATGGCCTTAAGAAGATCCTCTATATTTTCAGACTCAAACCTTTCTTCTATATTCCTCTTTGGCTTAAAAAGCTTTGCAGATATGACACCAGATAATATACAGCCTATAACACCTACCAGGAGGGCATAGCCATCAGCCAAGCCCTTATCCAGGTTTTCCATACGGGAGAAAAATTCCCTGCCTATTAAGAACATGCCCATGGTCAATACAACCCCAATCAGGCAGGCATAAAGTAGTTCCTTTAAAACTACCGTATCACCCCATACTTCTGTATAATATAAATCCTTATTTCTTTTGGTGGACTTCATATTCTACCTCCTTACAAAGCCTTGAGATTATTTTATACCCACCTATTTTACTTGTCTAACTTTTTCATTAGCTCCTTAGCATACTCCACATTTACCATTTTTTCCCTTACCATAATTTCCACAAGCCTATCTAACAATTCTCCCTTAGCCCCGGCTACTGATGCCACATTCCTAGCATGTAAGGCCATATGACCTTTTTGTATACCTTCTGTTGCCAAGGCCCTAAGGGCTGCCAAGTTTTGTGCCAGGCCAACAGAGGCAATTACCTCAGCCAATTGACGGGCAGTGGAAACCCCAAGTATTTTTATGGCTAGTCTTGCTATTGGATGTATTTTGGTGGCTCCTCCTACCAGGCCTACAGCCAAGGGTACTTCTATGGTTCCTACTAAGTTGCCCTCCTTGTTCTTTTCCCAAGTTGTTAAGGAAGTGTACCTGCCTGTAATGGCTGCATAGGCATGGGCACCGGCTTCAACAGCCCTGGTATCATTACCTGTTGCCAGTACTACAGAAGTAATACCATTCATTATTCCCTTATTATGGGTGGCTGCCCTAAAGGGATCTGCCTCAGCAAAGGCATAGGCCAGCACTATACCATCAACTACCTCTTCACCACCTAAGGCTTCCTTACTTATAGTTACCCTGGATCTGGCTAGTCTATGAACAGCTAAGTTTGAAAGTATCCTTAAATAAACCTTACCTCCTGTTATTTCTTCTATAAAGGGCGCCACAGCTTCTGCCATGGTATTAACTGCATTGGCTCCCATGGCATCTAGTGTATCCACCTTAAGGTGAATAATTACCATCTGCCCCTGGATACTTTCTATAACCCTGACTTCCAGATCTACAAAGCCTCCACCATGCTGTACTAGATAAGGATCCTTTTCATTGCATATTTCTTTTATTTTTTCCCTATTATCTAAAATTACCATCTTGGCAAAGTTAGGATCCTTTACTCCCACCAACTGAATTTGGGCAATCATAATGGAATCAGTAGTGCTGGCAAAAAATCCTCCTGTTTCTCGTGCCAGCCTTGCTGCATTGCTGGCTGCTGCCACTACAGATGCTTCCTCTGTTACCATGGGTATTAAATATTCCTTACCATTAATGATAAAGTTCAGAGCCACAGCAAAGGGTAGGGTAAACTTTCCTATTACATTTTCAATCATCTTGTCTGCAATATCTAAATCCAAAGAATTTCCGTCTATTATTAGTTCTTCCTCCTCCTTAGTAAGATTAGAAAACTCAGCAACCTCCCTTAATCTTTCCCTTACAGGCAATTTATAAAAACCAGAATACCTATTGGTTTTCATTCTTATCCCCCTTTTTTTCATTTTCATAATCATCTATAACCATTCTCATTAAGGCTGAAGCCATGGATTTTCCTAGATTATCCTGCCTAAGAGAAATAGTTGCACCCCCATCTAGGGCATGCTTCATTACAAAATTAAATCCTTTTAAAGTAGGAACTTCATACCTAATTACTTCCCCTTTAACCATATCTCCAAAGTGTTCCTTAACCCTTTCTGCTGTTAAATACTCCCTTAAAAAGTCATAGTCCTTTGGGTCCCTGGCAAAAACACATATGTTACAAGTATCCCCCTTATCACCAGATCTGCCATGGGCAATATCCTTCAAATATACCCTAGCCATCTATTCCACCTCCCTTATGTGGGAAGTTAATTTCACAGCATCTTTAGGAATAAAGGTGGGCCATAGGGCAATTACCTCCTGAATCCTTGCCCGACCTCCAAAAAAGCTGGCACCTGGTGGTCCATTTAACTGTAGGGGGGCTATTTCTGGAACAATTTTATAGGCTTCTTCCTTTTCTAAGGTCCTAATAGCAATCCTTAAGACTACTTCATTTAAGTTGTTAACTACTTCTAAAGAAGTATCTGCCAAGCCTAGGTGAAGGGAATTTAAGCCTATATAGTCTATTCTCATGTCTTCAACCTTTAGATTTTTCCTCTTCATCTTCTTCATAATAATGTCTGCTGCATACTGGGCCTTTTCATAGGCATCAGGCCAGGCAAAGGCCAAATGGGTCACAACCTTAAAGCCAGCATGATATCCTACAGATAGCTTATACTTATCAGAACTGGCCCTGCCCCTTATATTCTTTATTTCAACCTTATCCTTTCCTACCTCTTCTAGCTCAACCCTGCTTAGGTCCACTACCACATCTGGAGTCATGTAGTTGCTTGGGTCATGGACTTCATATAGAATTTGTTCCTTGCAGCTTTCTTCTGTAACCAGACCTCCTGACTTTTCAGTCTTGGTTATATAAAAGCTATCATCTGTCATTTCCACAATGGGATAGCCCAAATTGTCCATATCATGAACAGCCCTCCAGTCAAAGTCATAGTTTCCTCCAGTAACCTGGCCTCCACACTCCAGCATGTGGCCTGCCATGATTCCCCTGGCTAATTTGTCATAATCATTCTTCTGCCACTTAAATTCATAGGCCAAGGGGGCCAAAAATAAGGCTGAGTCTGTACACCTGCCTACAATAACTGTATCTGCTCCCCTTTCAATACATTCCTTTAAAGGCTCATGGCCATAGTAGACATTAACATTTACAATCCTATCCATTATTTCATCAATTTTATGGCCAGTGTCTATATTTCTAAACTCCAACCCTTCCTTCATAAGCTCAGGCAGCCTATCCTTTATATCATCCCCTAAAACATAGCCAATCTTGTAATTTTTAATATTTTGCTTCTTTATTACATTGCTTAACTGGTTAACTGCCTCAACTATATTCATTCCACCAGCATTGGAAATTACCCTTATATTTTTTTCCTTACACTCTTCTGCAATGGTCTCCATTAACTTTATAAAATCCTTTGCATATCCATCCTTTGGATTTTTTAGTTTTTGCCTTTGCATGATGGATAGGGTAAGCTCAGCTAAATAATCACAGCCTAGGTATTGAATATCACCTTCTTTCACCAGATGAATAGCGCCATCAGGGCTATCACCCCAAAAACCTTGACCACCGCCAATTCTAACCCTTTTCATCTGTCTAACCTCCATTTTAAATATCCAAGTGTCTTTACTAGAATTAAGTGCAAAATCCATACCAACAAATTAAAAGTTTAAGGCTGCAAATTTAAAGATCTACCAATAGGTAAGTGCAAAATTTGGCATAAATAAAATGCCACAAGTGTCACTGGTGACATTTGTGGCATTATTACTTGCCCTTTAAATTATATAGTTTAATCTTTCTGTATAGGCTTCTCTTGCTTATGCCCAATAGATTTGCAATTTTATCATAGTCATCATATTTACTCAGGAATTTCTTTAGTATCTCCCTTTCATACTTGGCCAGCATGTCCTTTAGGGGACCCTCACCTAAGCCTATACTATTTCCTTCCCCTTCCTGGGTTTTCTCTTCCAGGACTTTATCCATGGAGCTATAATTCTTTGGAAGATCCTCCAGGGTTATCTGATCCCCTCTGGCCAAAATTACCCCTTGCTCAATAAAGTTTCTTAGCTCCCTTACATTGCCAGGCCAGTCATATTCCAATATTAACTGATATACCTCCCTTGAAAGGCTTATATTTTTCCCATATTTCTTATTATACTCCCCTAAGAAATGGTTTGCTAAGTGTATGGCATCATACTCCCTTTCCCTAAGGGGTGGAATGGTTATACTGACTACATTGAGCCTATAATATAGGTCACTTCTAAACTTTTTCTTCCTAATCAGCTCCTCCAAAGGCTGGTTGGTAGCTGCAATTACCCTTACATCAATAGGCTTATTTTTTTTGGAGCCTATTTTTTCTATTTCACTGTTCTCCAAGACCCTGAGAAGCTTAGCCTGCATGGATAGGGGCATATCACCAATTTCGTCTAAAAAGAGGGTACCACCATTGGCCAGTTCAAACTTGCCCAGCTTTCCTCCTTCCCTGGCACCTGTAAAGGCCCCTTCTTCATAGCCAAATAGCTCACTTTCTATTAAGCTTTCTGGAATGGCTGCACAATTAATTACAATGTAGGGTTTGTTTCTGCGGCTGCTTTTTTCATGAATAAGCTTGGCTATTACTTCCTTGCCTACCCCCTGTTCCCCCCTAATTAAAATGGTGGCCTTGGTATCTGCAGCTGTCAGAGCCCTGTCTACCATTCTAAGGAATTTGGGGCTTTTACCAATTATGTTCATGGACTCCATGGCCTTAAGGGCCCTCATTTGGCTTCCATATTCTTCTGCAACCCCTCTTATTCTTTCCACTTCTTCTGTCAGCTTGTTAATTTCAGTAACATCCCTAAAGATGGAATAGGCACCGGCAAACTTGCCATCTATATAGAGGGGCTTGATCCTTACAGATACGTATTTATCAATTGACCTTATATGGGTCATAGGGCTGTAATAGGGCTTTTTATGCTTCAACACATTTATTATCTGGGCTTCAGGCTCTATTTTTTGAATATACTTTCCTATGATCTTCCTTATTTCTACACCTAATATTTCTGTGTATCTATTGTTGGCAAAAAATATACGGCCCTGGGCATCTACCAATAAAATAGCATCTTCTATTTCCTCTATTAAAAAGGAAGGGGAAAATATTCTTTCCTTGCCCTTTAAATAATCTAATAGTTCAGCATGGATTTCTCCAACCTTATTGAAATTTTCATCTACTACATCTATATAGCCATCATATCCCTTTTTTCCCTCATAATCCTTAATGTGGCCTTTATCAAATATATAGTATGGATTCTTCCGTGAAAAAACCTGGGGATGGGTATTCATTATATCCCTAATTCTTATAATACCACCTCCCTATAAATCTATATTACAAAAGTCAGGGAAGTAGATCCCTGACTTTTTATATACCCTTACTTTTTAACATTATTATATATTTGTTTTAATGATATGGTCCTTTCATCAGAATATTCTTCCTTTACCCTCAAGAATTCATCAAGGTTATCAAGTAGTATATCTACTAGTTTCGGGTCAAAGTGCTTTCCCCTTTCCTCCTGATAGTATGCCAGTATGTCATTTAATGTCCAGGCCTTCTTGTATACCCTTGGGGAGCCTAAGGCGTCAAATACATCTGCCACAGCCACTATTCTGCCATATATATGTATTTCTTCACCTTTAAGCCCTCTAGGATACCCTCCTCCATCATAGCGCTCATGATGTTCATGGGCAATGATGGCTGCAGATTTTAATACTTCCCTATTTGAACTCTTTAATAAATTGTAGCCTATAGTTGTATGGGTCTTTACTATTTCAAATTCACTAGGGGTTAGTTTGCCTGGTTTTAAAAGTATTTGGTCTGAAATTGCTATTTTGCCAATATCATGGATAGGGGAGGCCATAGTAACTAACATTACTTCCCTATCAGATAGGCCATATTTTTCAGCTAATATTTTGGCATACTGGGATACCCTTTTTACATGGTTGCCCGTTTCTTCCGATCTGGCTTCTGTAAGTTCCCCTAGTAAGTAAAGGATCTCCCTTTGGCTTTCTTCTATTTCAACACTGATACAAAGGTTTTCAAAGGAAGCAGTTGTATTTTTATGGAAAATGTCCAGTATTTCAAAATTCATCTGTTTTATTTTATCCTTGTTTACATCAAAGAAAATAATAGCTTCTGCCCTAGAAGAACTTTTATAGGATGAAATATATTTATCTCCAATTATGGCATGATCTTTATTGTAATGGACCTCCATTATTAGATCATAGTCATCTTTTGGTAATACATTTTTCATTTTTTTA
>JAAYFE010000133.1 GCA_012728365.1 Tissierellia bacterium
AGTGGTGGTGAACAGACTAGACTTAAAATAGCTAAGGCCTTTAGCCAAAATCCTCTTTTACTTTTGGCAGATGAGCCTACTTCCAATTTAGACTTTGAAGGAATAGATATGCTCATTGAAAATTTATTGGAATATGATGGAGCATTGCTAGTTGTATCCCATGATAGGGATCTGCTAGATAGGGTATGTAACAGGATACTTGAAATAGAAGATGGACAGATTAAGCTCTATGAAGGGAACTATTCCCAATATAGAGAACAAAAAGAATTAGAGAAGAAAACAAAAGAGGTAGAATATGAGAAATATATAAGGGAAAAGAAAAGGCTTAAAAAAGCCATAGTGGAAACAAGAAATAAGTCAAAAAGTATTAGAAAGACCCCTAGAAGGATGGGAAATTCAGAGGCTAGATTACACAAAATGGGAAGTCAAGCTGCAAAGAAAAGTTTAGATAAGAAGGTAAAGGCATTGGAAACCAGACTAAGAAAGCTAGAGGTGAAAGAGAAGGTTAAGGAAATAGAAAGGATTAAGGTGGATATATTAGGAGATGAAATTTATTCAAGGGTAATTATAGAAGGGAAAAATGTAAGTAAGTCCTTTGGAAAAAGGGTACTTTTTAAGAATGGAGACTTTCAAATATACAATGGAAGAAAAACTGCCCTTATAGGTCCAAATGGCAGTGGTAAGACTACCCTTCTAAGGATGATTATGAATAGGGATGAGGGTATATATATTTCTGAGAAGGCTAAAATAGGATATTTTAGTCAAGATCTGAATATATTAGATGAAAGCAAAACTATCTTGGAAAATATAATGGAAACAAGTATATATGATGAACAAACAGTAAGAACTATCCTAGCTAGGTTTCTGTTTAAAAGGGATGATGTATATAAAAAAGTCAGTGTCTTAAGTGGAGGAGAAAGGGTTAAGGTATCTTTAGTGAAGATATTAATGTCTGATTTTAATATTTTAATACTGGATGAGCCAACTAATTATCTAGATATTTACTCCATTGAAGCCCTTGAAGAAGCTTTAATGGCCTATGAGGGCACAGTATTATTTGTATCCCATGATAGGAGATTCATAGAAAAGATAGCAGATAGGATAATATATATTGAGGATAATAGAATAAAAAATTTCAATGGCACATGGGAGGAATATGAAAGCAGAAAGACAAAGGTTTTAAATGAAGATAAAAAAGAACTCCAAGAAAGGATAGCAATACTGGAATACAGAATGTCAGAAATATTAGGTAAGCTTTGTATGCCTTCCAAGGATGATGATATTGAAGCACTAGATAGGGAATATAATGACATTTTACAAGAACTAAAAGCCATAAAAGCAAAAAACCTCCATTAATAATGGAGGTTTTTTAACTGGTCATTAAGTATTTTTCGCTTAATTCACTAAAGTGAACAAATATGTGCAACAAATCTTTGCCAAAGGCTTCTAATTGGTATTCAGGACCAGTATTAGTGTCTTTTTTTGAAATAGCATTTTTTTCCTGTAAAATTTTTAACTTTCTTTGTAATTCTGTATGGCTTAAATAGGGTATACTATTTAATATATCTGTATATCTTTTGTTACCATTGCCTATGGATTCTAGTATTTCTGGAACCCATTTTAGGCCTATAAATTCATGTATAATTTCAAAACCACTTGTAAATTTACTCATTCTTCACCTCTACGAATATATTTGTTCTAACTAATTTGTTCCTTTACCTAAAGATTATTATAATATATAATGGGTATAGAAACAATAAAGAAGGAGGAGATAAAATGAAATACTTTGATAAAATGAATGAGTACTTATCAAACTTAGCGGTATTAAATGTTAAATTCCACAACTTGCACTGGAATGTAGTAGGTATCCATTTTCAAGAACTACATGATTTAACTGAAGAATTATATGATGATCTATTTGAAAAATATGATGCTGTAGCTGAATTACTTAAGATGAAAGGAAAAATGCCATTATCTAGGGTAGCAGATTATCTAGAAAAAGCATCAGTAGAAGAAGTAGAACCAAAAGATTTCAATGAAAAAGAAGTACTTGAAATTCTATTAAATGACATAACTAAGATGAAAGAATTAGCCCTTGAAATTAGAAATGAAGCAGATGAAGAGGGAGACTTTGTTGTAGTTAATGAATTTGAAGACCACATTTCAGGCTACAACAAGAACATATGGTTTATAAGCTCAATGCTTAAGTAATAATAAAACCCACATTAAAAGTGGGTTTTATTATTTATAGTAATTTATACTGTATATACTGGGGGAGTATTTTCTACCTAATTAGCTAGCTCTTCAATATCCTTTAATCTTTATTTACATCAAAGAAAGGATAATTATTTTTGAGGAGATTATACATGTATTCAAAATTTTCAAGTTTTGTTCTGCTTTTAATGGTCCTTTAACTACTATTTCACTCTTTTGACTTTGTACAAACTTACCTACTAATAACCTTTATATCCCCTGAACTTGTTTCAAGGTCTATACTATTGCTACTACTTCCAACAGTTCCAGATATTTTATCCCTTTCATTTTTAGTAATTTTAACTGGAAAATCTATATCTATATCTCCAAGGGAGCACTCTGCCTCAATTTTAAACTGTGAATTTTTGGGCAAGGCTAGTTTAATATCCCCAAAGCTTGAATCGGCTTTTATATTGTAATCAAAGTCCTGGTATTCCAAATCTATATTTCCAAAGCTAGTTGAAGCAGTTAAGTCTCCAGATAGATTTTGTATAACTATGTTTCCATAGCTA
This sequence comes from Tissierellia bacterium, assembly GCA_012728365.1. GTDB lineage: Bacteria > Bacillota > Clostridia > Tissierellales > Tepidimicrobiaceae > JAAYFE01. The sequence goes on from JAAYFE010000133.1 coordinate 2,766, forward strand.
GTATCAGCTTCCACATCTCCTTTTAAATTACGAATTTCTATATTTCCAAAGCTGGTAATAAGCTTTAAATGTGAAAGATTCAAATTAGAAATATTAATATTTCCAAAGGAAGTATTTGCCTTTATGCTTTTTTCATAGGATTTAGGTACATAGATATCAAGTTTAACATCTACAGTTTCAGTATTATAGGATTTGTCAGAACCCTTTTCCAGCTTGATATAAAGGGTACTATTAGATGTCTTAGTCTTTAATTTAGGTATGAAGTTAGCTTTAATATATCCATGATAGTGAATTTTAACATCATCTCTATTTTCAGCTATTATATTTACATTTGAAAAGGATACATCAATGTCAAGGGTATTAATCCCATCTATATTTTCTATTTTTTCTTCATCTATATTTTTTTCAACATAATCTGAAGTAACATCCTTAAAACTTTTTACAAAATCACTAATAGCAAAACTGAAATTTATATTTAAATTATTTGACTTATTGCTAAATCCATAATGTTTTAAGCTCAACAGCCCAATGCCAAAGGCAATTAACATGATTCCAAATAGTATGACAACTATTTTTTTAATCTTCATTACAATACCCCCTATTTAGTAATAAGATTTATATTCCACCTTAAATACCTGATAGTAACTTGATAGAGGTATTTTGTAAGGTAGAAACATCCTGTAAGTATTAAAAGGCCTAAAGCAAAGAAGCCAATTCCAAAGGATATTGAAGTTATGGGATGTAGATTTAAGCCTATATAATTAGGGAAAAATGGCTTTAAAAAAGTTCCGAAAAATAGACCAATACCAGTTATAGATAATCCAAATCCCATGCCATAGATTCCTATTAATAGACCTACTAATCCAATAAAAGGACCTAGTACAAAAACTAAATTGAAAAAGCCTAGAGAAACTGCTGCAAGAATGGCAGAAAATATGTTTTTAGTAGAAGGATTCTTTTCAGCATTATTTATTTTATAATTTACTTTATAGGATTTAGCAATTGTCCTTGGATTGCCCAATTCCTTTGCAATTTCCTCTTCCGTTTTTCTCTTAGATAAGCCTACTTCAAAATGTTCTTCATAGTCATATAGTATATCTTCAACTTCAGCTGGTGGAAGATCCTTAAGTTCTTCCTTTAAAACTTTTATAAATTCATCCCTATTCATCTTACTCACCCCTTATAATTCTATTGACTCCAATTATAAAAGCCTCCCATTCTTCCAACAAATTTTCAAATGCCTTCCTTCCTTCATCGGTTATCTTGTAATATTTTCTAGGTGGTCCTTCTGGAGATTCCTGCAAATAGGTAGTAACATACCCATCCTTTCTAAATCTACGCAGAAGGGGGTATATGGTGCCTTCAGAAATGTTTATATATTTTGATATATGTTCAACAAGTTCATATCCATAACAGTCTTGTCTGTTTAAAAGGGATAGGACACAAAGTTCCAATACACCTTTTTTAAATTGAATGTTCATAGGCATTTCCTTTCACTTATATTTAACTATATTATATATTATGCTACCTTGTAATGCAAGATACTATTAAAAATAAAATAGCTGCAAGCTGCAGCTAAAAATTTAATCCTTCCTTATGAACACTGATACTCAAGGCAATGCCAATACATAATAGATTTACTAGTTGGAAGGTACCTCCATAGCTCATAAAAGGCAAGGGTATACCTGTTATAGGCATTAGACCAATGGTCATTCCAATATTTTCCCATATATGGAATAAAAACATGGCAGCAAAGCCTACCAGGACCATGGAACCAAAGATATCCTTACTATTTTTTGCTAGCTTTATGAGCCTATATAGTAGTATAAAATAGAGTATTATTAAAGCCAATCCACCAATTAAACCTAACTCTTCTCCAACTACAGCAAATATAAAGTCTGTTTGTTTTTCAGGTATATAGTTATATTGGGTCTGCACACCTTCAAATAAACCTCTTCCAAAAATTTTGCCTGAGCCTATGGCTATTTTAGATTGCATTGCTTGATAACCTGAACCAGATAGGTCACTTTCAGGATTTAAGAAGGAAAATATTCTTTTTTTCTGATAGTCATCAAGCTTTAACCAAATAACAGGTAAGCTTGCAATTCCAGCTAAAAAAGCATAACCAAAGTATCTTAAATTAAGTCCAGCAGCAAAGAGCATAGCTACTATAAAGAATACAAAAACTATGGCTGTTCCTAAATCTGGTTGCATTAGTATTAGAAGTATGGGTAGCCCACATGAAGCTAGTATCTTTAAAATAGTAGAAGGTTCGTTTATCTTGCTTTTATTATTTTCAATTAATTTTGCTAAAAATATTATGATACCGACCTTACATATTTCAGAAGGTTGGAAGCCAAAACTTCCAATATAAAGCCAGCTGTTGGCACCCCATTGTTCTTCACCAGTACCAAATAGTACTACAGCCACCAGTAGTAGTATACTTACTATATAAATGGGAATATAAAGCTTTCCTATTATTTGATAATCCATTAAAACTAAAATTAATATACTAATAAATCCCAATATTGTAGAAATAGTCTGGACCCTGACATATCGGTCATTTTCAAAGGATAAAGTTGCAGATCTGATCATTATAATTCCATATATAAAGAGCAAGAGTACAGTTGTAAATAGTATAAAGTCAAAATTTTTAAAAGCCTTTCTCTTTAAGTTAAACATATTTATGCTCCTTTACATCTTGCTAGAGAAATTATATCATATTTTAAAGACTTGGTATATAATTTATATCTGTTAAATCTAAAGTAAGAAAATTAAGAAGGATTATTAATATAATGATTATATTAATTAGGGTGTACTAAAACTATTAGAAATTTTGCTAAGGAAATAGCTTTTATATAAGAAAGGATGATTTAATGTATATAGGGTGCCACTTATCAATTTCAAAGGGATATGAAAATATGGCTAAAACTGCAGTAAGTATTGGAGCTAATGTATATCAGTTTTTTAGCAGAAATCCAAGAGGCTCTTCCAATAAGGCCTTGGATATGGAAGATGTTGAAAAAATGCAAAAAATATTAAGGGAAAATGATTTCGGGCCCATACTTGCCCATGCACCATATATATTAAATTTAGCTTCTCATAAGGAAAGAATATATGGTATGAGTAAGGGCATACTAAAAGAAGATTATGAAATGTTAAATAATATTTCGGTGCCATATTTTAACTTTCACCCAGGAAACCATGTAGGAAAAGGGGTAGAGTATGGTATAGAAAGAATAGCTGATGCCTTAAATGAAATAATATCAGGAAATGAAAACACAATGATTTTACTTGAAACTATGTCGGGAAAAGGTACAGAAATAGGAAGAAATTTTCAAGAAATTAAAGCTATTATCGATAGGGTAAAATACCATGAATTAATTGGAGTTTGTCTTGATATCTGCCATGTATATGCTGCAGGATATGATATAGTAAATGACCTAGATAAAGTACTAGAGGAATTTGACTATATTATAGGATTAGATAGATTAAAGGCTATACATCTTAATGATAGTATGATGGAATTAGGGACAAATAAGGATAGGCATGCCAAAATAGGAGAAGGAACCATAGGCCTTAAGGCTATTAAGAATATAATAAACCATCCTGCATTAAGAAAATTACCTTTCTATTTAGAAACTCCAAATGAGCTGGAGGGTTATAAAAAAGAAATTCAAATTTTGAAAGGGATCTATGATGAACATTAGGCAATATATTATAGATAAATCAAAAAAATTAAATATAGACATAATAGGTTTTACAGATTGTGAACCACTTGAAAATTTAAGGGAGTATATGATAGAAAGAAAAAACTTAAATAGACAAACTGAATTTGAAGAAACAGATCTTGAAAAAAGATTAAATCCAAAAGCTACATTTCCCCAGTGTAAATCTATTATTACAATAGGAATATCCTATAACAATGATTATAAAGAAAGGCCAGATTACAAACTAAAGGGTATACTATCCAAATCTACATGGGGTATAGACTATCATATTGTATTGAAAAGTAGAATGGAAGGTTTAATAGAGGAAATTAAGAAGGTGACTAATTTTAATTATCAATACTATGTAGATACAGGTCCCCTTATTGACAGGGAAATAGCAAGAAAATCTGGCATAGGCTATTATGGTAAAAATTGTTTAATTATTAATGAAAAATATGGTTCCTTCATATTTATTGGTTATATATTAACAGATTTAGATATTGATAAGTATTCCAGCCCTAAGGAAAGTGAGTGTGGTGATTGTAATCTATGTATTAAAGCTTGCCCTACTGGAGCATTGGAAGGGCCCTTTAGGGTTAATCCAAAGAAGTGCATATCCTACTTAACCCAAACAAAAGATAATATTCCCTATGATTTAAGGGAAAAAATGGGATGTAAAATATATGGCTGTGATACCTGCCAAACAGTATGTCCTAAAAACAAGGGTGTCCTAAGACCAAACCATGAGGAATTTATACCTTGGGATACGAAAGGCTATGTAGATCTAGAAAAATTATTGTATATATCAAATAAGGAGTTTAAGGGGCTTTATGGAAAAATGGCTGGAAGCTGGAGGGGAAAAAATATATTAAAAAGGAATGCAATTATAGCTTTAGTAAATACTAAGGATAAGGATAATATAAAACTTTTATTGCCTTTATTAGAATATTCAAGCCCTTTGGTTAAGGAATACGCTCTATGGGCAATAAACAAACTTAAAGGATAAACATTTTTTTCACAAATATATTCCAATTCATAAAAGATATGGTATATTATAATTAGTTTAATAATGAGGAGGGAAAAGCAATGTCTAATGTACATGAGCTAAATTTTTTGAAGGAAAAGATAGAAGAGCTTAAAAACCAAGGAGTTTATAGACAACTTCCTATATTAGAAGGTCCTAATGAAGCAGAAATAGTTTTAAATGGTAAAAATGTTATAAATTTAAGTTCAAATAACTATCTGGGCTTTGCCAACCATCCAAGATTAAAGAAAGCTGCCATAGAAGCAGTTGAAAAATATGGGGCTGGTGCTGGGGCTGTTAGAACAATAGTAGGAAATATGTCACTTCATGAAGAGTTAGAAGAATTATTAGCTGAATTTAAAAGAGAAGAAGCAGTATTTTTATATCAATCAGGTTTTAACTGTAATGCAGGAACTATTCAAGCTATTACTGAAGCAGGAGATTTAATTATTTCTGATGAATTAAACCATGCATCTATAATAGATGGTTCAAGATTAAGTAAGTCAGATAGAAAAATATATAGGCATTCAGATATGGATCATTTAGAGGAAATACTTAAGGAAAATAGGGCTAAATATAAAAATGTTCTTATAATCACAGATGGAGTATTTAGTATGGATGGAGACATTGCAAAACTTCCTGAAATAGTTGAATTAGCTGAAAAATATGAAGCTATGACTTATGTAGATGATGCCCACGGTTCAGGAGTTCTAGGTGAAAGTGGAAGGGGTACTGTGGACCACTTTAATCTACATGGAAGGGTTGATTTCTCCATTGGTACTTTATCAAAAGCTATAGGAGTAATTGGAGGATATGTAGCAGGTTCTAAAACAATGTATGAGTGGCTAAGCCATAGGGCAAGACCAGTACTTTTCAGTACATCATTACCACCTGCTGCTGTAGGCGCTATAATGGAAGCTATTAAAATGCTTATGGAATCTACAGAATATACTGATAAACTATGGGATAATGCTAGATACTTTAAAGAAAAATTAGGAACTTTAGGATTTAATACAGGAAATAGTGAAACTCCAATTACACCAGTTATAATTGGAGATGAAGCAAAAACAATGGAATTTAGTAGAAAGCTATTAGAAAATGGAGTATTTGTTTCCGGTATTGTATATCCAACTGTACCAAAAGGAACAGGTAGAGTAAGATGTATGGTTACTGCAGGTCATACTAAAGAACAATTAGACAGAGCTGTAGAGGCCTTTAAGAAAGTTGGAGAGGAAATGAGATTATTATAAAAAAAGAGGACTTTGTCATAGACAAAACCACGGTTTTCCTCCTTATGAAAACCGTGGTTTTTATATGTTATCCCAAAAATCTAAAGAGTAATAGTTGTTGACCTTGTAGATACACAGCCCCTATCACTTGCCTTATGAGTAGCTTTTAATTTTGCAAAGGATAAGCTGAAAAAAGCAGGTTTCAAGCTGCCTGGTACCAGAGAATATAAGGACTAACGGGGAAAAGCACCTGGTACATTGTGACCATTTTTATTTTTTTACCAATAGCTATTGACTATCGCCTTGGGGCCTAGCTTATGATAAATGTGAGGTGGTGATAGGGATGTTAATAAAGTATTTTTAGAAAAATATCCCTCTTTAAATAATATGCAGATATAGTTTTACAATCCACAAAATTAGCCAAGATTCTTATTTCAAAACTAAGCTGTAATTTTGCATTATGTATTTCCCTAGTATAAGAAACAAGCCACAAGATACAGGCAAATCTTGTGGCAGTATTTATTTTTATTTATTGTGGTTCCTTTTATTATTTTTGTTAAAATATTGGAGTAAGCTTAAAACGGAATTAAAAGTTCCTGCAGCTACTCATATCTTATCATACTGTATCAGGTCCTTATCAATAAATGTGGCTATGGACCTTGTATGAGACCTATCGACGGGACTCTTCCTATTACAAAGCCTATGTATTTCAAAACAAATTCCCCATTTGCTTGCCTGCCCCTAGCCTATGGGATAGATATACTTGATGGCATGATTACAGGTAATGTCATGTTCAAGACCATATTCAATATATCCATTATTCTGTTTTTTGCCATTTTTTATTCCACCTATGCCAGAAGAGTATAAGGGAACTTTGTCCTTTTTTTGTGGCTAAATTGGAACTAAGTAATACAATATATAAAAATAGGTTTTAAGTGGAATTTTCTTTTGTTATAATAGATAATTGGAATTGACGGCAATATTTATCATTGTTGAGGTGAGCTTGTGAGAGTTGGAACATGTGAAGTAAAGATCATGATATTTGAGTCAAATTCTTTAAAGGAAAAAAGACAAATTGTAAAAAGTATAATAGGAAAAATACAGTCTAAATTTAAGGTATCAGTTGCAGAAGTTGGCTTAAACGATAGCTGGAAAACTTCAATTATTGGCTTTGCCTGTGTTACTAATGATGCTGTTTTTGCAAATCAAATAATATATAGAATAATTGAATTTATTGATGGAGATAGTAGGGTTGAAATACTAGATTATAATATAGAGATACTGTAGGTGATAAAATGAAAGAAAGATTAAATAAGGAGGAAACAAAAGAAGTAATAGGCATACTTTTAAAAACCTACCCAGATGCTAAATCAGAACTTAATTTTTCAAATCCCTTTGAACTATTAATAGCTACAATACTTTCTGCCCAGACAACAGATGTTCAAGTAAATAAAGTTACAGAAAAGCTGTTTAAAAAGTATAAGACTCCAGAGGATTTTTTAAAACTAACAGAGGAAGAGCTAAGGGAAAAAATTAAGAGCATTGGCTTTTACAGAAATAAAAGCAAAAATATACTGGCTACATGTAAAATACTTGTGGAAAAATATAAGAGTAAAGTTCCTGACACACGGGAAGAACTTATGGAACTTCCTGGAGTAGGTAGAAAAACTGCTAATGTAGTTTTAAGTAATGCCTTTGGTAAGGATGCTATTGCAGTTGACACCCATGTATTTAGGGTATCCAACAGAATAGGATTAGCCAATAGTGATAATGTATCTGACACAGAAAGAGACCTGATGGAAATAATAGACAAGAATATGTGGAGCAAGGCCCATCACTTATTAATATTTCATGGCAGAAGGATTTGTAAGGCTAGAAAGCCCTTGTGTGAAGAGTGTCCTTTAACAGACTATTGCCTTTATTACAAGAAGCATTCTGAGGATTAAGGAATATAAATTGTAAATTTTATTAACTATCCCTTCATCTGTAATAGGGCCTAGTTTATAAGAATAATATTATAGTAAAAAGTTAAGTGGGGGCTAAAATGAAAGGGGTAGTTAATAAAAAATATATCTTTAAAGCAGCCATATTGGTATTGTGCCTTATAATTTTATTGGGTCTATACCTTTTACTTAAGACTTTAAATTCTAACTTGATATATGATGGAATCAAAATAGATGAGATTGACGTATCAAAACTGACAGATAAAGAGGCCTTAAAGCTCCTAAAAGATAAAAAAGATAATATGAAAAAGAGAAATATGAAACTTGTATATAATGATATGGACTTTTATTTTTCCTATAAGGACATGGGCTTTGAATTTCTATATGAAGAAGCAGTAAATAAAGCCTATGCTGTTGGAAGAGAAGGAAATATATTTAAGAGGCTATTGGATATATTAATTGCTAAATATAAAGGGGTTAAAATAGATTTAAAGTTTGTATATAATAAGGATAGAATAGTACAAATTGTAGCAAAAGCATCTGCTGAAATAAATGTAGAAGCAAAGGATGCTGAGTTTCACTTTAATAATGGCAATATTCATATTACTGATGAAGTAGTTGGAAAAGTTGTTAATGAAGAAAAGCTTATTAATATGATTGAAGAAAACTTATTAAAGGCTAATACAATAGAGATTCCTGTTGAAAGTAAAATACCAAAGGTGTCTAAGAGTTTATTATCCAGAATAAATGGAGTAATAGGAGAGTATTCAACCTCTTTTTTAGGAAGTTCTCCAGGTAGAATTGAAAATATTAGGCTTTCTGCTGAAAGTATAAATGGGAAAATTCTCTTACCGGGACAGAGCATGTCCTTCAATGAGACTACTGGTCCCATACGAGAAGAATTTGGTTATAGGGGTGCTACTGTAATAGTTGGAGGCCAATATACATCTGGAGTAGGAGGAGGGGTGTGCCAAACTTCTACTACTTTATATAATGCTTTGTTAATGGCAGGAGTTACAATTTTAGAAAGGTCTCCCCATTCTATACCACCTAAATACGTTGATTTAGGTCGGGATGCAGCAGTGGCTGAAAACTTATTAGACCTAAAATTTAGAAATGATTTTGATTTTCCCATATATATAGCTACAGAAGTAAAGGACAATAGGGTTTTTGTATATGTATATGGCGATACAAGTCTTAGAGATTATACTGTTAAAATAGAGTCTGAGTTAATAGAAACTATTAAAGCAAAAGAAGAGCTTATAGTTGATGAAAATTTAAAAGCAGGAGAAAAGATACTGGTACAAGAAGGAAGGGATGGTTATAAGGTTAAGACTTACAGATATATAATAAAAAATGGTATTGTTGTGGATAAAGAAGTTATTAGTAACGATTATTATAAGGAGAAAAACTATATATATAAAATAGGAAGATAAATAATAAGGAAGGAGTACTGGTAACAATGGAGCAATTATATGATAAAAATGTTAATTGTCCACTTTGTAGTACTAAATTTTTCACAAAGCAAGTAAGAACTAAAGCTTTGCGTTTGATAAAGCAGGATAAAGATTTCATGCCACATTATCAGGGAGAAAATCCAATTAAATATATAGTATTTGTATGTCCAAACTGTGGATATGCAGCTACTGAAGAGAAGTTTGATTTTGTTTATGGTTGGGAAAAAGAAAAAATTTTGAAGGAAGTATCCTCTAAGTGGAGAAAAAGAAGCTATGGAGGTATAAGAACCTTAGATGAGGCTATAGATACTTGTAAGCTTGCCCTATACGTAGGGCAACTACTGGAAGAAAGTAAATTATACTTAGGCTCTATAGCCTTAAATACTGCTTGGCTTTATAGATTAAAAGAGGATAAAGATGAAGAAAGAAGATTTCTTAATATTGCAAGGAAACTATACGAAGAAGCCTACTACAAGGAAGATTTATTGGGTTCCAATATGGATGAATTCAAATTAGCCTACTTAATAGGTGAGCTTAATAGGAGATTGGGAGAGGTAGAAAATGCTATTAAATGGTTTAATATAGTTGTATCAAAACCCAATTCCAACTTAAATCCAACTGTGAGGAAGTTAGCTGTGGAGCAGTGGAGACTGGCGAAGGAAGGTTGGTCTAATGAATGTAAAGTATTATAACTTTGAAAGTCCTATTGGGGAAATGATTATATGTTTTTCAGAAAAGGGTATAGTATACCTTAATTTATTAGATGAAGATGATAATTTAGAAAGAAAATATGGACAAGTTGTAAGGGTAGGTGTTGATGAGTATGACTATCATAAAGAAGTAGTAGAATATCTTGAAGGGAAAAGAAGGAACTTTACCCTTTCCTTGGATTTAAAAGGCACTCCTTTTCAGATGAAGGTTTGGAAGGAGCTTCTTAAGATCCCCTATGGGGAAACTAGAACCTATAAGGATATTGCAGAGGCTATAGGAAATCCAAAAGCCTATAGGGCTGTAGGGAATGCCTTAAATAAAAACCCAGTTCTTATAGTTGTGCCCTGTCATAGGGTAATAGGTTCTAATGGACAACTAACTGGATTTGGTGGAGGAATTGAGCTAAAGGCCTGGTTATTGAAGCTAGAAAATAGCCGATATAAAGATTGATAAAATTTTGTTGACTTATTGATTTTTTATGGTATATTAGATTTTGTGATTAGAGTAGGAGGAAGGCTGTGAAGTACAAGTTAGTAGCAATAGATATGGATGGCACATTATTAAATAGTCATGACAGTATATCAGAAAGAACCAGAAATGCTATAAATAAAGCTATAGATAAGGGAATAAATATTGTACTATCAACTGGAAGAATATATTTATCTGCACTATATTATAGAAACTTAATAGGTTTAAAAAGTCCCATTATAGCCTGTAATGGAGCTATTATTTCTAATTGCAAAGAAAATGAAATACTGCATAAAAGCCCAATTAATAAGGATATACTTAGAAAAATTATTGAATTAGCAGAAGACAATAATGCATACTATCATTTTTATGATTTATCTACATTTTATTACAAAGGAAATGATGATTTTGTAAAATATTATAAATATTATCAAGAAAACTTTGTAAAGCAAGGAATAGATCTTATTGGATTTACTGATCCTATGGAAATAATAGATGCTAATTCTACCTATTATAAATTAGTGTTTGTTGATGATAATAGTGAAAAACTACAATATTTAAGGCGAAAATTGGAAGAAATGAAGGGAATAAGTGTATCAAAATCTTGGCATAACAATTTAGAGGTAATGAATGAAGGAACATCTAAGGGTAAAGCTCTTAAATTACTAGCACAAATGTTAAATATAGATAAGGATCAGATTATAGCCATGGGAGACAATGAAAATGATATTTCTATGTTTAAGGTTGCTGGTTTAGCAGTTGCCATGGAAAATGGCGATAAGATTGCTAAGGAACATGCCCATATTATAGCTGATACTAATGATAATGATGGAGTAGCTAAGGTAATAGAGAAATATATTTTAAAGAATTAAAGGAGAGCTGTTTATGGCTATAAATATAGTTTTAGTAGAACCTGAAATACCACAAAATACAGGCAATATTGCTAGAACATGTGCCTTAACCTATTCAAGCCTCCATCTGGTAAAACCCCTTGGTTTTTCTGTGGAGGATAAGTATTTAAAAAGAGCAGGCCTTGATTATTGGCCATTAGTAGATATTCATTACTATGAAAACTTTCAAGAACTTGTAAACAAATACAATAATAAGACCTTTTATTTTGCCACAACTAAAGCAGAAAAATTCTATACCGATGTTAAATATGAAGATGATTGTTTCATAGTATTTGGCAGAGAAACTAAAGGTTTACCAGATTATATACTGCAAAAATATCAAGATAGGACTATAAAAATACCCATGAGGAAGGATTTAGGAAGGTCTTTAAATCTTGCTAATTCTGTAAATATTATTCTCTTTGAGGCCTTGAGACAATTAAACTTCCCAAACTTAGGATGATTAATATTATTTTTTTATAAATTTATTATTTTTAAGGAGGGTACAAATGGATATAGCATTACCAGTACTAGGAGGTTTAGGGCTTTTCCTCTATGGCATGAACATTATGGGGACGGGCCTCGAAAAAGCAGCCGGAGAAAGGTTAAAAAGGCTGATAGAATTACTTACTAATAATAGGCTTATGGGAGTAATTGTAGGTGCAGTAGTTACAGCTATTATTCAAAGTAGTAGTGCCACCACTGTAATGGTAGTAGGTTTTGTAAATGCTGGACTGATGACCTTGCCTCAAGCAGCAGGTGTTATAATGGGTGCAAATATAGGTACAACAGTTACTGCTCAGTTAATTGCATTTAATCTTACAGATATAGCTCCTTTTGCAGTAGCTTTAGGGGTAGCAATTTACCTTGTGGCTTCAAATAAAAGGCTAAAAAGCGTAGCTGAAGTACTTATAGGATTTGGTATCCTATTTATTGGCATGGATATGATGAGTGGAGGTCTTAAGCCATTGGCTAATAATCCAGTCTTTACAAGTATACTGTCTGGCTTAAGAGATCCAGTTTTAGGTATATTGGTTGGTTTAGGATTGACTACTATACTGCAAAGTAGTAGTGCTTCCATTGGATTATTGCAAGCATTGGCTTCTCAAGGCCTGGTGGATATGCAAATTGCTTTTCCTATACTATTTGGAGACAATATTGGAACCACTACAACAGCATTAATTTCAAGTATAGGAACAAATAAAACTGCAAAAAGAGCTGCAGTTGTCCATTTTATGTTTAACCTAATAGGAACAATAATATTTATGTTTGGATTGAGGTATCCTATAGAAGCAATAGTAACAAGGCTTACACCCTTCGATGTGCAAAGACAAATTGCCAATGCCCATACCTTGTTTAACTTAGTTAATGTAGTTATTCAACTACCATTTGCAAATTTATTGGTTAAGATGGCCACTAAATTAGTGCCTGGTGAAGTAGAAGAAGCAGAAGAAATAAGGCTAAAGTATTTAGATGCAAGAATTCTAGAAACTCCATCTATAGCTATAGGTCAAGCCATAAAGGAAGTTACTAGAATGGCACAAATAGTTAAAAATAATTTAGAATTAGCATGTAGAGCATTTATAGAGAAGAATGAAAAATTAATTGAAGAAGTATTGAATCAGGAAGTCGTTATTAATAAATTAGAAACTGGTATCGTAGAATATTTAATTCAATTGTCAAAAGAACCCTTAACAGGTGAACAGCATTCTAAGATTACTGAATTAATAAATGTGGTAAATGATATTGAAAGGGTAGGAGACCATTCAGAAAATATAGCTGAATTAGCTCAAGAAATTATTAGGGATAATCTTCCCTTTAGTGATACTGCAATAGAAGAAATGAATATTATAACAAATAAATCTCTTGAAGTTTTTAAATATGCTGTTGAATCTTATAGAGAAACAGATTTTGATAAGGCTAGAAATGTAGTAAAATTAGAAGAGGAAATTGATGAGTTAGAGAAAGAGTACAGAAGCAATCATATAGATAGGTTAAATAAACAAACTTGTAATATACATTCAGGAGTACTGTTCTTAGACTTGCTAAGCAATTTAGAGAGGGTTTCTGACCACTCACTAAATATTGCTCTTTATGTATTAGATGGCTTAAAAAACAAAAAATAAAAATTTTAAAATACCTGTTGTCTTTTTTAAGATTATATATTATAATGATACTTGCGTGAGCGTTAAGAATATAACAAATTCATATAGGTAGGATGACGAATGCGGGAGAGACCAGTTTAGCTGGCGCCGAAGGAATAAGTCATAGACTTGCCGTTTATGATGATACTCTCAGGCAAAAGGACCGTATTCTGACTAAACTCTGAAGAGCGTATGCGCCGAAGGAGCAATCCTATATTATATAGGAGAAACTCTCAGGCTAAGGACAGAGTAGAAGGCAGTTAAGATACCTTCTGCTCTATTTTTATGCTTAAATTTGGTATTGTCTATAATAAAACTATCTTTTATTGAAAGATTTATTGGGTACAATATACTATGTAGTGTGAAAATAATATTTGCTTAAGGGCAAAATTATTGTATTATAATACATAGTGAAGATTCATATACAATATTTTCCAATTGAATTTGTAAGGATCCAACAATTAGATAAAAAGGAGGAGCAAGAATGTCAGGTATCTATGATGTTATAATCATTGGTGGAGGACCAGCAGGACTGGCAGCAGGGCTATATGCTTCAAGATCAAGACTTAAAACACTAATACTTGAAAAGGAAAAAATGGGTGGACAAATAGTAACAACTGATGAAGTAGCTAACTATCCAGGCTCTATAGAAAATGCATCAGGACCATCACTGATTAAAAGAATGGTTGAACAGGCAGAAGAATTCGGTGCAGAAATGAAAATTGACGAGATCAAGGAAGTAGATCTAGAAGGAAAAATAAAAGTATTAAAGGGAAGCAATGGAGAATATAAAGCTAAGGCTGTAATCATTGCTACTGGAGCTCAACCAAGAAAGATAGGCTGCCCAGGTGAAGCTGAATTTACAGGTAGGGGAGTATCCTACTGTGCTACATGTGATGCGGCATTCTTTGAAGATATGGAAGTGTTTGTAGTAGGTGGTGGAGATACAGCAGTTGAAGAAGGAATGTATCTAACAAAATTTGCAAGAAAGGTTACTATAATACATAGAAGAGATGAACTAAGAGCGGCAAAATCCATTCAAGAAAAGGCCTTTGCAAATGAAAAAATGCATTTCATGTGGGATAGTGTAGTAAAGGAAATTAAAGGTGACGGAATTGTTGAATCAATGGTAGTTGAAAATGTCAAGACAGGCGAGCTTACAGAAATTGTAGCAAATGAAGAAGATGGCACCTTTGGTATTTTCGTGTTCATAGGATTCTTGCCAAATACAGAACTATTTGAAGGTATAATTGACATGGAAAATGGTTATATTGTAACAGACCAAGATATGAAGACAAATATACCTGGAGTATTTGCTGCAGGAGATGTTAGGGCAAAATCCTTAAGACAGGTGGTAACAGCAACAGGAGATGGAGCTATAGCAGCTATTCAAGCTGAGAAGTATATAGAAGAAAACTTTGATGAATAATATATGGGAGGGGTCAAGATGATAGAATTAAACAAAGAGAATTTTGAAGAAGAAGTACTAAAGGCAGAAGGTCCAGTACTAGTAGATTTCTGGGGACCAACATGTGAACCATGTAAAGCATTGATGCCACACATTCATGCCTTAGAAGAAAAGTATGGAGATAAAGTAAAATTCACATCACTTGATATAACAAAGGCAAGGAGATTAGCCATAAAACAAAAAGTATTAGGCTTACCAGCTATAATCATCTATAAAGATGGTGAAGAAGTAGAAAGGTTAGCAGAATCTGCAGCAACTGCAGAAGCAGTGGAAGAAATGGTTAAAAAATATATATAATAAATTTGCTTATGAACTTAATTCCAAATTCCTTCGGGAATTTGGAATTAAGATAGATACTCTTTAATAATTAGGGGAGGTGAAGACATGCGTCTTGAATTAGGTCACGTAAATATTAGTGACGTTCAATTTGGTGAAGAAACCAAAATTGAAAATGGCGTACTGTATGTAAATAAAGAAGAATTAATTTCCTTAATTAAGGAAGATGAGAACTTAAAAGAAGTAGACGTAGAAATTGCAAGACCTGGCGAAAGTGTAAGAATCACACCTGTTAAGGATGTAATTGAGCCAAGGGTTAAGGTTGAGGGTCCAGGCGAAATCTTCCCTGGAGTACTAGGAAAAGTTGAAACTGTTGGAAGTGGAAAGACTTATGCACTAAAAGGATGTGCTGTAGTTACAACAGGTAAGATTGTAGGTTTCCAAGAAGGTATAATTGACATGACTGGTCCAGGAGCAGAATATACACCATTCTCAAAATTAAACAATGTTGTATTAATCTGCCAACCAGTAGATGGTCTAAAACAACACGATCATGAAAGATCAGTAAGATTTGCAGGCCTTAAGGCTGCTAAGTATTTAGCAGAAGCTGCAAGAAATGTTACACCAGATAAGGTAGAAGTATTTGAAACATTACCACTACTAGAGCAACTAAACCAGTATCCAGATTTACCAAAGGTAGCATATGTTCAAATGCTTCAGTCCCAAGGATTACTTCATGACACTTATGTATATGGGGTAGACGCAAAACAAATAGTTCCAACAATCTTATATCCAACAGAAATAATGGATGGAGCTATAATAAGTGGTAACTGTGTGTCTGCTTGTGACAAGAACACAACTTATCACCACCTAAATAATCCAGTAGTTGAAGATCTATATGCTAAACATGGCAAAGAATTAAACTTTGTTGGAGTTATAATAACAAATGAAAATGTGTATTTAGCAGATAAAGAAAGATCATCAAACTGGACTGCTAAACTAGCAGAATATTTAGGATTAGATGGAGTAATAATATCCCAAGAAGGATTTGGAAACCCAGATACAGACTTAATCATGAACTGCAAGAAGATAGAGCAAAAAGGTATCAAGACTGTAATTATTACAGACGAGTATGCTGGTAGAGACGGTTCAAGCCAATCCTTAGCTGACGCTGATCCATTAGCAAATGCTGTAGTAACTGGTGGAAATGCTAATGAAATAATAGAGCTACCTCCAATGGATAAGGTAATAGGAAGTCTAGAATATGTAGATACTATTGCTGGAGGATTCGATGGAAGCTTGAAAGAAGATGGAAGTATCACCGTTGAACTTCAAGCCATAACAGGAGCTACTAATGAGCTAGGATTTAACAAGATGTCTGCTAGAGGATATTAATATAAATTTTTAAATA
>JAAYFE010000134.1 GCA_012728365.1 Tissierellia bacterium
AGGTTGTAGAAATTATGAAGCGTTGTAATCTGTATAATATAAAATCTGAGGATACGTTTGACAGGCGTTCTCAATCTATAATAAGCTGGGTTAAATGGATATTTGGACTAACTAAATTATAATTATATACATATGTGATTACTAGGCCATTTTTTATTATACCAGTAAAGAAATTAAAATATAGGTAAAGAAACTTCATTATAGTTTTAATAATAGAGATTGTCGACTGATAGTTAAATTATTCTTTGTGATATATAATCTATCCTATTAATTTTATTTGAAGGCTAATAAATAAAATTTAAACTTTTCGTAAAATGTCAGATGAAAGTGAGTCTGGTATAAGATATTAAAAATAAAAAAGAGATGAATAGGCATTATTCAGAGATTAAAATAATTATCTATTGAGACTATAAATAATTTTTTACTGGCAAGAATAGGATTTAATTACTTGGAAATTTAAGGTCTTTGTTTAAGTTTTAAATTAAATTTATGTATCAAAATTTAACTTATTGAAAATAATTCATAATGAGAATGTGTATTTTATTGAACCTCTGATAGGAAAGGAGACTATAGCTTTAAAATAGCTTTGCATTTATGCTATAGTCTCTTTACTATATCAAAATTTTTCAAGAAATCTTTCTATTCGTTCTTTAAATAACATTTTCAAGCTAAAAAAATTTTTTTGAATTTCATAAACTGTAAATTTATGGCTTTCGGAAGACAAATAAATATTCATGTGAAATGAGTAGGAAGTTATACTTAATGCTTTTTTGATACCAAAATCCTGTTGTAAGACAGTTATGTTGTTCTTTTATTATGTTTTCTTTTAATACAAATCCAGCTTTTAAAAAGACTTCCATGACTCTGAAGCCAAGTGGTACTATGTGCTT
Source organism: Tissierellia bacterium (assembly GCA_012728365.1). Classification (GTDB taxonomy): domain Bacteria; phylum Bacillota; class Clostridia; order Tissierellales; family Tepidimicrobiaceae; genus JAAYFE01. The sequence goes on from JAAYFE010000134.1 coordinate 891, forward strand.
ATTTTTTCTGGTATCTCCAATTAGAACTGCACAATACTTATTTGGTTTAAGGACTCTATATAATTCTATAGCTACTTTATATATTTCTTCTAAAAATTCATCTATATCTAATAACGATAGATCACCTTCAATATCTTCACTATATTGAATTATATTTGCATACGGCGGATGTGCACATATTAAATCTATGCTATTATCTTTTAAAAAGTCTAAGTTCCTTGCATCTGAATTATAAATCTTGGGTTCATATTCATTGTTTAGATTGAATTTTAAATTATGTTTAGAAATTCTTATTGCATTAGGATTTATATCAACTCCAATACCATGTCTTTTTAATAGCTTAGTTTCTATCAAAGTAGTTCCGCTACCTAAAAATGGGTCAAGAACTATATCATTTTCTTGAGAATATCTTAGTATCAAATTACGTGGAATGTAAGGTGACCAATTACCTCTATATTTTCCATTATGTGTTGCCCAACTTCCCCTTTGTTTGAAACTCCATATAGTAGTAGTTTCTAATTTGAAATCCTTAGGTTTCCAGGTTTTTATACTTAATGGTTTTACTAAATAATCAGGATTTTCTTCCTTCAAAATACTTAAATCATTAGATGTAATTTCTTGAGTAATATTTAAATAAGAAACAATATCACTAATAGTTTCTTCTAAATTATTTAATGCAATAATTTGTTCTATAAATGATTTGTATTCTTCTGGATGTTGGATTTTTAAATGTTCTATGTAGTCATCAGTTCTTAATGATTTTGAGCATATTTTACAAATCATATAAGTTCATCCTTTCATAATATAAAATTTGATATTAAGTCATTTTTGTATTAATAAAAAAGTAATTATTTTTAAAAGCCGGATTGACCCCTTAATTTTGGACAAAAACTCACTAATACTTTCAATATCATAGTATTTTATTTTGGCCTTGTCTGATTTTACATTAATATTTACCTTCATCAAGGGTAAAGGCTACGCCCCGCTAAGGCGGGCCCTTGAT
>JAAYFE010000135.1 GCA_012728365.1 Tissierellia bacterium
CCCGGATATTGTACCATATTTTTACATGCCATAAGTTATAGTCTATTTGCCTGTATCCATTACTTTTATATATACTTTTCTATTTCTGGGTCCATCAAATTCACAGAAATAAACTCCCTGCCAGGTTCCAAGCTTGAGTTTTCCTTTTTCAATAATTAAAGTACAAGAAGATCCCATTAAAGAAGCCTTTATATGGGCATGGGAATTACCTTCATAGTGGCGATAATCTCCCTCCACCAGGAAGACCTTATTTAAGGCCCCTATTATATCTATTGTCACATCAGGGTCTGTATTTTCATTAATTGTAACTGCTGCAGTTGTGTGGGGTACAAATACTACTGCTATACCCTCCTGTACATTTTGCCTTTTTATCTCTTCATTAATTAAATTTGTAATATCTATAAACTCTTGAGTTTTTGTAGTTTTAACTCCATATTCCATACACATCACCTGTAAATTATTTCTTTTAATCCTGTCACATGCTCAAAGTCAATTTCATTTCCTTCATATAGAAAGTGTACTCCATCAATCCACTCTCCCCTATAATCCCTTTGTAAAAATGTTTCCACTAGATTTATATAGGTCAAAAGACCTCCAGTGGAACCCTGGAAATAGGTTGTGGCCCATGTAGGTCTAATTATTTCTTCCAAGCTTATTATTTCTTCATTTAAAGGAGCTTCCCTTAAGTTAATGGTAGCAACCCTTTTACCCTCTATATTCTCTATTCCCTCAAATTCTATTGGTAAACCATTGAAGCAATATTGGGATAATTTAGAACAAATTACCTTTAGTTTTTCATCTAATGTTAGGGTTTTGGGAAATGAAATATAAAATACAATCTCCCTGTCATAGGTATCTACATTTCCATCATAAATAGGTAATACTTCATTTTCCCTTAGAAATCTCCAATCATTTTTTAGTTCCATAAGCCTTACCTGCTCTTTAATAAGCCTGTTGTTTGCATCAGTTATATCCTGAAGATAATATGTATTTAGCCTTAATTCTTCATTTTCCCTTGAAAGCTCATCCAGCCTTTCTTTTACAATTTTAATTTCAGCCAACAATTCATTATAGCTACTTTCAATGGATTCCTTGTCAAAGCTAATATTGGTTATATTTACAAGGCTTACTATATTAAAAAATAAGGATACCATAATCAATAGTGTTAAAATAAGACCTGCCTTCCTACCCACTGGCACCACCTGCCTTTTTTACATATTATAACACTTATATCTAATAATATCTATTCTCCTACAGTACTTTTAAAGATTTAGCCTGCCCAGTGTTAAAATTTGTAGTATTCAAGCTTAAAAAGATCAAAAAGCCTTGTCAACAATATATAAGCCCTAATTAAATTGAGTTAACTAATAGCAGGTAAGAGGGTAAGCTAAAGCTTAAGGGAAGAAAGGAAAAATAGCAAAATTATAAGTGGGAGAACTTTTTTCTCCCACTTAGTAGATTTATTACAATAGATTTATTTTACCACATCCTGAAATGAATCTTTAAATTTACTTGCAATAGCCTTCCTTCTACAGCTTTCACAAATTGGTTCTTGTTCTGTATTTAATTTTCTATTTATAACCTTCAATACGCTTTCTTTTATATATTCTTTTCCACAAACACTACATTTAACCATTATAAACCTCCTATTCCATATAATTTTTCCCTTATTTCTCTCTTCTGCTTTTATTGCACCTGTAGGACATACTTCCACACAGGCTTCACATCCAATACA
>JAAYFE010000136.1 GCA_012728365.1 Tissierellia bacterium
AACTCAAGCTTGGAACCTGGCAGGGAGTTTATTTCTGTGAATTTGATGGACCCAGAAATAGAAAAGTATATATAAAAGTAATGGATACAGGCAAATAGACTATAACTTATGGCATGTAAAAATATGGTACAATATACGGGTATGACAAAATAGAAAAGCTTCATAACTGTGGACTATTAATCCACAGTTTTTTTGTAAGTATTATTGAAAAGATTGGTATATATAATATGTGCCTATTAAATTTTTAAAAAATTTTTGGGTATAAATACTTTTATATGCGAAAGTAAGGTAAACTATATAGTGAGGTGATTTTATGAACTCCTTAGATATAAACAGAGAATATATTAATTTAGTTAAGGAAAATCCACAAGCATATTATGAGGACTATAAGAAAACTGTAGAGAAAGTTAAAAACTCTAAAGCCCAGTATAAGGGAGAACCAATTCCCTTTCTTTATCATCCAATGTTTTTTACAGAAGAAGATGTAGAAAATTTTAAGAAAATAGGTGATATGATAATATCTATTGCCAACAAGGTTACCAATAGATATGTAGAAGACCCAGCTTTTAGAAAAAAATTTAATTTTCCTAAGCTAATGGAAGAACTAATACTTGTTGATAATGGATATGATATAAATGTTCCCATTGGCAGGTTTGACATTTTTTATGGAGGGAAGGATAATTTTAAGTTTTGTGAATTGAATACTGATGGCTCCTCTGCCATGAATGAGGACAACACACTGGCAGAAATTTTACTTGAAACTAAGGCCATGAAGGATTTTAGCAAAAAATATACTTTTACTTTATTTGAACTATTTGATAGCTGGGTAAGGGAAAGTATATCTATTTATAGGGGATTTAACCCAGAGAACCCTAAGCCAAATGTGGCCATAGTGGACTTTACAGAAAGTGGGACAACAAATGAATTTATAGAGTTTAAAATGGCCTATGAGAGAAATGGATATAATTGCATAATAGCTGATCCTAGGGACTTAGCATATAAGGATGGAGGATTGTATTTTAAAGATTATAAAATTGACCTGGTATATAGAAGGATAGTTACCTTTGAACTAATAGAAAAGGCAGAACAAATACCAGACTTTATTTAAGCTTATAAAAATAGGGCCATGTGCACAATTGGTTCCTTAAAGTCTCAAGTTGTACATAATAAAATAATATTTAAGATACTCCATGATGAGGATACTCTTGAACTATTAAATGGAGAAGAAAGGGAGTTTGTAAGGAAGCATATTCCCTACACTGGTCTCTTCAAAGGGGATGAAAAAATATTTGAAGATGTGCTAAAAAATAAGGATAAATATATAATGAAGCCCTACGATTTAAATGCATCAAGAGGGGTATTTGCAGGCAGGGACTTAAGCCCTGAAGAATGGAAGGAAAGGCTGGAGAAGGTATGGAACAAAGATTACATTTATCAGGAGTTTGTAACACCCTATACTAGAGAATTTGTAGTCTTTACAGATGAAGGTGTTTGTAAAGAGGAGTTTGGAACTATAACAGGCCTGTATATGTACAATGAAAAACTGGCTGGTCTATACACTAGGATAGGAAAATATAGCATAATATCAGCTGCCAGTGAATATTATACACTGCCTAATTTGTTAGTTAGGTAGTTAAGTATAAGGGAATCATTGAACAAGATAAGATGATTTGTTATAATTAATCAATAAATTTATTTTTTAACAAACCATAATTTTGAATAAGGAGTGTAATAGTTGAGTGATGTAAATATACCCAAAACATCTAGAGGCCAAGAGACTATGGATAAAATATGTAAGGCTGCTGAAGAATTGTTTAGTGAAAAAGGCTATTATAATACTTCTATAATGGACATTGCTCAAAAAGCTCAAGTAGCACCTGGAACAGTATATATATATTTTAAAGATAAAAAGAGTATTTTTAAATACTTACTTGAAGATCTAAGCTATACTATCAGAAAGGAAATAGCCATTGCAACTAAGGATTGCAAGAGTAGGTATGAGGAAGAAAAAATAGGCTTTAGGGTTTTCTTTGATTTTGCAAGAAAACATATAGGCTTATATAAGATAATCTGGGAATCTCAGTTTGTAGATAAAGAGCTATTTAAAGATTACTACGACAACTTTGCTGGTAGATATATGAAAAGGATTAAAGCAGCCCAAAATAATAACGAAATAGCTGATTTAGATCCAGAAACCCTAGCTTATTGTCTAATTGGTATTACGAATTTTGTAGGATTAAAATGGATAATATTTAATGATAAGCCTGTGCCAGATGAAGTTATTGAGGATATTATGAAATTATTAAAGTTTGGGATGTTTAGATAAAATTTTGTATATAAAAAAGATGGTTTTCTCCTAAAGTAAGAAAACCATCTTTTTTAATTAATTTTCAGAAAAATCAAAATTGATATTGACATGAAAATGTTTTCATGCTACTATAAACATGAAAGGTGATTCATGTTTCATATTTATAATAAACAGGGGGGGTTTATATGAATTTTAAGGGAAAGACCACATCTATGGTCATCCTGGCAACAGTCCTATGGGTAATTTTTACCATATGTGGCTGGACAGGTCACCACATTGTAGGAATGGTACTAGGAGTAGTACTTATGCTGATCCATATGATGCTTGGTGCAGCAAAAAAGGGTACTTTGGACAAAAAATTCTTTATTTACCCACTTTTAATTTGGGCTATACTTTGGGCAGCAAGTTTTATTTTATCTGACTACCATTCAAGGATATTTGGCCAATCTATGCCTAGCTTTACAATTTTAGGTTTTCATCCTTCCTTTGCATGGACAGTACTGACTTACTGGATTGGTGGCATGCTTACTTTAAATGTAGGATTTGTATTATTCAAGGATTTATGGTTGTCAGATGAAGACTGGGATAATTTTAAGAGGAGCTTAGAAGAAGTAAACCAAAAAAAGGAGGTCAGCTAAATGTCTAGCGGTGCAAAATTTTTAATTACCCTATTTTCCTTTGGCATGATAGTAGTCTCATTCCTTATTGGTTGGTGGGCCAAGAAAAAAGCAACTACTGCTGAGTCATATTTTGGAAGTACTGGACTCTTTGGTCCTTTTATAGTTGGTCTTTCATCTATGGCTGCCGTAGCTAGCGCTTTTGCACTAGTTGGAATTCCTGGTATCCTTTATTCAACAGGAAATCCTATGACTTATTGGATGTTGTCCTCTGCAGCATTTGCAATGGCATATATTATTTTAGGTAAAAAGGTTAGGGCTATGGCAGAAGTTGGTACAGTTGCAAGTTTAGGGGATATTGCGGATTTAAGATACAACAATCATAGAGGAATAAAAATAATAATGTCAACAATTATCTTTATTGGAAGTATAGCATATTTAGCTTCTCAGATCAAAGCAGGCTCTGAATTGTTTTCACATCTACTAGGATTAAGTCCTATGGTAGCAGGGTTTGTAATATTTGGAATTTTAATATTATATACGGCATTAAGTGGAGAAGTAGGCGGAGTTTTGACCCAAGCCTTTCAGGGTTTAGTTATGGTAGTAGCAGGTATCATAATAATTATAGCATTTTTTACTACCACTGGTGGCTTTGGCTCAGTATTAGATGCAGTGGCTACTGCAGGTACTGTTACAGATGGTGAGATAGTTAAAGAGTTTAATGCTGGCTTTTTAGATGCCTGGGGTATAATGCCTGGTTCAGTGGCTGCAACTTGGATGTTAATACCAATCCTTGGTACTGTTGGCCAACCACAAGTGTTAACTAGGATGTATGCCTTGAAAGATCCAAGGGACATGCCAAGATTAGGATTGTATGCATCAATTTCTCATATGATAGTAGGATTTATGGCTGTAGTTGTTGCTTATGGTGCTATGTATTTAGTGGCAAAGGGTTTAATACCTCCCTTGGCAAATCCGGATACTGCAATATTTGCCTTTGCTGACCACTTAGGATTATATGCACAACTGTTTGTTTATGCGGCCATATTAGCTGCTGCCATGTCTACAGCTAGTATGTTTTTAACCTTATCTGCCAATATCATAGCTAGAGATTTACCAAGTGCTTTAGGTTTCAAAATATCATCAGAAAAACAAATAAATACTTCTAGAATTTTCATATTTGTTATTGGAATATTGTCTATAATATTCTCACTGACAAGTGACAGCATGGTAGCCATTTTAGGATCCTTTGGATGGGGAACGTTAATGTCTGCTACTTTCCCTGTATTTATAATAGGCCTATTATGGGATAGGGCTACTAGTGAAGGTGTCTTTAGTGGCTTAGTAGTTTCATTAATATTAAATGTAGTTTCATTGATTTTGGAGAGAAGGGGCTTCAGTTGGCCTGGCGGTATGCCATGGTATGTAAATGTAATTACAGCTGCCATATTGGTAACTGTTGTAGTATCCTTTTTCACCAAGGGAGCTACTGGTGAAGACCTAGATGAAAGGGTTAAAATGGTAATAGATTTATAAAAAAACAGAGAGGGCAACCTATTGCTAATTACAATAGGTTGTCCCAACATCAAAACAGGAGGGGGATCATATGAAGGTTATAGCTATTTGTGGTAGTCCAAGAAAGGGAGGTAATACAGAATATTTTACAAAATTAGCCTTAGATGTTTTGGAAAAGGAAGGTATTGAAACAGAATTTATATCCCTTAGGGATAAAAATATTTCTGAATGTACAGGCTGCTATGCTTGTGTAAGGGAAAGAGAATGTGCCATAAAGGATGATTTTCAGGAAATATTTCAAAAGATGACAGAGGCAGATGGAATAATACTTGCCTCTCCAGTGTACCATGCTTCAATTACTCCTAAGCTAAAAAGCTTATTAGATAGGGCAGGCTTTTTATGTAGGTGGGTTACAAATGAAATGTTTAAGGAAGGAGAAAATAGTTATGACTGGAAGGGTACCGCTTTTTCAAGAAAAGTGGTAGCTCCAATTACAGTAGCTAGAAGAACAGGACATACTTTTGCTTTTTCTCAACTTTTATTATGGGCTACAGTCAATGATTGTATTGTTGTAGGTTCCCATTACTGGAATGTAGGAGTGGCTGGAGCAGGTGGCCAAATTAATGGTGAAAATGATAAGGAAGGAATTGGAATAGTGGAACATATGGCTGAAAATATGGCCTATTTATTAAAAAGGTTAAATAGCAATCTTGTAGAGGAGGAGATATAATGGGTTACGGTTGGGTAGGAAATTATTCATATTTTAGACAGAGAATATCTCCAAACAAAGAGGCAGTTTACGATTTAGATAATAACTTAAGGTATACCTTTAAAGATCTAGATAATAGAGCAAATATACTTGCCAACTATATGGTTAATGAAATGGGAATCAAAAAAGGTGATAGGGTAGCATATCTGTCTAGAAATAGGGTGGAATTAATAGATGGATATTATGCTACTGGAAAAACTGGAACAATTTTTGCTCCTTATAACATAAGACTATCTGGAAAAGAATTATGCCAATTAATAAATAATGAGACACCTAAGGTGTTAATTTATGAAGATGTCTTTGAGGAAAAAGTTAATGAGATAAAGAATAACTGCAAGGTGGATTATTATGTAGTTCTTAGGGATGACTTAAAAGGACCAAAGAGTACTAAGGATATGGATTATGAAAACATTATGGAATATAAGGATAATTCACCTGCTTCCTGCCAGGATCTGGACTTAGAGGATATACATTTAATAATCCATACAGGTGGTACTACTGGAATACCTAAAGGTGCTATGATATCCCATAGGGCTATGTTATTTAATTCAGTAAATGAAATTATTACATGGGGCCTTTCCCATATGGACAGTGCTCATATATTACTTCCCTTATTCCATACTGGAGGCTGGAATCTATTAACCCTACCTTTACTTCATGTTGGAGGCAGGATTATTATAAATGAGCAGTTTGATCCTAAGCTTTCACTAGAGGTAATAGAAAAAGAAAGGACTACTTTTTCCTTTGGTGCAGCTACCATATATAGGATGATGGCTGACCTGCCTGAATTTGATAAAACAGATTTTTCTTCTTTAAGATGGGTAATGGCAGGAGCAGCACCTACTCCAATTAATATAATGGAAAAGTTTTGGCAAAAAGGCGTTAGATTTATATTAGGTTATGGAATGACAGAAGCAGGTCCAAACAACCTATCTGCACCAGCTGAATTTATGACCTTTGATGATATGAGGGAAAAACATGCTTCAGTTGGAAAGCCCATGTATTTTACAGGGGTAAAAATAGTAGATGAAAATGGAAATGAAGTAAAAGAAGGTGAAATTGGAGAATTAATCTGGAGTGGACCACAAATATTTTCTGGATACTGGAATAATGAAGAAGAGACTAAAAAGACACTAGTAGATGGATGGGTTCATAGTGGTGATATGGCAATGAAAGATGAAGATGGATTTTATTATATTGTAGATAGGAAGAAAAACATGTTCATAAGTGGTGGAGAAAACGTATTTCCTGCTGAGGTAGAGAAAGCTATTTACAGTATTCCACAAGTTCATGAAGTTTGCGTAATTAGCGTGCCAGATGAAAAATGGGGAGAAGTAGGCAAGGCAGTAATATCATTAAAGCCTAATATGTTCATTACAGAGGATGAGATCATATCAAAGTTGAAAGAGCTATTAGCTAGTTATAAGGTACCTAAATATATTGAATTTGTAGATGAGATACCAAAAAATAATGTAGGTAAAATTGAACTGTCAAAGGTAAAAGAGCTATATGGAAAAATAGATTAATAAGGGGGCTATATGATGACACATAGTAAGATTGTTGGCATTAGAGATATCCAGATTTATGTACCAGAAGGAATTGAGGATAGTCATATAATCTCCCAAAAAACTGGTATACCCCAGGATGTAATAGAAAACAAATTTGGGATAAAACAAAAACATAAGGCGGCAAAAGAAGAACTAGTGTCTGATATGGCTATTAAGGCATGTAAAAAAATATTGAAGAACTTTGATCCTTTAGATCTAGACCTAGTAGTATATTGTGGTAGTGAGTACAAGGACTACTATTTAATGAATATGGCAGCTAAGATTCAGTATGAAATTGGTGCAAAAAATGCCAATGCTTTTGAAATACATTCTCTATGTTCTGCAGGAGTCATTTCTTTGCAGATATTGAAAAGCTTAATGTTAAACAATCCAGATATAAATAATGTACTTTTAGTATCTTCATCTAAAGAAACTTACTTAGTTAATTATGAAAACCAAAGTTCAAGATTTATGTTTAACTTTGGTGATGGAGCAGCTGCAGCATTGTTACAGAAAGGCTATAGAAAAAATGTAATATTGGAGACCCATATGATAACAGATGGAAGTTTTGCTGAAGATGTAGCAGTCTATAACATAGGAAACAATATAATTGATTTTAAGTTAGTTGACAATAGTCCAATAATGTTGGATGTAAGGGATTACCAATCTATGAAAGAAAGACTTGATCCTATAACCTTTAATAACTTCATTACTGTAATTGCTAAATCTGTTGAAAAAAGTGGTTATAAGGTTGAAGACATAGATTTTATAGCACCTATATTTATGAAAAGATCCATCTTATTAAATATCCTAGATAAATTTAATTTAACAGAGGAAAATTCTTTTGTCCTTGAAGAATATGGCCATTGTCAATCTGCTGATGCCTTTATAAGTATTGTTCAAGGCCAAAAGTTAAATAGGATAAAAGATGGGGATTTAGTAGTGATGTTAGGAGCTGGAACAGGATATACTTGGGCAGCAACAACCATAAAGTGGGGGGATTATAGTGAGGCTAATTGATAAGGTAGCTGTTATAACAGGTGGTAGTAGTGGTATAGGAAAGGCTACTGCAATTAGGTTTGCCAAAGAAGGAGCAAAGGTAATAATCTGGGATGTAAATTTAACTGATGCAGAGAAAGTAATTGAAGAAATCAAAGAAATAGGGGGTATAGGTAAGGCTTATGAAGTTGATGTTACAGATAGAAAGCAAATAGAGGAGGCTACAAATAGGGTAATAGAAGAATTTGATAAAATAGATATATTAATAAATAATGCAGGAATAACCATGGATGCAACCCTATTGAAGATGAAAGAAGAACAGTGGGACAAGGTAATAGATATCAATTTAAAGGGGACCTTTAACTGTGGTCAGGTAATAGCAAAACATATGGCAGAAAGACAAAGTGGTGTAATTCTCAATGCTGCCAGTGTAGTAGGCCTATATGGTAATTTTGGACAGACAAACTATGCTGCATCTAAATGGGGCGTAATAGGAATGACCAAAACCTGGGCAAAGGAACTAGGAAGGGAAAATATTAGAGTAAATGCTGTAGCACCAGGATTTATTTCAACAGATATGGTTAAGAAAATACCAGAAAAGGTATTGAATATGATGAAAGAAAAGGCTTTATTAGGCAGATTAGGTACCCCAGAGGAGGTAGCAAATGCATATCTATTTTTGGCTTCAGATGAGGCCAGTTTTATTACTGGAACTGTACTTAGTGTTGATGGAGGAGTTGTATTATAAATTAAAAGGACCAAAAATTAAATATTTGGTTTATAATAGACTGGGTGGACCTTACCCAGTCTATTTTTGTGAAAAACTTATAAATTACAAAGGCAAATAAAGGGTATATATTAATAAGCTTGTTAATATTAATACTTATTAGAATAGCTAAAAAGGTGGTGACTAAAATGAACAATGTAGCTTTAGCTTTTTTACTAACCCTGTTTGCAGGTTTATCAACAGGCATAGGAAGTATTATAGCTTTTTTTACTAAAAGAACTAATGAAAAATTTTTATCTGCTACACTGGGATTTTCAGCAGGTGTAATGATATATGTTTCCTTTATAGAAATATTTTCTAAAGCCAGGGATTCATTGGAATTAGCATATGGTGCACAAAAGGGCTATTGGTATACAGTAATAGCATTTTTTGCAGGCATAATTATAATGGGAATAATTGATAAAGTAATTCCTGAAGGGGACAATCCCCATGAATGGCGGGATATAGAAGAAATAGAAGGTGTAGCAAAGGAAGAAAATTCTAATGCCCTTAAGAGAATGGGTCTTTTTTCAGCCTTGGCTATAGCTATCCATAACTTTCCAGAAGGTTTGGCAACTTTTATAAGTACATTACAGGATCCAGCCTTAGGTATAAGTATTGCAATTGCCATAGCCATACATAATATTCCAGAAGGGGTAGCCGTATCGGTGCCTATATATTATGCAACAGGAAGTAGGAAAGAAGCCTTTTTACATTCCTTTCTTTCAGGTCTTTCAGAGCCTTTAGGGGCTTTGGTAGGATATACAGTTTTAATTAACTTTATTAATGATGCTGTCTTTGGAATTGTATTTGCTGCTGTAGCAGGTATAATGGTATACATATCCTTAGATGAGCTATTGCCTACAGCTGAAAAATATGGGGAGCACCATATTGCCATTTATGGATTAATAGGAGGAATGGCAGTGATGGCCTTGAGCCTCTTATTAGTGGCTTAATTGTAACCGTGAATAAAATTCACGGTTACTTTTGTTTATAAAGAAAAAAGTGGGTATAATTATAGGGTATGGGGGTATAGAATGTATTAATAGGAGGGTTGCATATGGCACTTACAAATGTTTCTATGCCTATAGCCTTTGGGGCAGGATTTTTATCCTTTTTTTCACCTTGTATTCTTCCCATGATACCAGTATACATAATGTATATGACAGGAACTACCATGGAAAGTGAAATCAAAGAAAGAAGACTACTAGCCTTAAGAAGAACCTTTGGATTTGTTATAGGTTTTACCATCATATTTATGATAATGGGAACTTCTGCCAGCTTCTTAGGTAGGATTTTCATAAGGAACAGAGATATATTTTATAAGGTTAGTGGAATTTTGATAATACTATTTGGCTTAAATATGATGGGACTTTTAAGACTTAAATTTTTAAATGTAGAAAGAAGATCAAGGTTGCCAAAGAAAACTACCAATTGGTTTACTTCAATATTAATGGGTATGGCTTTTGCAGCGGGATGGACCCCATGCTTTGGACCAGTATTAGCCTCTATACTCATGTATGCTTCAGCAGCCAATACAGTATCCCAAGGGGCAGTACTACTTTTAATCTATTCCATAGGAATGGCAATACCCTTTATATTAACAGCCTTATTTATCAATGCCTTTGTAAAGTTTATGGAAAAAGCCCATAAACTAATGATATACCTACCTAAAATAGGTGGACTAATAATGGTTATATTTGGCTTATTAGTATTTTTCAACAGGGTTATAGACATAAGTAGACTACTACTATAAGAAGGAGAGATAGTATGAATAAGAGGATTTTAATAATAATATTAGTTGCCATTGAATTGGTAGCAGGCTTATTTTATTTTACTTCTTCCAAGGATAAGAAGGAAGATATTCCTTCAGAAAGTAGCATATCAAATAATGTAGACAAAAATGAGGAAAAGGTTGAAGAAATTGTAGAAGAAGAGGACACTGAATCCATAGAGCCAGATATTGCCATAGGTGAATTGGCACCAGATTTTACCCTTGTGAACCTAGATGGAGAAGAAGTTTCCCTGTCTGACTTTAGAGGCAAATATGTTTTAATAAACTTCTGGGCAACCTGGTGTAAATACTGTGATATAGAAATGCCAGACCTTGATAGGCTAAATGAGGAAAATGATGATTTAGTAGTATTGGCTGTAAATGTAATGGAGGAGAAGGCCTTAGTAGACAAATATATTAAAGAGGGAGGATATAAATTCCCTGTAGTATTGGATGAAAAAGGTGAAGTAGCCATTACCTATTTAGTAAGTGCCTTTCCAACTTCATATTTTGTAGATAAGGAAGGTATTTTACTTGGAGGTGTACCAGGTATGATGACATATGCTCAAATGAATCAAGTGTTAGAGGGTATAAGGGGAAATGAATAATATATCCTTTTTTTCCTATAAATCCATAAATATATCTTATTTTATGGCTTTTGCAATTATTTCAGGTGTTTTAGCCTATATTCTATCTAGCTTATTAGCTAAGGAATATAAAATGGATAAATCAAAAATACAGGATATGTATTTGACTCTGTTAATAATTGGATTTATAGGGGCAAGATTAGGGTATGTATTTTGGAATTTTAAGCCCTTTAAGGGAAAGCTACTGTCCATACTAAGCCTATCCCATTACAACCTTTCCCTTTTAGGAGGAGTAGTAGGAGCAATACTAGCTCTTATAATCCTTGCAAGAATGTACAAAATAAACTTTAACAATTTATTAAGCCTATTTGCAACATCCTTCTATTTTGCCATGGCCATAGGAGTATGGGTATTAAAATTTGATTATTTGTTGTTTATGTCTTCTTCCATAGGGAAAAGTGAAAATAACATATTGCTGGTTTCAGCCATGTTTCTATTGGCTATGGTTTTGGAAAAATATTTAAAGAACAGGGTAAAAAATAAATACATCACTCCTACGATACTTATTGTAGTTATGGCTTTGTATTACTTAATATAATGTGACAAGGGAATAGTTTCCTTATCTTTTATATTCATAAGAATGATAAATACTACAAAGGCATATTAGATAAAGAAAAGGCTTCACTATATTTCACAAATTCAGAGTCTAAAGAGCCTTTCTTGATCTATATGCCTTTGTTATTTGGAATCATAAAAAATAAAATAGACAACTGCCCTACTATATTATAGAGGAGAAAAAGGTCTTTATTTTATTTTTTAAATAATGATGTTATAATAATAAAAGACTACAAATATGGAGTGATAAAAGTGGAAGATAAGGTAAATGAACTAGCTGGAAAAGGTTGTGAAATAATAATTCCAGATGAGGATAGAAAGCCTTTGGCTGAAATAGAAAGAAGTATCATAAAGAGATATAGAAAACATTTGTGGAGCAAGTTTGTAAAAGCCATAAAGGAGTATGAGCTTATACAAGATGGGGATAAGATTGCTGTAGCCATATCTGGTGGCAAGGATAGCCTTTTAATGGCTAAGCTATTTCAGGAATTACACCGCCATGGCAATGCAAATTTTCAACTGGAATTTATAGCTATGGATCCAGGCTATCATCCAGATATAAAACAGCTTTTAGTAGAAAATTGCCAGTATTTAAATATACCTGTTCACATATTTGAATCTGACATATTTGAAGTGGCAAATAGGATTGCAGGAGATTATCCTTGCTATATGTGTGCAAGGATGAGAAGGGGAGCCTTATATTCAAAGGCACAGGAATTAGGTTGTAATAAATTAGCCCTTGGCCATCATTTTAATGATGTAATAGAAACTACCATGCTTAATTTATTGTATTCAGGTAACTTTAAAACCATGATGCCAAAGCTAAAATCAGATAACTTTGAAGGCATGGAGCTTATAAGGCCTATGTATCTTATAGAAGAAGAATATATTATAAAATTCATAAACTATGCTGGCATAATGCCCTTAAACTGTGCCTGTATGGTAGCAGCTAAGAAAATAGGCAATAAAAGGTATGAAATTAAGGAGCTAATATCAAAGCTTAAGGAGACCTTTGAAAACGTAGATATATCCATATTTAGAGCTGCTGAAAATGTGAATATGGACTGTATTCTAGGATGGAAAAAGGGTGATAAAAAATACTCTTTTTTGGATCTTTATGATGAAGAATAAAAAACAGGCTTAAAGCCTGTTTTTTATTCTATATATAGGGGTTCCTCAAAAGCTTCCATTATGGAGAAGTGACCCATTAAGGATTCGGCCTTTTCCCCGTTTATTAAAAACTGTACCCTTTCTACATTATCTAATTCCAGTAAGCTATTTACTATTTGGGCTATGGTGAAATCTTCCTGCAGGGATCCACCATATAGGCCTTCCTGAGCAAAGTTTACAAAGCATGTACCATTGGCTGTTTCCACACCAAGTAATTTAGCAGTATCAGGTATGGAAGTACTTAGTTCATCAGATTCTGGCCCCTTAATAAGTTCTTTTACTATGGCCTCTTCTAATGGAAGATTGCCATACTCTATGGTTCTTTTTTCAGCTACAAGTTTTTCATAGCTTTCATCACCAGTTTCTATATACTTTTTATTGGCAAAATATAAAACTACTTCTACTTCTTCAGTATTTGGAGAAGGATCTACAATTTCATCTTCCTTTTCTTCGCCTTCATTTTCATTATTGTTTTCTTCTTCATTAATTATATCTGTATCCTCATTTGGATTAGAATCCTTTTTAGCACAGCCTATTATACTAAAGGCTAATAAAGCTACCAGTAAAAAAATTATTGTCTTTTTCATACAATCACATCCTTTCCTTATTTGCTACCATTATACAAAAAAATTATTAAAAGAATATAAAGAAGTATTAAGAAATTATGAAAAATAGGAAAAAAATTTATGAAACTACAGAGGTATTTCAACCTTAAATATACTACCTTTATTTAAGGTGCTTTTCACATAAATACTCCAGCCATGTTGGTCTACTATTTTTTTAACTACAGTTAGCCCTATGCCATAGCCTTCTATATTACCATGAAATTGGCCTTCTAGCACCCTAAAGCCCCTATTAAATATATTTTTAATATTTGCTTCATCTATACCAATACCATTATCTTCCACTGTAAGGAGTGCCCTGTTGTTTTCTTTTTTTAGGCTAATGTTTACAAAAGATCTTTCCTTATTTGGATCCCTATATTTAATGGCATTATCTAGTAAATTAAAGACCATCTCCTTAACCCTATCCCTATCACATTTAACTATTATATTTTTATCAGCTGTATATTTTACATGAACCTTATTTTGATTAGCATAGGGTAGAATGAGCTTTATTGTATCCTCAAGTATTTGACTAATATCTTCCTCTTTTATATTAAAAACCCTTTCTTCAAGCTTAATAGATTCCATGAGGAAATTTACTAGTCTTTCCATTCTTTCAGCTTCCCCATATATATCCTGTAAATATTCCTTATATTTGTCTATATGCCAATCCCCAATAGATAGGGATTCAATTAGGACCTTTATAGAGGTTAAGGGGGTTTTTAATTCATGGGATATGGTGTTTATATAATTTTTTCTATTTTTTTCTATTTTGCTTAATGTACTGCTCATCCTATTAAAGGTATCTACTAGCCTGCCAAACTCGTCCCTAGTCTTCCTTTCAATTACATAACCTAGCTCACCCTTTGATATTTTATCCACCCCTACTGTTAAGTCCTTTAAGGGCTTGGTTAAATTGTGGGTGGCAAGGATGGTTAACAATAAGGAAAGCAAAAGGCCTAATGATCCTACTTTAATCACATCTTTTCTTAACTCACTTACACTATCATTTATCTTTTTCATATCATAGGATAGAAGGACTGCACCTATTATTTTATCTGTACCAGACTCATTTAATATTATAGGGACAGAAAGCTGCAGAACTTCCTTATTTTCAAGCTTGTACAAATTAGAACTTGAATTACCCTTTAGACTACTTCTTATTTCTTCATTGTCTATTTTAGTGCCAATGTAATCATTAAAATTATCAATTAAAACTTCTCCCTGAGAGTCTATAATTAGTATTCTTGCATTGGCTTGCATGGCGTAGTTTCTTACCATCATTCTTGTAAATATCATTTGCTCCCTATTTCCCTTATAGGTTTCAGCTACTACATTGGCAGTTTGAAACAGCCTTATTTCTGTATTTCTTACTTGGGTATTTTTATAGTTATTTAACATGATTACACTAAATACGGAAAAGGCAAGGAGGATTATAAGACTGTAAATTATGAGCATTTTAGCCTTTATTGAAATAGTAACCAACTCCCCATTTAGTCATAATATATTTAGGCTTTTTTATATCTTCTTCAATTTTTTCCCTTAAATTTTTGATATGGACATCAATGGTTCTGACATCTACAGCATCTTCCTTCCATATGTAATTGTATATTTCTTCCCTGGTAAAGACCCTGCCTGGACTTTTAGCCATCAAATAAAGCATATCAAACTCTTTCTGGGTAAGCTTTACTTCCCTTCCCCTGACATAGACCTTCCTTTCTTCGTAGTTAATAACCAAGTGGTCAAATTCTAAATTTGAAACATTTTTTTTAGCTTCATACCTCCTACTTATGGCCTTTATTCTTGCCAGTAGCTCCAATACATTAAAGGGCTTGGTCATGTAATCATCAGCACCTAATTCAAAGCCTAGTATTTTATCATAATCCCCAGCCTTAGCTGTAAGCATCAAAATAGGAGTATCATACTTTTCCCTTATTTTTTTACACAGCATCATACCATCAATGTCTGGAAGCATAAGGTCTAGTATTATAAAGTCAATTTTTTCATTATTTATTATATCAAGGGCTTCACTTCCTGTATAGGCTGCATAAACCTTGTAACCTTGTACTTCCAGACTACCCTTGATTCCCTTCACTATAAGCCTTTCATCGTCAACTACCAGTATATTCATCCTATCACCTTCTAAACCATGAAATTAACTTTATTATACCATTAAATATTTTTCTTTTAAATTGGAATAAGAGATTATTTACTTGTATAATACATATATCAGTAAGGTGGAGTATCTCTGCCTAATTGATGATGTAGATTTATTAAAAGAAGCAGAAAATAGAAATATCTAATAATTGATTATTCTTTATCCAAATGGGTAAGTATAAGGTGTTTAGATATAGCCAGTAAGGCTAATACTATATAAACCAGTATTTACATATACTAGCTTCCTTCATTAGTATTTCAAAAGAGGTGAAACATATTGAATTATGAAAGGCAGATAGAAATATTTGTTGACTATTTTAAAAGACAGGAAAAGAAAAGGGAAGATTTTAAAATTGGTATAGAACTTGAACATTTTGTAATAGACCAAGATACCTTAGAGACCATTTCCTATTATGGAAAGGGTGGGGTTGGTGAAACCTTAAAGGAGTTAGAAGAAAAGGGATGGACGGGTATCTATGAAGGGGAAAATATATTAGGTCTTTATAAGGGAAACAAAATTATCAGTTTAGAACCAGGCAGCCAAATAGAGCTGAGTATTGGGCCTGAAAAAAATATAAAGGATTTGGAGAAGGAATATTTTAGTTTTTTAAGGGACCTTATTCCCATACTGGAAAAGAAAAATCAGACCCTTATAACCCTTGGATATCATCCTGTATCTAAAATTGAAGATATAAAGATAATCCCTAAACAAAGATATGATTATATGTTTGAATACTTCAAAACAAGAGGAAGCCATGCCCACAATATGATGAAGGGGACAGCTTCCTTACAGATTACCGTTGATTATGAATCGGAAGAAGACTACATTAAAAAGTTTAAAATTGCCAATGGTCTATCTCCAGTACTATATGCCCTTTATGACAATGGCTATTATTTTGAGGGGGGTATTTGGCAAAAACATAGCTTGAGAAGCTTTATATGGGCAAACTGTGATGATGATAGGTGCGGAATGGCAAGGGGGAGCTTCATTGAGGGTTTTGGATATGGTAAATATGCAGAATATATATTAAATACACCCCCAATCTTTGTATTTGATGGAGAAAAAACCTATCCTACAGGGAATAAACTAGTTAGGGAAATATTTGATCCAGATAAATATTCCATTGAAATGCTAGAGCATGTTTTGACCATGGTATTTCCCGATGTAAGAACTAAAAAGTATATTGAAATAAGGATGATGGATTCAGTACCTTATCCACTGAACTTTTCTGCAGTAGCCTTAATAAAGGGACTCTTTTACAATGAGTCTAATTTAGAAAAACTATACAAATTTGTAGAAGATATTTCAGAGGAAGAGATAGTAAAAGCAAAAAAAGATTTGTTTGAAAAAGGATTACAGGCCAAATATAAAGGGAAAACCCTATTAGAAATAGGTAATTATCTTTTAGAATTAGCAACTCATGCCTTATCTGAAGAAGAAAGAAAGTACTTAAAACCCTTAGAAGAGCTTATTAGAAACGGTAAAAATCCTTATGAAATAACCAAGGAAAAGGCAGGTTTTGGGAAAAAAGAATCTTTAAAATGGTGCTTATTAAATAATATAAAGGCATTTAGGTAATATTACCTAAATGTCTTTTTTTGGATTGGCAAGTTTGTTGACAAAACCATTAAAATATCATACTATTAGATAATGGATAATAGTTTTTTGAACAATGAAAATATTTTATATTAAGTAGGTTTACTAGTAAAAAGTATCAGGCAGCAAGACTTAAGCTGTCTCTTTTATTCGTAATTTAGAGAAGGAGGATTAATCATGGAATTCAAATTTAATTGGGAGGGGAATAAGGATAAAATTAATCAACTAAAGGATTTCATAGAGGTAAACAAAGGAAAAAAAGGTGCCCTTATGATGGTACTACATAAAGCCCAGGACTTGTTTGGATACCTCCCTATAGAAATCCAGCAAATGATTTCAGAAGAACTTAAAGTTCCCCTATCAGAAATATATGGAGTAGCTACTTTTTACTCTCAATTTACTTTAATTCCAAAAGGTGAAAATGTAATTAATGTGTGCTTAGGTACAGCATGTTATGTAAAGGGTGCACAACAAATAATAGATAAACTAGAGGAATTATTGAAAATAAAATCTGGACAAACTACCCCTGATAGAAAGTTTTCTATTGATACAACTAGATGTATAGGAGCTTGTGGTTTAGCGCCTGTAATTGCCATAAATGGTGAAGTATATGGCAATATTACTGCAGATGATGTTGAAGGGATAATAGAAAAATATAAATAATCTGGAGGTATTGAAGTGAAAACGGTTAAGGAGTTAAATAATATCAAGGAAAAAGTTTTAGAAAGAATAGAGTTAAGAAAAAGGGAACAAAAAGATATAAGTCTTGATAGTAGGAATATGCAGGAAGGTATGACCCACGTTTTAGTCTATGGTGGGACAGGCTGCCATTCTTCAAATAGTCATAAGATAATTGAACTTTTAGAAGAGAAGGTTAAGGAAAATGGATTAGATGAACACATTAAGATTAGCTTAACAGGATGCTTTGGACTGTGTGCAGCTGGTCCAAATATAGTTATATATCCAGAAGGAATATTTTATAGCCATGTTAAATTAGAAGATGTAGATGAAATAGTTGAAGAACATTTTAAAAATGGAAGGATAGTTGAAAGATTATTATATGAAGAGGCAAAGGCTGAAGATTGTATTAAGCCAGTAAACGAAGTAAACTTCTATAAGAAACAAACTAGAATAGCACTAAAAAACTGTGGAGTTATCAATCCTGAAGACATAGATGAGTACATAGCTTGCGACGGGTATCAGGCTTTAGCAAAAGTTATAACTGAAATGACCCAACAGGAAGTAATAGATGTTATGAAAGATTCAAACTTAAGAGGTAGAGGAGGAGCTGGCTTCCCAACAGGTAGGAAGTGGGAAACTGCCTTCAAATATGATGCAGATAAAAAATATGTAATCTGCAATGCAGACGAAGGGGATCCAGGTGCCTTTATGGATAGAAGTATATTGGAGGGAGATCCTCATTCAGTTCTTGAAGGTATGGCTATCTGTGGTTATGCAATTGGTGCTGACCAAGGATATATCTATGTAAGGGCAGAATATCCAATTGCTGTTCAAAGGCTTCAAATTGCAATAAATCAGGCAAAGGAGAAAGGATTATTAGGTAAGAATATACTTGGTACAGACTTTAGCTTTGATATTGAGTTAAGACTTGGGGCAGGTGCCTTTGTATGTGGAGAAGGAACGGCCTTAATGGAATCTATAGAAGGTAGAAGGGGAATGCCAAGACCTAAGATAGAAAGAACTGCCCATAAGGGACTATGGGGCAAACCAACAATTATAAACAATGTTGAAACCTTTGCAAATGTTGGCCAAATAATTTTAAAGGGAGCAGATTGGTTTAAGAGCATTGGTACAGAGGATTCACCAGGAACTAAGGTATTTGCATTAGGTGGAAAAGTAAACCATACAGGCCTTGTAGAAGTACCTATGGGAGCCACACTAAGGGACATAGTGTTTGATATAGGTGGAGGAATTCCTAATGGTAGGAAGTATAAGGCAGTTCAAACAGGAGGACCATCAGGAGGATGTATTCCAGCGGAATATTTAGATACACCTGTTGATTTTGCTTCATTAGCAAAAATTGGTTCCATTATGGGTTCAGGCGGAATAATAGTGCTAGATGAAACTGACTGTATGGTGGATATAGCAAGATTCTACTTGGATTTTACAGTAGCAGAATCCTGCGGAAAATGTGTTCCTTGTAGGGAAGGAACTAAGAGGATGTTAGAAATACTAGAAAGGATAACTAACGGGGAAGGTACTCCTGAAGATTTAGATAGATTAGAATCTTTAGCTGAAACAATTACAAGTGCATCTCTTTGTGGATTGGGGCAAACGGCTGCAAATCCAGTAATATCTACTTTGAAATACTTTAGAGAAGAATATGAAGCCCATGTATACGAAAAGAGATGTCCAGCTGGAGCATGCCAGGCCTTATTACAATACTTTATTACAGACAAATGTATAGGATGTACAAAATGTGCAAGAAATTGCCCAGTTTCTGCTATAAGTGGAAAGGTAAAAGAAAGACACGTTATAGACACTGAAACATGTATTAAATGTGGTGCATGTATGGAAGCTTGTCCAGTGGGAGCAATTATTAAAAAGTAGGAGGTTAATTATGGCAAATGTAACTGTTACTATAGATTCGAGAAAGGTGACCGTTCCCAGTGGTACCTTTGTAATTGAAGCTGCTAAAAAGGTTGGCATAGAAATACCTGCTCTTTGCTATGATCCTAACCTGGAAGTAGTAGGAGCTTGTAGGTTATGCTTAGTAGAAATTGAAGGCAGTAGAAAATTACAAACTGCCTGCTCTACTAAGGTATGGGATGGCATGGTTGTTTATACCCAATCAGAAAGGGTAATAAACGCCAGAAAGGAAATTTTACAACTATTGTTAGATAATCACCCTAATGACTGTCTAACTTGTCAAAAGGCAGGAGAGTGTTTATTACAAAAATATGCCTATGAATATGATGTTAAATTTAGAGAACACAATGGAGCAAGAAGGCCAGCTTTAATGGATACATCAAGTCCTTATATATTAAAGGATGATAGTAAGTGTATACTATGTGGCAAATGTGTGAGGACCTGTGCCCAGGTAGCAGATAGACAAGTACTTACCTTTGCCAATAGGGGATTTGATACTAGAATAGTTGCTGATTCTAACTTTACTCTAGAGGAATCAAGCTGTGTATCTTGTAATAGATGTGTTACAGTCTGCCCTGTAGGAGCCCTTGTAGACAAGAGACTACTTGGCAAAGGAAGAGTTTGGGAATATGAAATAAAAGAAACAAAATGTAAAGTTTGTGATTATGGATGCAATTTTGAAATATTATCTAAAGATGGCAAAAATGTAGCTGTAAGAGCTAAAGCACCTTCCAATGGAAGGCCATTATGCTTAAAGGGAAGGCTTACAACAGAATTTATATACTTGGATGAACCCTATACTCCATATAAGAAAGAAAATGGTAAGTTTAAAGAAACTACATGGAAGGAAGCTTTAGGCATAGAAGATATAATTGAAAAGCTATTGGATAAGGAAGAAATTAGTACGGGAGTGGAATATAATGGCTAATGTTATTATAAATGGTAAAAGGTATCAAGTAGAAGATGGTATAACAATACTTGAGGCCTGCAATAGGTTGGGAATACATATCCCAACCTTATGTCATGATGATAGATTAGAGCCTTATGCAGCTTGTAGATTATGTGTAGTAGAAATAAAAGGCAAGGGTAAGCTTGAAACTTCCTGTTCTACCAAGGTTAGGGATGGTATGGAAATAGAAACCCATAGTGAAAGGGTAATAAGGGCAAGGAAAGAGATTTTAGACCTATTATTTTCAAACCATCCTAATGATTGCTTAACCTGTGAAAAATCAGGAGAATGTAAACTACAGGATTATTGCTATGAATATGGAATTGTTGAAGGAACCTATATAGGGGAGAAAAAGAATTATCCTTTAGATGAGTCAAACCCCTTTTATACCTTTGATCCAAACAAGTGTATACTTTGTGGTAAATGTGTTAGGGTATGCAGCGAACTTCAAGGAACTAATGCTATTGGAC
>JAAYFE010000137.1 GCA_012728365.1 Tissierellia bacterium
CTACCAGCCCTAGGGTCTATACGACCTGCCTAGGGAGGGGTGATGGCACACCCTTAACTCTGGGTCATACTTGCCTACCAGAAATGGACTGGCATTTAATCACCAGAGAATCCCCTGACTTTAGTCATGGGGAGTGTCAAATAAAGAAAGTGCCTAGGAAGACTATTTAAAGTTTTCCTAAGCACCTTATGTCTTTAAGTAAATATTTTTTATATTAAAGGAGTGATAAAGTGTGGTTTAATTACTCCATTAAGTGGGTTTCAAGTATTTGTTCTTGTCTTAAACCTTCTAGGCCTAAGTAGTATTCAACATTGTTAAGTAAGTATTCTAATTTAACCGGGCCTACTATTTCTGAGCCTGTAACCTGTACTCCATATCTTCTAGCTTCTTGTTTTATTAATTCATAAGCCCTGTAAAGAGGTGTGCTAGCACAGTCAAACATATTCATTGAAACTACAACTCCGTCCCTTTCTGGGAACTTAATTCCAACAGCTCTAACTGTTGAGAATCCACCACTTGGTCCCCTTACAGCCTTAGCAATCTTCTTAGCAATTTCTAAGTTTTCTGTATCTAAGAATACATTGTAGGCAGTTAAACCTTCCATGTCAGCACTTACAATAGTTGCTCCAGCTTTTGGACTTAATTTACCATCTACTGATAAATCTGGCTTTCTTCTTTCATAATCTGGATGATTTGGATCTTCTAATAATGCCTTTAAGCCTTCATATTGGCCTTTTCTTATAAAGGAGATACTCTTTCTCTCTTCTGTTCTAGCATTTTGTCCTGAGAAGAATATTGGCACCTTGTATTTTTCAAATAATTCCTTTCCTATTTCCTCTGCTAATTCTATACATTCTTCTAAGGTAATATTTCTTAGTGGGAATATAGGTATAGTATCTTGAGCTCCTATTCTTGGATGGGTTCCTTCTTGTACTGTCATATCAATTAGTTCATAGGCCTTACCTGCCATAGCAATTAGGGCTTCCTTTAATGGCTCTGGCTCTCCTATGGCTGTAATTACTGTTCTGTTGAAGTCGTATTCAGGCTCAACGCTTACTAATTTAACTCCTTCCTTGTCCTTAAATACACTAGCTATCTCATCTATAACCTCTTGTCTTCTTCCTTCACTAAAGTTTGGCACTGCTAATATATGTTTTTTTACACTCATGTGGATCCTCCTTTCAATTATATAGCATATCTTATAGTAACATAAGGACTTGGTTTAATCATTGTTAATATTCTATAAAAATTTAACAATTTAAATTATCTTCTCCTTGAGTTTTTAAGTAAATCTTCTAATTCTTCTTCCATTAGTTCATAATGGTAGAAGAGGCTATAAAATTCCTTGACTACTTCTTCTATATCATAGTCAAATACATCAGGGTATAGTAAATTTCCTAGCCACTTTATGCCTAGTATCCTATTAACAGATGGAGGTCTATCGAACCAGTTAAAGGGCCTATTGGGTATTTCGTATACTTCCTTTTCCTCTACTGCTTTTATACTTTGCCAAGTGGCATCTTCAAATATTCCTGAATAGTAGCCCCCTCTTTCATCGTCCCAGGATATAATTAGGTCTGGATTCCACTGTATAAGCTGCTCTATGGACACTAGGGATCTACCCATATCAGCCTTTACTTCAACTTCTGCCACATTCCTGCCTCCTACCAAATCTAATACTTCAGCATGCCAGGAGCCAGAAGGTTCTGTTTCCAACCCATCAGGCCCTTGGGCATAATAAACCCCTATCCTTTGAATATCAGGAATACTTTTAGCTAAGGCTTGAGCTTCATCCACAGTTTGCCTACAGTATTCTGCTAATATTTTAGCCCTATCCTCCTCCCCTAGGGCCTTACCTAATACCTCATAGGATTCAGCTAATTTAAGTAAATTGGAATCCAATATTATGGTTGGTTTCCCTGTCTTAAGCTCCAGTTCCTCTGCATCAGATAAGGATTTTTCTACACTCTCCTCCATAATTACTAAAAAATCTGGGTCTAGTTTTAAAACCTCTTCTATGTTTACAGCATTTTTACCAGCCCCACCTAAATTGGGCAGTTCATGATATTTTTCTAGTATAAATCTTTTTTCTCCTTCCCTTAAGTCATAATTCCACCCTACCATCTTGTCAGGATTTAAAGTATATAACATGATACTTCCTGTAGGTCTAGTGGCAAAGACCTTGTTTATAGTCTTAGGCAATTTAATAGTCCTTCCAGCCATATCTACTACTTCTATTTCTCCACTCTTATCTTCTTCTACTTCCTCTAGGCTATTTTCCTCCCCTGTAATATTTTCCATTACAATACCTTCATCATCCTTACTTCCTCCAGTGCCACATCCAGCTAATAGGGATAATAAAAAGATTAATACTAAAAATAGTGAAACAAATCTTTTCTGCATTTTATCCTCTCCTCTCAAATCATTGGTATGCACATTTTTATGTTTTTATTCTTATATTTTAGTTCAGAAACTTTTAAGTCCACTTCATATAAGTTCCTTAGATCCCCTTCCTTTAAATTATTATTTGGTTCATCCACTTCAATTACCTTGCCCTC
>JAAYFE010000138.1 GCA_012728365.1 Tissierellia bacterium
ATGTTTACATTATATCTTTACTATTTTATGCAAAAAGTCCTACTTAAAGATAAAAAATGACCTCTTAAAAGGCCATTTTTTTTAAATATTCATGGATAAATATATCTATATCTCCATCCATTACCCCTTCCACATCTCCCACTTCTACATCTGTTCTATGGTCCTTTACTAAACTATAGGGGTGGAATATATAAGACCTAATTTGGGACCCCCATGCAATTTGGGTATACTTTCCTTGTAAATCCTCTATTTTTTCTTTCTTTTCTTCTTCCTTAAGCTGTATAAGTTTTGCCTTTAACATCTTCATGGCAGTTTCCCTATTGCTATGTTGGGAACGTTCATTTTGACACTGGACTGTAATTCCTGTAGGTATGTGGGTAATCCTAACAGCAGAATCTGTAGTGTTTACATGCTGGCCTCCTGCACCACTGGCCCTATAGGTATCAATTTTTAAATCTGCTTCATTTATTTCTATATCTGTATCATCTTCCAATTCAGGAAATACATCAATACTTGCAAAGGAAGTATGTCTTCTGTTGGAAGAATCAAAGGGAGAAATACGGACCAATCGGTGAACACCCTTTTCTGATTTTAAATAACCATAGGAATTATAGCCTTTGATTAGCATGGTAACAGATTTAATACCACCTTCCGTATCAGGCAATATATCTAAAACTTCCACACCATATCCTTTATCCTCTGCCCAACGCCTATACATTCTAAAGAGCATTTCTGCCCAGTCCTGGGCCTCCAGACCACCTGCTCCTGAATGTATGGACAAAATTGCATTATTCTTATCATATTCTCCATTTAACAAGGTAGATAGTTTAAAATCCTCTACTTCCTTTGAAACAGTCTTGTAATTTTTCTTTATTTCCTCATAGATTTCATAATCTTCCTCTTCCACGGCTAATTCTATGAGTACTTCCAAGTCCTCTATAGAACTTAATAGATCTTCATATACCTTTATCTGTTCCTTTAAGGAACTGATCTTTTGCATAATCTTTTGGGCCTTGTTAGTATCATTCCAAAAGCCTTCCTTGTAGGTTTCCTTTTCCAGCTTTCCTACTTCCTCTTTTAAGCCTTCTATGTCAAAGAGAAACACCTAATTCCTTAACCATCTTCTTCATTTCCTGGGTTTTGTCTTTATATAAATGGATATCTTCCATAAAATCACCCCCAAATGATTTCAATTGTCTATAAAGCACAAGAATGGAACTTTGTCTTATAAGTAGTAAATACAATAAACAAACTGATAACTTATTAAAGAATAGGTCTCTATGTCTTAAACTATATAGGTAAAGAACGGCTCTCCAGATTCCGAATTTGTGAAATATCACGGCTTGGAAAACCGATTTGCAAATTCCCTACGGGAAGAGTTGCAAATCTTTTGGTTTTCCTTCGCCGGATATTTCAATCAAATTCTCCATAGTCGAGCCTTTTCTTTACCTATATAAGCCTATAAGACAAGAGAACCGTCCCCTTCTCTTCCATTCATTGGATTTACGCCCCACAGCATTTCTTATACTTCTTGCCACTTCCACAGGGACAAGGATCGTTTCTTCCAACCTTCTTCTTTTTAACATAGGGCTTGTTGCTTTCCTGACCTTTTGTTTCTACAGGATTTGCAACCCTCTTTCTTTCCATTCTTTCAGGTTTTTGAATGTGGAATAGATATTTTACTGTATCTTCTTGAATACTTGCAATCATCTCTTCAAACAGTTCAAAGCCTTCATTTTGATAGGCCCTAACTGGATCCTCCTGACCATAGGCCCTTAAGCCTATTCCCTGCCTCAATTGATCCATTAAATCAATATGGTCCATCCACTTTCTATCAACAACCTGCAAGAGGATAATCCTTTCTAATTCCCTAAATATTTCTTCTCCTATTTCAGCTTCCTTTTCTTCATACCTTTTTACTGCAAGGGAATAAAGTTTATCAGCCAACTCCTCCTGAGATAAGGAGCTAATTTTTTCCTCATCTAGCATTCCCTTGGGCAAGAATATATTTTCTAAATGATTCTTAAGTCCAGCTATATCCCAGTGGGTCCTTTCCACTTCCTGGCCTATATACAAGTTTATGGCCCTTTCTATAACAGCCTTTACCATGGCCAATATATCTTCCTTTAGGTTCTTTTCTTCTAGAACCTTCCTTCTTTCTCCATATATAACTTCCCTTTGTTTATTCATTACATCGTCATATTGCAATACATGCTTTCTTATGGCAAAGTTGTTGCTTTCTACCTTTTTCTGGGCACTTTCTATGGATTTTGTAAGAAGATTGTGTTCAAGGGGCTCATCTTCTGGCATATTTAGGGTATCTACAATAGTCTTAACCCTTTCTCCACCAAATAATCTCATTAAGTCATCTTCCAGTGAAATATAGAATCTGGATGAACCAGGATCCCCTTGCCTGCCTGCACGGCCCCTAAGCTGATTATCAATCCTTCTAGATTCGTGTCTTTCTGTACCTATAATATGGAGGCCTCCAACTTCAATAACCTTCTTAGCCTCTTTGCTGGTTTCTTCCTTATACTTTTCATAAAGCTTTTTGTATTCATCCCTGATCCTTAAAACTTCCTCATCATCTGTATCCACAAAGCTATCTGCCAGGGCTATTAATTCATCAGCATATCCTTGTTTTTTTAGGTCTAATTTGGCTAAATATTCAGGGTTACCTCCCAGTACTATGTCTGTACCCCTACCTGCCATATTGGTTGCTATGGTAACTGCACCAAATCTACCTGCCTGGGCTACTATTTCTGCCTCCCTTTCATGGTGTTTAGCATTTAAAACCTCATGGGGGATGCCTTCCTTTTTAAGCATTTTGCTAAGGAGCTCTGATTTTTCAATGGAAATAGTACCTACTAAAACTGGTTGGCCTATTTTGTGCTTTTCTTTAATTTCATGGACTATGGCATTAAATTTAGCCCTTTCAGTACTATAGACAACATCAGGATAATCCTTCCTAATGACTGGCTTATTGGTAGGTATTTCTACAACATCCATTCCATATATTTCTCTAAATTCTGCCTCTTCAGTCTTGGCAGTACCAGTCATACCTGCCAGCTTTTCATACATTCTAAAATAGTTTTGGAAGGTAATGGTGGCCAGGGTCTTGGATTCACTCCTTATATTTAAGCCTTCCTTGGCCTCTATGGCCTGATGAAGTCCATCGCTGTATCTTCTTCCATGCATTAGCCTACCTGTAAAGGTATCAACAATTATTACCTCTCCATCCTTAACAACATAGTCTATATCCCTCTTCATTATATAGTTGGCCTTGAGGGCCTGATTTATATGGTGGGCTATTTCCATATTGTCTGGATCTGCCAGGTTTTCCAGTCCAAAATAGCTTTCAGCCTTCTTGGTTCCCTTTTCTGTCAGTACACAGCTTCTGGCCTTTTCATCTATTAAAAAGTCTACTGTCTCTTCCTTAAACTCCCTATTAAAGGGATCCTTTTTATTTTCCTCCGGGTCCAATACCCTTCCCCTTAAGGTTTTCACAAAGGTATTTGCCCTTTCGTAAAGATTAGTTGACTTTTCACCTGTTCCTGAAATGATCAAGGGGGTTCTGGCCTCATCTATTAAAATACTGTCTACCTCGTCTATGATGGCATAGTTAAGCTTTCTCTGTACCATTTCGCTTTTGTAAATTACCATATTGTCCCTTAAGTAATCAAAGCCAAATTCATTATTGGTTCCATAGGTAATATCACAGTTATAGGCCTCTCTTCTTTGGGCATTGTTAAGTCCATGGACTATACAGCCAACAGTCAGGCCTAAAAATTCATATATCTTACCCATCCAGTCCCTATCCCTCTTGGCCAGGTAGTCATTTACAGTAACAATATGGACCCCTTCCCCTGTAAGGGCATTTAAATAGGCTGGCAATGTGGCAACTAAGGTTTTACCTTCTCCCGTTTTCATTTCAGCTATTCTTCCTTGATGAAGGACTATGCCACCTAAAAGCTGCACCCTATAGTGTTTCATACCCAGTACCCTAGAGGAAGCTTCCCTAACTACTGCAAAGGCTTCAGGTAAAATGTCATCAAGGCTTTCCCCCTTTTTTAATCTGTCCTTAAACTCTAAAGTTTTTCCTCTTAATTCTTCATCAGACAAGCTGGCCATTACTGTCTGGTATGATTCAATTTTATCAACTAAAGGTTTTATACGCTTAAGCTCCCTATCACTTGAAGAACCAAATATCCTACTTAAAAATCCTTTCATAATTAAACCGCCTTTCAAAATCATATCTAATCATTAGATTTTATCATTTATTATAATCTTATACAATATTAAAAGGTATATCCCTTATTGTAGGAGCCTTCTGTCATTATTTCCTGTATTAAGGCAAAAATGCCAAAGCTAATTACCATATCCCCTAAGGTCAATATTTTAGGAAAAGGATAAGGTTCAAAAAACTCTATAGTATATCCTAATAGTGGAAAATTTACATCTTCTACAGGAACTTCAATTAAATTAGGAATTGCCCATCCATTTGAAGCTAAGGCCATGAAGTTTAATCCATAACCTACAAGTAAAGTCCATATAGACTTAATACGTAAATTTAATATAATTCCAATAAATATCAATATGTATGAAAGTATTTGTATCAGGTTATTATATTTTAAGATAATAGCAATACTTTCATTATCTTCCATGGTAGCCATAAAAGAAATAAAGTATTGGATTAGGATACCTAAAATTAATAGATAAATACTACCCTTATTAAGCAATCTTAAATTCCTTAACCTTCCTCCCCGTATCAATCCTACAATTAAAGATAGTATAACCGCTTCAATAAACATCTTATCATCTCCTTATTCTATAACAATAAAATGCAGGATAATGACTTATCCTGCAAGTTTAATCTATGTTAATTATACTATTAAAATTCTGGTTCTATCAAGCCATAATTGCCATCTTTTCTTTTATATACAACACTTACCTCTTCTGAGTCTGCGTTTCTAAATACAAAGAAATTGTGGCCTAACAATTCCATCTGTAAAACTGCTTCCTCAGCACTCATAGGTTTCATTGCAAACCTTTTAGTTCTAACTATTCTTGGCTTTTCTCTTTCATCTTCTTCTAGGGGCATGACATTTTCAAACCTTATGGTTTCTCCTGCCTGCTGTCTCCTCTGGAGTCTTGTTTTATACTTTCTTATTTGTCTTTCCAATACATCTACTGCCTTGTCTATAGCAGCATACATGTCATCACTGGCTTCTTCAACCCTAAGTATTGTTCCAGGTAGGTCTATAGTTATTTCAAGGATCTTCCAATTCCTTTCTACACTATATACTACATTTCCTTCTACATCCTTATTAAAATATTTGTCTAATTTTCTAAGTTTTTTGCTAGTTACCTCCTTTAGGGCTTCTGTTACCTCCATGTTTTTGCCTGTAAAATTAAGTTTCATTCACCCCAACTCCTTTCGAATAAGCCAGAGGCTTATATCTTTATTATATAAATATACCCATTATTTGAAATTTTGTAAACAATTTTTATGGACAAAGCCCTATTTAATTTTATGCATTTTCAATGTATATTTATTAAAGGGATTTTTTCACACCGATTTGTGAACTAAATTGTGGATAAGCCATACTATTAATTGTGGATAATGTGAATGATTTTGTGAATAAGTAATATTTCTACCATCGGCTTGTGGATAAACCTCTTAATGAATTCTTCATATTTTTATTTTCTACTTATTTTTACTTTTTTCTATATTTTTAGAAAATATTTTGATTTATACTTATAAATTTTCTTGTGTTAATATTTTCTCAAGTCACAAGATATAGTTGTCCACCCATGGGTCATAAATAAAAAAATGAGCTAAGAATTTTTTCTTAACTCATTTTTTCTCATCTATTAATATACTATTGGCCTCTGTATAGTTATATCCCTTATAGGCCTTTTTCCCAAGCCTGATCCTCTTTAAATCCTGTTTTGCTTCCTTTAGTTTATTTTTTACAGCTTCAGTATTTCTATCATCAATAATAGAAAGGGCCGTTAAATTTGACATGATCTCTTTAACTTCCTCTTTCAATTCCTTTAAAGCTGGATATTCTTCAACACTAAGTTCATTTATATCCCCAATGGAGTTTTCCCTTTTAATAGAATGAAAGGTCTCAAGAAAGACCCTGTCTAACTTATTAATTTTATTTATAATGCTATCCTTTTCCTTTAAGCTTTTATTTAAATCCTCATACCTTTCTTCCTGTATTTCCTCTTCCTGCCTTTTTGTGATTTGGATAATATTATCCAATAGTTTATTCTTCTCTTTAGCTAAAGAGATGAGTTTTAGAATTTTTTCTTCTGTCATATTTACACTCTCCTGCCACCATAGACCTGCTTTTTCACCTGCTTCATAGCTTCCTTCCAAGTATCCCTTAAATCTGTCATTAATTCTAAGACCTCTTCTATGGGCTTTATATCCTTATTTATGTTGGCATCTATAAGCCTTTGTCTCATAAAATCATACAGGCTCATTAAATTATTTGATATTTGGTAGGAAGGGTCTAAGGTAGATCTTAGTTCCATAATTATATCCTGGGCCCTTAGTAATGCTTCATGGGATTTTTGAATATTTTTATTTTCTATATTGTACTTGGCTATATTCATAAATTTAATACATCCATCATAAAGCATTAGTGTTAGCTCCTCTGGTGTAGCAGTATATACTGTATTCTGTTTATATTGGTTTAAAGCACTATAGGTCATCTTACCCATCCTCTCCTAACTAATAATTACCAAACTGCTGCATTAGCCACATACTTTGGGCATTCATCCTGCTAAGGGCAGTTTCTAAGGCTGCAAACTTGCTATAATAGTAATTTTCCCTATCTATTAAAAGATTGTTTAAATCATCAATTCTATTATTGTATTCTGCAATATTTCTATCCAATAAGCTAATACTACCATATTCAGTAACAAAATCCAGCAATATAGTAGATTTTACATTTCTATATAAATTTGCATTATCTCCTGTACCAGATTTCTTTATTATATCCTCCATACCTAATATAAGCTGATTATATATTCTAGTAACAAGGACACCCTTATTTTCTTCACTTTTTTCCTTAAAGAGTAGCTCCATAACCCCTTCTGCATCATTGGCAATAGCCTGCCTTAATCTTTCTTCATTTTTTATAACAAGCCTTCCACCAGCACTTCCAAAAGAATACTCTTCAGTTGTTATGCCCAGTTCTGTAATAAATTTAAATACACCATAAAATTTTTCATATAGGCTAGCCCTAATACCTTGTATGGTCCTTTCCAAAATTTCATCATTTCTTAAAAGGCCAGATTTTGCCCTTTCTTCCCAAAGTTCAATTTCCTTATCATCCATTTCCTTTTTTTGTGCCTCTGTTAAAGGCTTATAGTCATAGTATCTTTTTTGGCTTATCAGGTCATTTACCTGATCCACCAGCTTGTTATACTCATCTATAAATTCTTTAATCTTATCAACTACTGCATCTACATCTGTAGAGACTGTAATTTTTATAGGCTGACCTTCTTCTGTTTTACTTAAAAGGTTTAAGGTAATACCACCTACAGTTAAGGTATTAGAAGAGCTTCTTATATTTTCAGCTCCATTAAAATGTATTATGGCATCTTGGCCTACATATTCACGGCCAAGTTTTAAATCTTCTCCCGTATCTTCAACTACTACTATATTGTCACCTTCCTTATATCTTAAATGGCTAACCCTTAGCTTTAATTTGTCTATAAAGGCTTGTCCATTACTTATATCTTCTATCAAGATAGAGGCATCTTCACCTGTCTCCCTTGTTTGCAAGAAGAACCTATCAATATTAGAATCATAGCTGGCCCTGATTCCTAGGCCACTGATAGAGTTGATTTCCCTTGTAAGATCTCTTAAAGTAAGTTCACTTAAAGATTTGTTTATAACCTTTACCAGTTGTTTTTCTTTTCCTTCTTCCAAAGGGTCACCCTTTGCATCTACATATACATATTCATCCCCATCTTCATCCTTAATTACAAGATACCCTTCTGCATCAACTAAAATATTCTGCCCTTCTTTATTTTGTCCAAATATTACATAATTACTTTCTTCATCAAGGTCATACTTTCCCATGGCAATTATCTTGCCATTAATACTAAATTTAATATGATCTTCTCCATTATCCCCCATCAGTTGAGCTATAGTCTTTAACTTACCATCTTCTACTCCACCAATTTCCTCCTTGCTTACCATACTAACCCCTTCAGCCAGCTGCTCTACCTCTATGCTGTAGCTACCATCAAAGGCACCACCTGTACTGGATACTGCAACCTTGGCTGGATCTGAAGAAGTAGCCTTTTTAACCCAACTTAAATTTACATAGGAATTAGGCAAGAAGGCACCTGTAGATGTAACAGTAGTTAGACCAAAGAGCTTTCTGGTATTAAGTATAAAATTTGCAAAGCTTTTATTTATATCATTGTACATTTCCTGGCGCCAAATAAGCAACTGTCTATCCTGCTTTACCCTTTCAAGCTTTACCCTTTCTGCTTCCATTAGGCTTTCAATCATGGATTCAGTATCTATGCCTGACATAATGCCTGTAATTCTTAAACCTGTATTCATATGATCACCCTCTATACCCTTTCATCTACTAGTAGGCCAGATAGTTCCCACAAGGCAGCTACTAAATCTAGTATCTTTTCTGGAGGTATTTCCCTAATAACCTCCTCAGTTGATACATCTACAACCTTTACCATGATCAGTTTAGTCTTCTCATGGATTGAAAATTCAAACCTTCTGTCATATACTAATACATGCTCATTGGCAGATTCTATAGATTTTATCAATTCCTCTTCAATCTTTTCACGACCACTTAATCTATTAATTTCTCCATTCCTATTCTCCATCATATTTTCATTATGAGTCTTGTTTCTATAATATCCATTGTAATTTATAGGGTTGTATAGATTGTTAACCTTTCTAATTTCCATTAGAATTCCCCCTTAATTACTTCTGTATATTATATCGACCTTTAGTATTTTACTCTTTAGCACTATATTTGCTTTTCCTCTGCCACAAAATAATGACAAGAAAATAAAGCCCCTTAATGGCTGCAGCTATCAGTGTATCTAAGGGTCCTTCCCCTATTCTTAAGGCCTTATAAAAAAAGTAAACATTAATTGACTGGCCTATGGATACACTTAATAGGGTAGCAAGAAAGAAGCTTTTAAAGGAAATAATACTTATTCCAAATATGTAGTTTAAAATGCTAAAGGGAATAAAGGGCATGCTTCTTATGAATACTACATAGCCAAATCCATAACTTTTTATCTTTCCATATATTTCTTCAAGGGTTAACTTTCTCTCCTTCCTATAGTATATTTTTTCTACAAGCCTTGATACATCCTCTTTAAATATTCTAGCTAAAAGGAAGGATAGGCTTCCACTTAAGAGTCCAGCCATAGTCATAAGCAGGGCTCCTTTATATCCAAAAAAAATAGTTGCAGCCAGGGATAGCCAGGATATGGGAACAAAAAAAACTAATAGTATGGTTAAGGCAATTACAAAGTAGACTTCAGCAGTAGAAGGGGAACCCTTAGGGGTTAGGATTTTTAATATATTACTTTTGTCAAATATATTAAAATGGATTATTAAATAGGCAAATACAGCTATAAATAAGGCAACAACACCTAATTTTACGTATTTCTTTTTAATTTTCATTTGTTTCACCTCTTATTTCCAACTTAATTATAATATACTTGGGTCCAAATTGTATAGATTATTCTCCTTGTCTTTTTTTTTCTATATAATATAATATCCATAGAAGCATTGAGAAAGGTGATTTTATGAAGTTTCAAAAACTGGGTATGCGAACTATTAAAACTGGTATTGTGGTGTCTCTGACACTACTAATTTCTGATTTATTAAATTTAGACAGCCCCTTTTTTGCAGCCATTGCTGCTGTTATAGCCCTGCAGGCTTCAGTTTCTGAATCCTTAACCATGAGCAAAAATAGGATGCTGGGAACCATATTAGGTGGTATCATAGCCCTTTTGTTTACCTATTTTGTCCCCTCTAATATTCTTACCATTGGTATCGGAATTATAATAATTATCCACATCTGCAATATACTAGGCTGGCAAAAAGCCATACAGCTGGCCACCATGGTCTTTTTATCCATTCTAATGAACTATGAAGAAGGCAGTAGATTAGGCTATGCCTTAGACAGAACATTAGCCACCTTAGTTGGATTAGTTGTAGGAACTGTCTTTAATTATCTAGTTGTTCCACCTGCATCTAAACACCAGGAGTATATTGAAGAATCCCTATCTAAAATTTACTCAGAATTTAAAAGGGCAGTGGAAAATTTAATTTGGCAGAAAAAGTACTATCCCTTGGAAAATTTAAAGGACCTTTTAAATGAACTAGAGGCTGAATATGAAATCTTAAAAAAGGATACAAAATTAGCTGTAATAAAAGACAATAGTTATCTAAATTTTGAAAGGGCCTTTAATTCCCTTGAAAGAATCTACTACCACCTAAGTACTATTTTAGCCATGGATAAAATTCCCGCCTTAGATGAAAACAATAGAAAGGCTATGAAAAAATTTTTTAATAAGGAAGTACCTGAGGAAGAAGAAAGGAAAGATAATCTAAGTATTATATATAATTATCATATAGGAAAAATAATGGATGAGTTTAATTTCATAAATAAAATAAAGGCAGAAGCATAGTTTGTAAAAAACCATTACCAACAAAAAGACGGTTCCTTGTCTTAACAAGACACAGAACCGTCCCCTTGTCTTATTAATTAAAACTTGCTATCATCTATAGAATCCAGCCATTCCTTCAGTGGTTTTACCATTTCCTTAATAGTTCCATCTACAAATGGATTCTTTAAATTTCCAAGCTCTACTATTTCAAGGAAGGACATGCTGCCTCCTGCTTTACATATTCTTAGGTAGTCTTCCCATCCCTTTTCCCTATCTTCCTTCATCTTAATCCAGAATTGGAAGGCGCAAACTTGGGCTAGGGTATAGTCTATATAATAGAAGGGATTTCCAAATATATGGCCTTGTCTAAACCAGTAGCCACCCCTATTGTATAGATCTAAATCATCATAGTCCCTAAAGGGCAGGTATTTTTTCTCAATCTCTCTCCATTTTGCCTTTCTTTCCTCTGGAGTAACCTGAGGATTTTCATATACAAAGTGTTGGAACTCATCTACAGTTACCCCATAGGGGATAAAGTTTATGGCCCCACTTAAATGGCTAAACTTATACTTATCTACTACATCTTCAAAGAATAGCTCCATCCAGGGCCAGGTTATAAACTCCATACTCATGGAATGAATTTCACAGGCCTCTAGGGTTGGGAATGTATATTCTGGCAGCTTGTAGTTTCTACTTAGGTATACCTGGAAGGCATGGCCTGCCTCATGGGTTAGTACATCCACATCTCCGCTGGTTCCATTAAAGTTGGAGAATATAAAGGGGGATTTATAATCTGGAATAAAGGTACAATATCCTCCGCTCATTTTACCCTTCTTACTTACCAGATCCATTAGCTCCCTTTCCACCATAAAGGTGAAAAACTCGTCTGTTTCCTTGGACAGCTCCCTATACATCCTCTTTCCATTGTTTAATATCCAGTCTGGATCTCCCTTTGGCTTAGCATTGCCTGATATAAATTCCAGGTACTCATCATAGAATTTTAACTTATCCAGGCCCAGCCTCTTTCTTTGCCTTTCCTTAAGCTCTACAACTATTGGTACTAAGTCTTCATATACCTGCTTTCTGTAGTTGGCCACCATCTTTGCATCATAATCAGACCTTGACATTCTGGCATAGCCCATTTCAACAAAGTTTTTAAAGCCTAGCTTTTGGGCCATCCTGGTTCTGACCTTTACCATCTCATCATATATTCTGTCAAATTCAGCCTCATTTTCCTCAAAGAAGCTTACATACTTCTTAGTGGCCCTTCTTCTCATATCCCTGTCTTCAGACTCCATAAAGGGTATCATTTGGCTTAGGTTTCTTGTTTCCCCTTCAAAGTCAAGCTTGGCTGAAGCAATTAGCTTATCGTATTCTGTTATTAATTTATTTTCCTTAACCAAGTCC
This sequence comes from Tissierellia bacterium, assembly GCA_012728365.1. Taxonomy (GTDB): domain Bacteria; phylum Bacillota; class Clostridia; order Tissierellales; family Tepidimicrobiaceae; genus JAAYFE01. Next base: position 12,094 of record JAAYFE010000138.1, read on the forward strand.
TCCATTATCTCTTCTGAGAAGGTTTTAATCCTTAACTCTGCCAACCTAAATATTTGCTTGCCCCAGGTCTTTTCCAGTTCTGTCCTAAATTTAGAATTAATTAGGGCCTTATAGTACTTGGTAACCATATTTTCATACAAGGGCATATTTTCATCTATAAAGTCCTTTTCTGCTGCATAAAATTCATCCTCTGTATTGATGGAGTGCCTGATGGAAACCAGGGTGCCCATAGTCTCTATATGGGACCTTAGTTTATTTATCTCCTCCATTATTTCATTTTGTTCCTCATAGGATTTGGCATTTTCAAAGCTATGTAGGAGTGAATCAAATTCCTTTCCAAGGCTTTCCAGATCAGGCCTTTCATATTTATAATCACTAAATTTCATTCCTTACACCTCCATTACTTGTATAAAATAATATTATCAGAAAATTATATAATTGTATATATTAAAGGTCAAAGGGAATTTTATCTTATTGATTAAAATTCTTGTAAAGAATATAAACATAGGATAATATTATTATATAATATATGTAATTATATTTTGTTTGGAGGAAATTATGAGTAAATTAAGTTTTGATGAAATACAAACAATACAGGAAAATGCCACTAGGAAATTAATTGAATATATAAATGAAAACATTAAAAATGACAAAAGTTTAGAGACCATAGAATTCTACTACCCAGACTTTGATGAAAGAAAGGCAAGGTTAGCTTTTAATGTATGGGTTAGTATTGATTATATAAATAATTCAGGAAAGACCTTTATTGAACAAATGCTGGAAGAAAGGTCTAATGAGCTATCTAATGCAGAAAAAATTATACTCATAGAGAGAAATAAATCCTTTATTTCTTTATATGAGATAAAAAATATAAAGGGTAACAAGGTCCATGTAAGGGATCTCTTAACTTCCAAGGACCATGTCCTTTGGGAACCTGTTACATCTTCCATATTAAATAAGGGAGATTTAATATTTGGAAGAATAGGCAATATAATAGATTTTAAAGGCTTTATTGGAAATATAAGCTTTCTTCCTAGCTCTGTAAAAGACAGGTTTATTGAAAATGTACTTGTTGATTACAACCGTACAAAATTTAGATATCCAGACTTAACCATAGAAAGATATTTAAAACTAAAAAGTATTAATGTATATAGAATATACACTGAATGCATATATGATGTAATAAATATGGGACTTGATGAAGAAGATGACATAACTACAGCCTTATATGAAGAACTGGATGATTTTGAATACTATCTACAAGGCCAGATGTCAAGGTCAGAAATTAAAAAGCATATTACCAACCTTATAAATATATTTGAACACTATGTTATAGAATATGGAAATAGCCTTCATGACATAGCCAAGCTAGACTTAGAACATATGATAAAGGAAGCAATTAAGGATGGATTTATACTAAGCCAGCAGGAGTTAAGCTCCTATATATCTACCCTGAAAAAATATTTTAAGTATTTAAAAAGTATAAGGCCTGAATATAAGGATGCCTACAAAAACATATTAGAAATAAGTAAAAATAGATTTTTATATTTGAACCACAAAATAAAATTAATACCCAACTTTGATATAAATAGGACCATATCTACCAATATTTCCAATGGCATTATTGAATTTGCCTTTGATTTTATAATGGACAATGAAAGATTCCTCCTATTTCTCATGAGCAACCCTATACCTTTAACAAAGAAGAGAAAATATATAAAGAGAAAGAACCTGGAAGAGCTTAATAATATAATGGAAAATAGGACAAATGTTCAAAAGAAAAGGCCAAACCAGGAAGATTTCCCTATGCTGGAGTTTTTCTATCATTTTTCCTTAGAAATTGGCTTGGCTAATATAAAAGGGGAATATTTAAATGCTACTAACAAGGCCCATTATTATTTAAGACTTTCAGATGAGGAAAAATACAGTTTATTTATCCAGTATATTTTAAGCAATAATTTCTTCTATGTAAATAAGAAAAAATTAGATGTCCATATTGCCATAAAAACAAGGGATAATCTTATAGAGATGCTTAGCCAGCTTAAGGAAGGCATATTCTATGAATACAGTAAATTTAACTTAATGAATGTAGGCCCCTTTAAATATATACAAAGTTATATTAAACATTTTAAATTAGTAGGCCTTATAGAATATAGCTATTATCCCACATTTAGTCTAGGCATTACACCCCTTGGAAGGGCAATATTTAATATACTATCAAGTAAAGACCACTTAAAAAGCAATCATGGCAAGGTAATATATTTAAATTGCTACGGAAAATATTAAATTATTGTAATACAGAGAAGGATAGAATCCCTTCTCTGTATTATTTTTCCCTTTCTAAGGCATGGTCAAGCCTTATAAAGACTTTATCATCTCCAGTTATACTGTATAGTCTTTCAGTGTATTCCTTTGCCTTCTGTAAGTTGTCCTTTCCTAAGATCCAGCCATCAGCATATATTCTTGACAGGTAGGTTAAGGCTTCTATATTTGTACTGTCTTCTTTTAAAAGCCCTTCATAATATTCAATGGCTTCTTCATATTCCCTATTTAATATAAGCCTTTCCCCTTCTGTAAGTTCCCTATTTTCTACCCTTACAACACTTATATCTTCATAATTGGATATTAAGGGCAGGCTGCTGTTAAGTAAATTGCCTTCCTTATCAAAGGCCTTTACTATTATAGGTACCCTCACTCCTGGATAGAAGGTACCCAGTATACCATTAGGGCTTATATAAGCTTTCTCCCGCCTATCTCCTGAAAAAAACACTCCAGCAGGGTAAAAGTTTACCAAGTCTATATCTATCCTTGTCTCATTATCCCTAATCTCATAGTCTCCTTCTTCATTGGGAATGGTATAGCTAATACTGCTGCTAGATATATTTAAGGGTTCTTCAAAGGCTACAGCAAATACCTTATAGTAGTCTGCTCCTTCTACCTTCTCCCATTTAAGATTAAACTTACTTTCCTTTAGTACAAAGTCCCCCCTTGGACTTATTAGCTCCATTGGCTCTGTAAATTCAAAATTATAGGTCACATCCCCATTTATTTCAAGTACCTTTTCATTCCTCTCCTTAAAGACTAAATTATAAGCTAGGGGCTGGCTAACTCCCACCCCTATTTCATATTGGCCTTCCTTTAGGCCTATGGTTTCAAACTCCCCATTAAAATCTGTTAAGGCAACATATATTTCTCCCCTTGAACTATAGCTTCCATATTGGGATTTGCTATGGATATATATTTGGGCATAGGGCAAGGGCTTGCCATTGGCGGTAACCCTTCCTCTTATGGTATGATCCCCTTTATATCTTCTTAAAAAGCTATCCAACCAATAGCTGTCAAAAACCTCCCCTACACTGCCAAATAAATTTCCACCACCATCATGGATATAGGGCATAGTCCTGGCATCTTCAAAAGATTTTTCAGCCAGGGGGTATTCCTCCTGTAGAAAGTGGATACTTCCCTTTAATCCATACAGCCTCCTATCCTCTACCCCTTCTGATATATACTTTTCAACAATTTCCATTGCCTCATCATATTCCCTATTTACCATATGGTTAAAGGCAGTGTATAACTGGCTGGTATATACTATTCCCTCATTAGATGAAACTCTCCCCCAGTCTATTAGCTCCTTAAGTTTTTCCACCTGACCCCTTCCAATATATATGTCCAACAGTTCTTTATAAGCCCTTACATAATAGGGACTATTTTTATATTTATCCAGTATTTCTTCATAGGATTCTAGGGCCTTGTCTATATCCTCCTGGCTTACTAAGCCTCCCCTACTTCCCCTTGCACCCATAAACAGGTCATAAGTGCCTATATAGGGGACCAAGGATTTGGCCATCTTGTACAAGGCCTTATCCTTAGATATGGCAAAGGGCATATTTATATAATAGCCATATAGGCTTAAAGCCTTTTCATCCTCTATTTTCCCTGCCCCATATAGGAAGATTTCAGGAAGTATAAACCCAAATCCTACTATGAATACAATAATTAATATAATAAGGGTCTTTACCTTCATTTTAATCTTCATGATCCTTCACATCCTTTATATCCCTTACATAGACCAAAGAATTTCCTATTTCTATAACCTGCCTCTTATTAAAGTCTATATCTATATTGAAAGCTGGTACTATATTCACCATAATAGCTATTGCCAGTATCCCTATAGCCACAGGTATGGGTATTTCTACATAGCTATTTAGAAAAGATTTAATCCTAGTTAAAAAGTCAGGCTTGGAACTATCCAGTATACTCTTTTTCAATTCATCAGCCATATATATTTTTTCACTTTCCTCCTCCATAATAGCCCTTAGTTCCATATCAAATCTATCCTTCAATAAAATCCCCTCCTTTAACTAGGGCGCTTTTAAGGAGCTTCCTTCCCCTTGACAGTTTGCTCTTTATGGTACCTTCCTTTTCATCTAATATACGGCTTATTTCCTTAATGGTCAGTCCTTCAAAATAAAACAAAACTAAAACTTCCTTGTATATAATGGGTAAGCTAAATAGCTTTTCCCTTAAAATTTCCCTATTAATCCTTTCTACTACTATGTCCTCTACACTCTCCCCTTCTTGGCATATATATTCTTCATAGTAAGAGGCATATTTTCTCTCCTTTAACATATCCCTGCAAATATTTAATGCAATGGCATAGATCCAGGTATAAAGGGAGCTTTGTTGATTAAAACTATGTATGCCTTTAAAAACCCTTATAAAGGTTTCCTGAACTGCATCTTCAGCCTCCTCCTTGTTATTTAATATTAAATAGCAGGTCTTTATGAGTCTGTTGCCATACAAGTTCAGTACTTCTTCAAAGGAGCACTGATCACCATTTTTCAATTTTCTTACCAGATTTATTTCCTTATGGCTATCCATCTTTACCTCCCTTTACTATTTAGACTGGGAAAGTAAAAAAAGGTTGCAGTTATTCTAAATATAAGTATATAGGAAAAAGATTATAAAAAACTATAGCTTGTATGAATATTCTAATATTTGTTATATAATAGTAGGTGGATGTACAAATAAAGGAGGGATCTATGTGGAAAAACTCAAATTAGATGATTTTACAAAATATAAATTTTTATCAGGCCTTAAGTTTTCTCCTAATGGAAGTAAACTAGCCTTCATACTACATGAAATGGATGTGGAAGAAAATAAATATCTATCAAACATTCATATATATGACCTGGAGAATAAAGCATTTACTAAACTTACATCCAGCAATACAGCAAAAAGCTTTGTATTTAAGGATGAAAACACACTCTTATTTCCTGATATGAGAGATAAGAAGGATAAGGAAAGGAAAGAAAAGGGGGAAGACTTTACTCTCTATTATGAAATATCCTTAAGGGGTGGAGAAGCCAGCAAGGCCTTTGAAATACCTCTTATAGTATCTAAGTTGGAACTGATAGATGAGGATAGATACCTGCTACTGGCAGAATACAACCACCGCAAGCCCAATTTGGAAGGTCTAAGCCAGGAAGAAAAACAAAAGACCTTAAAGGAATTTGAAGAGGAGAAGGACTATATAGTAATAGATGAAATTCCTTACTGGGCCAATGGAGCAGGCTTTACCAACAAGACAAGAAGAAGGGCTTACATATATAATATTAAGGACAAAAAATTAAAGGCCATTACAGATGTATTTACCAATGTAGACTTTATTAAATTAAATAGGGACAAGACCAAGCTTCTTTTAATTACCAACTCCTTTACAGATAAGATGCAGCTGAAGGAGGACCTTTACCTCTATGACATAGAAAAGGATACTTTAGAAAAAATATCCCACCTGGACCACTTCTCCTATGGCTTTGCAGACTTTGTAGGAGACAGTATCATATTTACAGGAACTGACATGGCCCAGTATGGAGTAAATGAAAATCCAAAAATATATCTAATGGATCAGAATAGAAGGGTAAAAGAATTGCTACCAGTTGATTTTGATCTTAGCCTATGGAATTCTGTAGGAACAGACTGCAGATTTGGAGCCTCAAACCAAATTAAACTAGATGGAGATTATTTATATTTTATAACTACTGAATATGGAAATGCCCACTTAAATAGAATAGATATGGAAGGAAATACAGAAAAATTAACCAGGGTAAAGGGCTCCGTTGATGGCTTTGATGTACATGATGGAAAAATTATATTTATAGGCTTTAGGGACCTTAAGCTTCAGGAGCTTTATGAGCTTAATGATGGTGAAGAGGTCCAGCTATCCAATTTTAATGAATGGGTTCTAAAGGAAAGAAAACTATCCCAACCAGAAAGGCTAACCTTCACTACTAAGGAAGGCATAAGCATTGAAGGCTGGGTAATGAAGCCAGTGGATTTTGAAGAAGGAAAAAAATATCCAGCCATATTAAACATACATGGAGGGCCCAAGACAGTCTATGGGGAGATCTTCTTCCATGAAATGCAATACTGGGCCAATGAAGGCTATGTAGTATTTTTCTGCAACCCTAGAGGCAGTGATGGCAGGGGCAATGAATTTGCAGATATAAGGGGTAAGTATGGTACCATAGATTATGAAGATATAATGAACTTTACAGATCTGGTATTGGAAAAGTATCCCTTTATAGATGGGGAAAGGGTTGGAGTTACTGGTGGCTCCTATGGTGGCTTTATGACTAATTGGATTATAGGCCATACCAATAGATTTAAGGCAGCAGTCAGCCAAAGAAGCATATCCAACTGGATTTCAAATTTTGGCACTACAGATATAGGCTATTTCTTTGTTGAAGACCAACAATCTGCCACTCCCTGGACCGATGCTGAGAAGCTCTGGTGGCATTCACCTATGAAGTATGCAGACAAGGTGCAAACCCCTACCCTCTTTATACACTCAGATGAAGACTTCCGCTGCTGGATAGTAGAGGCCTATCAAATGTTCACATCATTAAAATACAATGGTGTGGAAGCAAGGCTAGTTATATTTAAGGGAGAAAACCATGATCTATCAAGAAGTGGCAGACCAAAGCAAAGGATAAGAAGACTAAAAGAAATTACCCAATGGTTTGACAAATACTTAAAAATAGAGGATTAGTTCCTCTATTTTTTTGGATACATACTAAAAAATTTGGAATCATATGAATATAAATATAGGGTTAGAAGGTGTAGAAGGTGGATTGGAAAGGTAGACTATTAAAATATAGTGATAGTAAGTGGTTTATTTTTTTACGCAACTTAATATACAATATTAGGCAGGATGAGGTTACTGCCATTGGGGCCCAGCTTACCTATTATTTAATATTGTCCATATTTCCCTTTTTGATCTTCTTCTTAAATGTAGTAGGCCATACCTCCCTGGCCATTGAAAGCCTCTTGGAAGATTGGATTATAGTATTGCCAACCCAAACCCAAACCCTTTTGTATAAGGTTATAGATGAAATAGCCCTATCCAGCTCAGAAACACTACTATCCTTAAGTATTGTACTTGCCCTTTGGTCTGCCTCCTTAGGAATTAGTGCCATTATCAGGGCCATAAACAAGGCCTACAATATTAAAAGAAAGAGAAATTATATTAAACTTAAACTTTTATCCCTATTATTTACCATAGCTTTGGTAATACTCCTAATGATTGTCCTAGTTACCCTGGTATTTGGGGAAGTAATAGGAAATGCCATATTTACTTATATAGGGGCAGTAAATGTGTTTTATAGAATATGGGAAAGGTCTAGAAGGATAATAGCCCTCCTTTCCATGATAATAATATTTGCCCTCCTATATAAATACAGCATAATACCAGGAGAAAGGAAGCACATAAGGCTACTTCACACCCTGCCAGGGGCCACATTTACCACCATAGGCTGGATACTGGCCTCAAACCTTTTTTCTTATTATGTAAATAATTTTGCCAACTATTCAAAAACCTATGGCAGTTTGGGAGGGGTCATAGTCCTTCTTGTATGGCTTTATATAACCAGCATTATGATAGTCCTGGGCGGAGAAATAAATGGCACCTATGCCAGCCTTTTTATACTAAACAAGAATAATACTAAAGATAAGAAATAAGCCTTCAAAAGCTTTACTAGTTTAAGCCATAATGCTACAATTATTGATAGAACTTTGTTGGTAAACAAAATTTTTAAGAAAGTAGGGTAAGTACTATGGCTAAATATATAGATGGTCAACTAATTTATTTTGTCAGTAATAGGTGTTCCCAAACTATCGGAGGGGTACAAACCATAATTAGATTAATTGAGGAAGCTTTACCAGATCAAAAATTTATAGAAATACCACTAGTATACAATAAGAAGGATTTAAAGCTAGATAAATTACCTAACGTGGAAATATATAGTATAGCACTAAGTAAAAGTGAAAAGTTCAAGCAGTATTTAAGGATGGAAAAGAGTGATGATGAACTAAATGAAGTGGCCATTGTACCTGGCTCTAAAATAGTTGTCTTTGGTGTTCAAAAACTAGTACTCCTTTCTAAAAAGGATCTGATGAATAATGAAATTATCATCTTCCAATCCAATAGGCCAGATGTAACCTTTGGCTCCCTGGAGGGCAACAAGATACCCTTTATACTACAGGATAAAATAAAGTACATAGACAAGTTCCTCTTCTACACTGAAGAGGATAGAAAGGAAATACTAAAAATAATCAACAATTCAGGGGTAGAGTACAATTTTAAATCCTACATAGTCCCCAATCCTTCAAAAACCCCTAGGCAGCAAATATGTAAATATACTAATAGTGTAATGTATATGGGAAGATTTGATATAATCCAGAAAAATATAAAGGAATATATTAGGCTGGCAGACAGGATATATCCAAAGTACAATGTAAATGCCTATGGAGATGGCATAAGCAAAATAGCCCTGGAGCTTTCAAAGGTTAATGTGGAAGGGGTAATAAGGGATATTAGCCAAGTGGCCCATAAAAACAGTATACTGCTCCTTCTTTCCAACTATGAAGGCTTTGGCAATGTAATAGTGGAAGCCTATTCTGTAGGCATGCCAGTAATAGTATATGACTCCTACCCTGCAGCCAAGTCCATAGTAACCCCCAATGCAGGCAAGCTAATTCCCTATGGGGACCTGGATGGAGTTATAGAGGCCATAGAGGAAATACTGAAGGATGAAGAAACCTTTAAAAAATACTCTGATGGAGCCTTTGAGGAGTCTAAAAAATATGTAAAGGAAGATATAGTGAATAAGTATATTAAGGTAATAAGGGATAAGATATAAAAGAAACAGCCCAAAACTATGAGGGCTGATTTTTTCTACTGCATTTTCTCCTTTGGAAGAACAAAATTAAAAATAACAATTGAAATTATAGTAAATATAAGCATGATCTTAAAGGAGGATATATAGCTTCCACTTATATCATATAGGTATCCAACTAAAATGGGAGCAATAATGCCTCCTAGACTATGAGTGGCAGAAATGAACCCATATATAGAGCTGTAATCCTTCATGCCGTACATCTTGCGTGCAATAACTGGATTGGAAACGGTATAGTAGGAACAGCCTATGCCAACTCCTACAATTACCACTGCCAAGGCCATATAGTATTTTGAATATATTATGGCAATGGATCCAAATAAAATGGAAAGGCAGGCAATAAAGGTTGCCTTTCTCAAGCCAAACCTATCTAATAAATAACCTAATAATAATTTCCCTACAGCTAAGGCTCCCATAGATAAGGCCACTACATTGGCACTAAAGGTAACAGAATAGCCCATATCTTGTAGGTGGGGAGAAATATTTTGAATAAGGGTCAGGCCGCTAATACTAATAAATATTAAGCTTATACAAATGCCCCAAAAGCCTATGGTCTTCATGGCTTCAAGTAGCATCATACCATCTTCTTCCTTGTCCAATTTACTAGCTTCACTGGTATCCATATTCTTTGCTTCTCCTAAGGGAGCCAATCCAACTTCCTTAGGGTGTATTTTTATGATGAAATAAACACAGGGTACTATGGCCACAAATATAATAGCAGCCAGTATCTTATAAGTAACCCTCCAGCCATAAGTTATAATCCATTTGCCAGCCAATGAATTAAGTATCATGCCTCCCAACCCACTGCCCATAAAGGCTAGTCCAATGACAAAGCCAATTCCCTCCTGGAACCAATTGTTTAATATTATGGAAAGGGGTAGGGTTCCTAAGAGGACCATGGAAGAGCTGGCTATAATAGTTAGAAAGTATAGCATACCTATATTTTTTACAGAAGCATGTAAAAAAAATGATAGGGCTAGGCTTAGGCTGGTTACCTTCATCAAATTTTTCATCTTCAGCTTCTTGTAAATTAGGCCAGAAAATAGAGATATTACCAGCTGACAAATGGACCGAATAGTAAAGGTAGCATTTATTGCCTTTCTAGACAGGCCTAATTCTTCACTAATGGGATTAATGAATAAACTTGCAGTATTAAAAACTATCCCCCAGCCTACAGCCATTATTATAAAGGCAGCTGCCACTATGTACCAGCCATAGAAGATCCTGCCATGATATATTTTTTTCTTCATTAAATCTGCCTCCTACTACTATGCTTTATCTTTTGCTTAATTTTCCTTACAAAATAGAAACTTTTTATATTGATATATCTACCCACATTCTTATTTAAATCCCTATGACCTTTACCAGTTTAATTTTCTTTTCAAATCCTCCTCTTTCTTCTCGTTTTTTCAATCTAGTTTTTTCTACTTCCTCCATAGAAATATTTTTCAATTCCAATATAGAATATATAACCTCCATTATATCCGCTATTTCTTCTATACTTCCACTTTCAATATATTCCTTAGCCTCTTCAATTAATTTTTTGTTTAACTCCCTTTCATACTCCTCATCAGCCATAATTTCAACAATACATTCCTTACCGCTTTCCCTTATTATATGAGGAATATTGTCCCTGACCAATTTATGATAAACTTTCTCCATTTTTACCTCCTATCCCTTCAGATCTCCCACACCCCAACATATCTGGGTATTAAATGAACATGTAGGTGCATTATGGTTTGTCCTGCATTTTCTCCGATATTATAACCTGTAGGCTGGTGTTTTTCCTCTACTATTTGCTTGCACCTGTGCATCATTTAATAAATAGCAACAATCTCTTTCTCCTTGGCATCAAAAAGTTCTTAAAGTGTCTCTTTGGAATTATAAGCACATGGCCTAGATTAACTGGATACTTATCATATACAGCAAAGGCTAACTCATTCTCTGCCAATAAATTTAAGTCTTTCTTATTATAAAAAATACAAGCCATATAACCCTTCCTACATATTCTCTTTATTCCTAAATACAGGCCTATTGTAATATTCCTCAAGCTTTTTATCACAGTGAGACAGTATCCATTTAATTTCTTTTTCAGTTAATCGCTTAATCGCTTAAATACATATTTATTAAATTCAACATATTCAATATCTCTGCTTCTCTTCATCATCTTCATATCTTCAAAACGCTTGAAAGGGTTTGAGAATATATTTCTTTCAACATCCTTCCTTGTATAATTATCTCTACAATATATGCTATTTTTCTTTTCTACCGGAAGCCCTTTTGTTTTTCTATCCTCATAGAAATCAATGAAGTAATCTACTATATCTTCTACTCTAACTTTTCCATTTTCATCTACGTGCTCAAACATTGCCTTTAGCAATACTGGCTTATATGAGTAGCTCATATCCATTATCTCTACCATCTTTATAAATTTATCCTTTATATTTTTCGGTGTTATAAGCTCCCATCCAAATTCTTTTGCATACCTCATTACAGTTTCCTCTTTAAAATACCTAAACTTTCTATTTCCACTCATGGGTACTTCTAAATCTGCCTTAATCTTTCCTTCCCTGATGTACCTATCTATGGTTTCTCATTGCACATCTACCATGCGAACAAATTCTATTTGTGATACCATATCCTTTACTTCCTCTTGCCAATCAAATAAATCAACTATTTCATAGTCCTGTACATCTATAGGAAAATCTAGATATACTGATGGTTTTTCACCTTTGGCAAGCAAGTCTCTATCCATCTGCTTTTGCTTTTCTGATGCCACTACATATTCACCGGGTCTATATTCCCTAATATTAAATATCCTATGAAGAGAATAGGGCATATTGAATAGACTAGCATTATCTATAAAATCGAATACCATTAGATATTCTTTGCCTTCACATAATCTCATTCCCTTACCTAACTGTTGTAAGTATAGGGTTTTTGACATAGTAGGCCTTGCCATAAATAATACCCTTGTTTGAGGACTGTCCCAACCTTCATTTAACAAATCACAAGCACAAAGAACATTTATATCTCCATTTTCGTATTCATCTAATATTCTTTTTCTCACTGAATCCCTCAAGGATCCAGAAACTGCTTCTGCCCTAACCCCTTTTTCTTTAAACAGCTCTGCTATCATCTCAGCATGTTTCACAGAAGCACAGAATACCACCGTCTTTTTATCCTTCACAAAATCTAAGTATGTATCTACAATTATCTTATTTCTTTCAGGAATAAACAATTTACTTTCTAAATCCTGAGTATTATACTTTATACCATTTATCCTAACATCTGATAAATCCACATTAGTCTTTATTCTAATACACCTAATGGGAACCAATTCTCCAATTTCAACAGCTGTTTGCAAGTCCAACTTATGTGCTACATTTTGAAAAAGCTCTAATATATCTTCCCCATCCATTCTCTCTGGGGTAGCTGTAAGTCCCAGTGTAAACTTAGGCTTAAAATACGACAGTATCTTCTTATAAGTATTTGCAGCACTATGATGACATTCATCAATTATTAAATAACCAAAGTCATCTGGTTTGAACATTTCAATGTTTTGAGCTACTCCCTGTATACTTCCACATACCACATAAGCATCTTCTTCCCTATCCTCAGCAACATAAAGACCTACATCCGCATCTTTCCAAACTTTCTCAAAAGTTTCCTTTGCTTGGTAGACAAGCTCCTTAGTATGGGCTAAGAATAAGGTCCTTTCTCCAACTCTCTTTGCATCACTAACAGCAGTTACTGTCTTACCTGTTCCAGTTGCATGATATAATAAAGCTATACTCTCACCCTTTTCTCTCATTTGTCTGAGATTCTTTAATGCCTCCTGTTGATGTTCTTTTAACTTTATAACCTTTCCTCTTTGTTTTGGAAGATAATCTTCAAAATATTTAAATATAGGCATTTCCCCTAAAAAAGTTATCATCTCATCCTTTACCTTTTCTGGTTGAGATTTTAGCTGACTGTAGGTCCACCTATATACCTTCCAATTATCATATATGAGGCTGTTTTGTTTTAGTAAATCATCATGATATTTATTGCTTGATACTAGTTTAGGATTATGATATCTTTCACCATCAATTTCAATGGCCACTTTCATTTCTTCACTCAAGAGTGCAAAATCTGTATATCTACTATTTCCGTATATGTCTCTAAAAGGATACTGTATAAATAGATACCTAGATTTTTCGGGGCCAAAGGCATCACAAAATAACTGGACAAATAAGTCTTCAGCATAACTGTGTACATTGCCAGTATATTTTATATTAGCCAATCCTATCACCCCATATTTTAGTAATAATTTATTAAAACTATATTTATTATAGCATTTTTGCTATATCTTTATCTTAATATTCAGTATATTTATATTGAATGTAGAATAGATAGCTATAAGTTAATATAATTCTATAGTTTTCTATATTCTATTCATATTTACTGAAATTGTCAAATTCAACTTATATACCCTAAACATAATCGGGTAGGAGGAAAATAATTAATTTATTTTCCGACCTCCCACACCACCGTACATACCGTTCGGTATACGGCGGTTTCATAGTTTACACTCTAACATCAAGGTAATATTTAAGAAAGCTTAAATATCCTTGTTGTTCA
>JAAYFE010000139.1 GCA_012728365.1 Tissierellia bacterium
TCATCCCTATTACTACTGAATAGGCAAAGAAGGCATTTAGACCCATACCTGGTGCTAAAGCAAAGGGATAATTGGCTAAAAAGGCCATTAACAAGGTAGCAACAGCTGCAGATATGGCTGTAGCTGTAAATACACCACCCCAATCCATTCCAGCATCACTTAAAATACTGGGATTTACAATAAGTATATAGGCCATGGTCATAAAGGTAGTTAAACCTGCCAGTACTTCAGTTTTTACATCGGTCTTGTTCTCTCTAAGTTTAAACTGTCGTTCTAAGAAACTACTTTCCTTAATATTACCCACAATACCCCTCCTAAAAACTAAATTCCTTACTCATACTATATATATGCTACTATTGTACTACTCTATTACAGGAGGAAGTATTTTGAAATTATTTACATCTATTAAACCTTTGTCTGTGATCTTCCACTCTGGTGAAGTAGACAGGGATAAGAAGGATAGGTGCATAAAGGGTGCATGTACCTTGCAGCCTAATTCTTCTTTAGCCATTCTTTCTAGTTCTGCAATTTTTTTGCTTACTTCATGGCCATTTAATTCGTCTGTTATAAGACCACCTACAGGCAATCTCATGTCTGATAAAATCCTGCCCCTTTTAGCAAGGGCAATACCTCCTCCCATTTCTATTACCCTATTTACAGCTAAGACCATATCCCTTATATTGGTTCCTACTGCTATAATATTGTGGGCATCATGGGCAACAGATTCTGCAAAGGCACCATCTGTCATTCCAAATCCCTTTACAAAGGCTTTGCCAATATTGCCACTTCTACCATACCTCTCAATACATGCAATTTCCAAAGTATCTGTACTTATGTCAGGCTCCACTACCCCATTTACTACCCTTAAGGTTTCCTCAGCCTTTCCACTTAAGTTTTGATCTGGAATAAGCTTAATACATCTTACTCTAACCCTACTTCCTTCAGCCCTTATTTCTAAATCTTTTTCGGATATGGGGCCAATTTTTATAGAATTTTTTACCTCATCCGGATAGGTATAAACAGGTAAATCTACAAGAAGTTCCCCATTATAGGCAATAAGTTTACCGTCAATAAATACTGCAGATACCTTCATTTCCTCTAAGTTATCAATTACTGCTATGTCTGCAATTTTACCTGGAGACAGTACCCCTATATCATCAAGGCAAAAATAGGTAGCAGGATTTATGGTCACCATCTGGATTGCTTCTACTGGATCCACCCCTTCTTTTATGGTCCTTCTTACTATTTCATTCATATGGCCCAGGGTTTCCAGATCCTGTGCCACCATATCATCTGAAGCCAGTATACACCTGCGAGAGTCCATTCCTTCTTCTGTAACAGCCCTTATACATTCAGCCATATTTTTTTGGGTAGAGCCTTCCCTCATAAATAGATATACCCCTTGTCTTAATTTTTCAACAGCTTCTTCCTTGGTAGTAGTTTCATGGCAGGAACACCTGCCACCAGTGGCTATTATATGGGCTACCAGTTCTGCCCCAAATAACTCTGGTCCATTACCATCTACTACCATATTCCTAGATTTAGCATACATGGTAGAAGCCAATAGGTCCGTAATTACTTCAGGAGTATTTCTATATACATGCCTTGCATTGCTAAAGCCTTGCAGCTCCCCTATGCCTGCCCCTACAGTATCTACAGCAACAATAGGGTCCCCCTTTGGATTTAAATTTGTATCTAAGGGCTGGGTTATCATCAGCTTAGCCCCTATTAATTTTTCATCCTTTTTTGTAGCAACTAAAGTTCCAATAACCTTTCCTATTCTCATGTATTTAGTCTCCCTGCTTTTCTATTTCAAATACAATACCCATAAGCTTTGCCCTATCCTTGGCCAGTGGTGTTACAAGGGTCCCCCTTGGTAATATGTGCCTCCCCCTAGGCATATCTTCTAGGTCTGATGCTGTTATTATCCTTTTTCCACCATAATCAGGCTTTTTAGCTTCCTTCTCTATTTCCCTTTCTCCATTTAAAATATTTGAATATTCCCCTGATTTAATTTCAACAGCTCCCATAGACTTTAGAGTACTTATATATCCATCTATAATTCCTTCCATAGCATCATTTTTCATGGCAGTCAACATATAGTTTTTACTTGACTGGAAATCCAGATACACCTTCCTCCCATTATATAAATAGGTTCAGATTAGGACTGGTACAAGGCTATCTATTACTCCCAGGGCTACTTTTGATAGGGTATTTACTGTTATATTTGGACCTATTATATAGGGATACTTGTTAAAAATGTTTTCTAACTGAAATATATCCTCTTCCTTATAAATATCTATAGGCTTTAGCTCATTGACAATATAGTCCACATCCAACATCTTACTTGCCATGAAGGAAAAGGCCAGGGAAAACATGGTGTTTAGGCCTTTTAGTTCCTCTACCTTTTCCTTTAGCTTTACCTTGGGTCCTGTAAATACTACTAAGGCAACTTCCCCAGCTTCTAATGCCCTTTGAATATCCACCTTCCTTGTAATACCTTCCAATACATTTAATGCAATTTGTTTAGGCATCTATAACACTCCAACAGGACTATTCATATTTCTTAAGTATAACCCTTTCAACTTCAGAATGAGGCCTTGGTATTACATGAACAGAATGAAGCTCCCCTACTGCCCTAGGCACTAGGCACTATGACAAAATCACTGGCTGCCTGACATCTAGTAGTTATAGCCCATTCAATATCCTGCACATGGTAAATATCCACATCAGGATCTACTACCACCACCTGCTTTAGGTCCTTATTAGAACCTAAGGCTGCCAATATGGCTGATTTGCCATCCCCTTCAAACTTTTTATTTATAGACACAAAGGCATTAAACCTATATCCTCCACCTTCTGTTACATTTACATCCACTACATCTACCTGATTTTTTAAATGATTATATAATTCCACCTCCCTAATAAGGCCATTGGCCAAATGTTCCTCCCTACAGGGAAAAGCCACTTGGAATATGGGATTATTTCTATGGGTAATTACATCAACCTCTATATAAGGATGGGGTCCTATGCCGCCATAATATCCCATTAATTCCCCAAAGGGGCCTTCCAGCTCTCTTTTACCAGCTACCATCCTGCCTTCCAGTACAACCTCTGCATAGGCTGGCACTAAAAGATCCACACTTTCACATTTAACCAGCTCTAAAGGCTCCCCCCTCATGGCACTGTCTATTTCAAACTTATCCACTCCATAGGTGGCAGAACTTACCTGACAGGCTAGTAGAAAGTATGCATCATAACCTAAAACTATTGCAACTTCCAGATCCCTATTTCTTTTTTCCAACTTCAAAAAATCATTAGTAAGCTTAGGTGAACCTATAAGGTCTGATATTTTATTTCCTCCCAGGACCTGCATCCTTCTAATGGAGGTAAAAAACCTGCCACTTTCAGGATCCTTTACTACTAATACCCCTGCAGTTATATAGGTTGATGAATCCCTTTCATTAAACTTTGGTATAGGAAATATTTTAGATAGATCAATGTTGCCCCTTATAATATTTTCCTTTACAGGCCCTGTAGGCAGTACCTTATAGGGCTTTGGATTTGCTATGGCATCCATAAATTTAAATAGCCTATTTTCCCTATTCATGTTTAAGAGCTCATAGACTATATCCCTATTTCCATAAAGGCCACCTACTACCTTCATTGAGCTACCCTTTACCCTATTAAATAAGATAGGCTGTCTATTTCTAAAGTAGGTCAAAACCCCGCCTAATTCATATATAGGATCAACTTCCCTATGGCATTCCAATAGATAATTTTTTCCTCTTAATCTATCTAAGGTGTACCTTAGCATTTGCCTTTCCAACTATCTCCCCCCTTTAGGCTCCATTCCACCTATAGGCAAGATTATTGTCTATGCCTAAATTATCAAGTATCCTTCCTGTCATATGAAGTACCATATCTTCTATGGTCTCTGGATGGTTATAAAATCCTGGAGCTAAGGGCATTATGGTAACTCCCATTCTTGAAAGTTTAAGCATATTTTCAAGATGTATTGGACTAAAGGGTGTTTCCCTAGGTACAAGTACCAGCTTCCTTCTTTCCTTTATAGTCACATCACAGGCTCTAGTAAGCAGGCTATCAGAATAGCCATTGGCTACTGCAGACATGGTCTTCATAGAACAGGGAACTACCACCATTCCATCAACCTTAAAGGAGCCACTGGATATGGGTGCAAAGAAATTTTGATTATCATGATAATAGCTTGCCATCTCCTTTAGTTCATCTAAGCTTATGCCACATTCATGCTGCATTACTGCCCTTCCCATGGTGCTTACTACTAAATGGGTTTCAATATTTAACTCCTTCAAGGCCTTTAAGAGAGATAAGGCATATATGGAACCACTTCCACCTGAAATTCCAACAACTATCTTCTTCATAAACATTCCTCACTTTCCGTATTTTTTCCTTTGACATTGAACAATTTATTTCAATTGACAGTTAACCATGAACAATTGCTTTGCTTCTTATAAAACTTAGAAAATTTCTAATAAGAATGTCTTAGCTATAGTAGTACATACAATAAAGAAGGGAATGACTTCAAAATATTTGGTAAGAAAGCTCAATTGCCAGTTTTCTTCAAATATTTTGGAATGACTGATTTATTATATTTACTTATATAGGTAAAGAACAGCTCCTAGGACTTTGAATTTATGCAAAGGAGCCATTCTTTACCTATATGAATCCTTACCTTGTTAAATTACCAATGGTCAGTGGTCACTTGATATAGGTTCCCAAAGCAGGCCCCTAGAAATTGTCAATTGTTAATAGTTATTCCACTTTATTTTCAGGGTCCCCGCCGCCAATCCAGGGGTCCAGGCCCTTTTCCCATGCATCAATATATTCATCTACTGTCATAACCTTAGAAAATATACTTAAATCCTTGAGGCCTGCCTGGTGCATCTCTTCAGTTTTTGACGCGCAAGCATCAGCTAAAGTTATTACCTTGTAGGCATAATATAGGGCATCAGAAGCAGAGCTTCTTACACATACATTGGTCCAGGTTCCAGTTACTACTACTGTATCTATATTTTCCTACCTTAAATATAGGTCTAAGTCTGTATGGGCAAAGGCACTATGCCTTCTTTTTTGAACTATATATTCTCCCTTCTCAGGACGCAGCTCCTCTATAAAGTCTGAACCCCAGGTACCCTTTACTGCATGGACAGGTCTTACTCTAAAATCTGCATCCTTTTCCCTATGGACTTCCAGGATAAATATAAGCTGAATATCATCCTTTCCTTCTGCATTTCTTTTTCTAACCCAGTTTATAAGCTTTTGAAGGGTCGGTATTATAGTCCTATTATTGGGACAGAACAAGACTCCATCTGGATGGGCAAAGTCATTGAGCATATCTATAATCAGTATTCCATGCCTTGGCATCTTCTTCCCTCCTTCTTAATAGGTAATTGTTCTTGGAAGTTTCTGTATGCCCTGTCTGGGTACAAATTTTCCAAAACCAGGCTTAACCTTAATTCCACCAATGGTCCTTATATGGGCATCTATTAGTTCCGGATGATGCTTTCTAAAGCTTCTTTCATATTCCTTGCTGTGTAGTGAGGGAAACTCTTTAAATATTGCAGCATATCTTTCTCTTAGTCCCCTTGGATACTCATGGACTATTTCATTTAATTCCTTATCAGATAGCTCCTTCAATGTGCTTTCTTCCACATCTTCATATACTAAATGGCCACGAACTATTGTCTTAACAACTTTTCCCTTTAATTCCATACCTTCAAAGGGAGTATAACCACACATGGAAGCTTGAGTTTTTGGATCAATGGTCCATCTCTTATTCAAATCTATTATGGTAAAGTCTGCATCAGAACCAATAAACATGGCACCCTTCTTTGGATATAGTCCATAGTGCTTAGCTGCATTAGTAGAGAGTATTTCTACCAACTTGCTAAGGGAAATTCTTCCCTTGTTATAACCTTCGCTAACAAGTATTGGAACCATAGTCTCAACACCAGGTATACCTGGAAATGCAGTCCATATATTCATGCCCTTTTTCAACTTTTCACTTTCTATTTCATAAGGCGCATGGTCTGTACCTATAAAATCCACACTGCCATTGTTTAGTCCTTCCCAAAGTAGCTCATTATCCCTTTTAGTTCTTAAAGGTGGTGCAATTTTTGCCAGTGGACCATATCTAGACATGGCTTCTTCATAGTTTAAGGTTAAATAATGGGGACAGGTTTCACTAGTTACATCTAAGCCTCTTTTCTTTGCTTCTCCAACTAATTTAGCCCCTACTCCTGTACTCATATGGACTATATGAAGCCTTGCTCCAGTTGCCTCAGAAAAGCTAATGCCCAGTTCTATGGCAACCTTTTCTGCCAGTTCCATTCTAGCCTCAGCCCAAGCAGGCCCATCCATTCTACCTTCCCTTTGGAACTTCTTAACAAAATAATCGCACATGGCAAAGTTTTCTGCATGAATACCAATAGGTAAGCCTGTTTCAGCCACCGCCACAAAGGCTTCATACATTTCTGGGTCTGTTACCCTTGGAAATGTAGGTACTGAAGGGGTCATATATGCCTTAAAAGCAACAACACCTGCTTCTGCCTGCTCCTTTACATTGTGCAGCCAGCCATTTCTAACATCCTCCCCAGTAACCCCTCCCCAAAAGGCATAGTCAACAAGGGCTTGGGGTGCTACTAGCTCCTGTTTAAGCTTTAGCTGCTGGACACTTCTTACAGATGGAACTGAACAACAAGGCATGTCAATAACTGTAGTTACTCCTCCCCTGGCTGCAGCTGAAGAACCAGTTAGGAAATTTTCCCTGTGGGGAAATCCCTGATACATGAAATGAACATGGGAATCTATGCATCCAGGTATTGTTAAATGGCCACCAGCATCTATTACTTCCTTTGCCTCTATGCCATCTAACCTTTCTACAAAGCCAGCTATCTTCTCATCCTTTACCAGTATATTAGTAAGTACAGTATCATCTCCTTGAGGAATTCTTGCATTCTTAATGATCACATCATACATTGGAATACCCCCTCATTTTTAATTCTAAGGCTTAAAAAGCTGTCATTTTGCTCCTTTGCTAATATAAGTGGACACTGTGGTACCCATAGTGATGGAGTGAATGAATACAAGCCAGGGGGACTGTCCATTGACAAAATGCCCTTGGAATATTTTTGGGGAAGTGCCATCTGTCTTGATGTAAGCCATGTAAGGTATCCAAAATATATAGAAGTTGAAGATCTGAAAGAGGCCTTAAGGCGTTCAGGCCAGGAAATTAGAAAAGGAGATATAGTGCTCCTATATACAGGCCACCATGATAGGACCTATGGAACAGATAAATTCCAAACTGAATATACAGGCTTAAGCTATGAAGCTGGCAAATGGCTTGCAGAACAGGGAGTGGTAAACATAGGAGTTGATGCACCAGCCATAGACCTGACACCAGATGATATAAACTTCTCTGGCCATGCAGTATGTAGGGACTACAATATTACCAATACTGAAAACCTATGTAATTTAGACAAGGTAGTCAATAAAAGGTTTCTCTACGTAGGCCTACCCCTTAAAATCAGGGATGGTACTGGTTCTCCCATTAGGGCAGTGGCCTTGGTGGAGGACTAACCAATTAACAATTGACCATGGACAATTGACAACTGATACAGCTGTCACTATGAGATCTCAGTATAAGCCTATACAAGGTGTCGTCCTAAGGCAGACAGTATGAGTACGACTCTGGAAGGATTTTTTACCAAGGGTCTAATATGGTGAAAATAAGACAAAAAACTAGGGAGAGCAAAGC
Organism: Tissierellia bacterium; assembly: GCA_012728365.1. GTDB lineage: Bacteria > Bacillota > Clostridia > Tissierellales > Tepidimicrobiaceae > JAAYFE01. The sequence continues at coordinate 7,799 of JAAYFE010000139.1, forward strand.
TCTCCCTTAAGCTTTCTGAAGCCAACTCTTGTGGAAATAAGGCAGAGGAACCGTCCCCTTGTCTTATTTAGGTTCCTCTACTAATTCCCCAGCCACATACCTATCAAATATATTCCTATCATCCCCTAGGTATATGAACTTTTCTATCCTCTCTTCCATTGTGAGATTATCATTTACAGCTCTTAAATTAGAATCATCAATTACTAGACAATCCATTTCATAGCCCTTTTCAAAACTGCCAACTTTACCAAAGAAGCTGCCTCCACCCTTAGTGCCCAAATAAAAGACCTCTGATAGGGTTAAGGGTTTTAGCCTTTTATCCGTTTCTAGCCACTTCATCTTAGATGCCTGTATGCTGCCTACCATAACCTTTGGAATACTTATTTCATGGCCTCCAGCTATGTCTGATCCTAATCCTACAGGGACATTTTTATCTAAAAATTTTCTTACAGGCATTATGCCACTGGATAGGTTAAAGTTAGAATGGACACAGTGAGCTGCATATACTCCATTTTTAGCCATTAAATCTATCTCCTCTTCACTATTATATATGCAGTGGGCCATTATGGTCTTTTTCTGGCCAAATAAATTGAACTTATCATAGACTGAAGCATAGTTATTAGAATTAGGATGAAGCTGTTGAACCCATTTTACCTCATCTGTATTTTCACTTAAGTGGGATTGAACAGGCACATCATATTTTAAGGCCAATTTTCCTAATCCAGCCAATAAGGCATCAGAACAGGTTGGCACAAACCTAGGTGTAATTATAGGCTTTACAAGGGGTGACTTGTCCTTATATTCAAGTATTAATTCTTCCGTTTCCTTCAAGGACATGTCAGTATCTTCTGTTAGGTTAGGAATTGAATTTCTGTCCATGTTTACCTTGCCTACATAGGCCCTTAAGCCAGCATTTATAACTAAATTCATTAAAAGCTTAGTACTTTCCTTGTGGATAGTTCCGTAAATTACTGCACTTGTTGTACCATATTTCCACAATTCCCTCACAAATTCCCTATATACCCTTTCAGCATATTTAGTATCCTTATACTTGGCTTCCTCTGGGAAGGTATAGGTTTGAAGCCAGGGCAATAGCTCCTTGTCATATCCCATACCCCTATTTGGATATTGGGGGGCATGAAGGTGTATATCCTACTATTTTTCCATCTTCTGATACTAAATAGGAATCCTCATATATTTTAAATTCCTCCTTGGTTGGCGTAAATATTATATCACCTTTAAGGATCAATTTTTTCAAACATATCACTCCTAATTTCTTATAATTAAACTTCCATATATATAATATTTTCTAGCTACTGTACTTATGTGATTAATCAAAAATATAAAACCTTCTTTTTAGCACCAACACTAAAAAGAAGGTTTTATACTAAATTACATGTCCCTGGCTTTTTCAAATTCATCCTTAATAGCCTTCATTAACTTTTCATCCCTTATTACATCAGCCCCTGTCAATACCAAGGCTGCCATGGTTTTCTTCATGCTGTCATAGGCTTCCCCACTTAAAGTTGCTTCAGCAAATTCCCTTGTGTGGGGAACCAGACCTGAACCTCTCCTTATACCAAAGTATGGATGGATGGCAGGACATATGTGGCTTACATTTCCCATGTCCAAGGAACCAGAAAACTCTCTAATTTTTTCACAATCTTCAACGCCTAAGACCTTTAAATGGTCATTGTACCTTTGGGACAATACCTTATTGGTAACCATATTATCATAGGAGGCTTCATAGTTTGAAATTTCCAATTCAGTTCCAGTGGCTAGGCTAGCCCCTCTGGCACAATTTTTTACCTTTTCACTTAAGTAAAGTAAGTATTTTTTAGTAGTTGCCCTAATATAAAATTGGGCTATGGCTAAATCAGGTACTATATTGGCTGCCTTGCCTCCTTCCACAATTATTCCATGGATCCTAGCTGTAGGAAGTATATGCTCCTTTCAGTAATGATGTTAGAAGTTCTTCCCGGTGAGTCTTTAAGTGTTCTAGAAGTTCA
>JAAYFE010000140.1 GCA_012728365.1 Tissierellia bacterium
AAACTATATTTATCTAGCCCTAAGGATTCAATAGTTCTGGCTTTTTCTTTTCTGTAGTCCCTATCCATTATTTTGGATACAATATTTATTATGGAATCCATAATAGGTGTTTCCACTCCAACTTTTTTGGCCAAATCAGTCATAAATACTAGTCCATATCCTACATCCTCATTAAAATACCTGTAGTCTAAACTAGATTGGGCACTAATACCCTTAAATCCATTTGCCTCTGAGTAACCCCTATCATAGGTAGCTTCTTGCATATATCCTTGTTTTACTCCTAATTCGGGATCCCTTATTATGTCAAATCCTAATTTTTTACCTATTTCTATTCTTTCATCATCTACAGCCTTTATTAGTCTTCCAACAGCTTCAGTTACTCCTTCTTCATAGAAATAAAAGTCCCCCTTAGTTCTCTCAATTAAGGCAGCATTCAATAAAGACACTGCAGGATGGATAACTGGATTGGCATTTTGCAGCGTAGTTTGGAATACATTTTTAGCCTTTACTAGTGATGGATATACATCTTTAGTCAGATTATATACTTTTTCTGTGTATTTTGCTGGTGTAGCTGCTATATACAAGCCACCTTTTAATTTTAAAAACACATTAATCTTTCCTGGTTCAGTAATTCTTACTGCATATGGTAAAGTACTTGTTTCAGCAATTATATAGTCATCATTTTCTATATCTACTCCTATTGCTTTCTTAAAGACAAGGCTTCCACCACATGAACTTGGACAAACTATAACAATTTGTCCCTTTTTAAGATAAGGCTTTATTGCTTTTCCAAAAGGCTCTGTGCTATAGGCTGGTCCTACTACAAAGATTAGATCTGCATCTTCAACAACAGTTTTTATATCATAGCCTGCATATTTTAATTCTGCTAGACCCTCTAACATGCCAGTACTTATTATGCCACCATTTTTATTGATGGCATCAATATTTGAAGAAAATTCCTCAAAATCAAACATATATACATCATGGCCATGTTGGGCCCAATCAAAAGCAACTGCACATCCACCGTTTCCTGAGCCTAAGACTGCAATTTTCATCATAAAACCTCCCGTAGATTTATTTATAAATGAGTCAAGGAATTATCCTTGACTCATTTTTACATGCCTAAAGCCTCTTCTGGTGAAATATATGGTCTGTTTTGCTTTAATCCTGTTTCCTCTAAGGTCAGTTTACCTTCATAAGTTGTCAATCCACGTCTTAAATACTTGTTTTCTATTAATGCTCTTTTTACTCCTTTGTTAGCAATTTCTAGTAAATAGGGCAAAGTAGCATTACATAAAGTTGTAGTAGCAGTTTGGGAAAAGGCCGATGGTATATTATCTACACAATAATGGGTTATTCCATCTACTATGTATACTGGGTCATCATGGGATGTAGCTTTAGTAGTTTCTATGGCCCCAGCTTCATCACAGGCTACATCTACAATTAATGCACCTTCCTTCATTAGCTTTAACATTTCCCTAGTGATTAAATGGTCTTTTCTCCATTTAGGCCATAGTATGCAGTTTATAAGCACATCTGTTCTTTTTAAGCACATTTCTATATTAGCCCTATTAGAGTATAAAAGTTCCACATTTGCTGGCAATACTTTTCTTGCCTTTCCAAATTGCTCAGAGCTAATATCAAGAATAGTCACCTTATTGCCAAAAGCTGCTGCCAATTCAGCTGCAGCTGTGCCTGAATTGCCTGCACCTATTATGGTTATTTCTGGAGTCCTGACACCATCTACTCTTGATAATAATATTCCTTTGCCTCCATGAATCCTTTGCATGAAGTTAAGTGCTGCTATAAAACCACCTTTGCCTGCTATGATACTTTGTGGCTTTAACAGTGGAAACTCTCCATTTTCATCTGTTACATCCTCATAGGCTATTGCTATAACCTTATTCTCCAATAAGGCATCTGTCTGTTCTCTATAAGCGTTAGAGTGGATATAGGTAAATATTATTAGATTTTCCCTTAAATACTTAAATTACTCTGGGAGTATTTCCTTTACCTTATATATTAAATGTGATTTTTCATATAGCTCTTCAGCAGTATCTACTATTGTTGCCCCTTCTTCTTCATATTCCCTATCAGAAAATCCACTACCTAAGCCTGCACCTTTTTCTACTAATACTTGGTGCCCATTAGCCACTATTTCCTTTACCCCACTAGGAGTGCAGGCTACCCTATATTCATTTTTCTTTATCTCCTTTGGTATTCCTATTATCATTTAAAATCCTCCAATCAAATTATGATATTGCAACTCCTACAATAACATATAAAATTGATGAAATACCAGCTCCAGTAAGTGCATAAGGTATTTGCGTCTTAACGTGGTCTATATGGTCTGAACCTGCTGCCAATGATGAAAGTATTGTTGTATCTGATAATGGTGAACAGTGATCCCCAAAGCATCCTCCACCTAATATTGCTGCTATTGCGGCATATATTAAACTACTAATTTCTCCACCTGTTAATTCAAAAGCTAAAGGTATAACTATTGGAGTAAGAATTGCATAAGTGCCCCAACTGGTTCCTGTAAAGAAGGAAATAAATGCACCTACTAGGAAAGTAAATAATAACAGCAATGTAGGAGTTATCCAAGATTGAGTAACTGAAATTACATAATCTGCAGTTCCCAGTGTACCACTTATACTATTTATACAATAAGCCAGTGCAAGTATTAAAATTGCAGACATTACACCTTTAATACCTTCTACAGCCGTTTCAATTAATTCCTGGATAGTTGCCATCTTTTGAATAAGCATTGTAATGAATTGGAATGCTACTGCTGCAACAAATCCTTCTAAAGTCTTTGCACTACCAGTTGCAATATAGGTTCCTAGGGTAATTCCAATAATTATCAAAGCTGGAGCTAGGAAGTTTATAAA
>JAAYFE010000015.1 GCA_012728365.1 Tissierellia bacterium
ATGGTATATGAAATGAAATATAGGGATGCCCACTTAGGACTTATAACATTTTGCTGTGGTGGTGGTCAAGGGGTTGCAATGCTAATAGAGAGAGATTAATTATTTAAAGGAGGGTGAAAGGTGAGAAAGGTAATAATTACAGTAGCACCAACAGGAGCTTGGCCTACTAAGAAAGATAATCCCAATGTGCCATTGACTCCTAAGGAAATTGCAGAAGATGTTTATGAGTCCTATAAGGCTGGTGCTGCAATTGCACATATCCATGTTAGAGATGATGAAGGTAAAGGAACAATGAATAAGGAAAAATTTGAGGAGACAGTAGCCTTAATTAAAGAGAAATGTGACATCATAATTAACTTGACAACTTCAGGAGATTTGAATGCTACAGATGAAGAAAGGCAGGCCCATTTAAAATCAATAAGGCCTGAAATGGCATCCTATGATTGTGGTTCCATGAACTGGATGCATAAATCTGTATTTTTAAATGCACCTGACTTTTTAGAAAAGTTAGGAAAAACCATGCAGGAGTACCATATCAAACCTGAAATAGAAATTTTTGATGCAGGAATGATATACAATGCACTATATTACGTGAAAAAAGGAGTACTTAAAGAACCTTTGCACTATCAATTTGTATTAGGTGCACCTGGGGGAATAGCAGCTACAGTAGAGAATCTTGTATTCCTGAAAAATTTGATACCTCCTAACTCAACCTGGTCAGCCTTTGGCATAGGCAAGGCCCATATTCCCATTATGTTAGCCACATTAGCCTTAGGAGGCCATATAAGGGTTGGCATGGAAGACAATGTAATGTTTGCAAAGGGACAGCTAGCAGAATCAAATGCTCAATTTGTTGTCCGTGCAGCTAACATAATTAGGGAGTGTGGATATGAAGTTGCTACACCTGAGGAAGCAAGGGAAATATTGGGTTTAAGGAAGTAGCCTAATGAAGATAATTTTAATTAAAGTATAAATTCAAAAGGGGGAAAATATAAAATGAAAATTATAGACTTAAGTGTTGCAATTGAAAGTGGGTTACCTAGTGATCCGCCAAACTATATTCCTCATATAGAGTACAGAAACCATAAGGATACTGTTGAAGAAATGCTATCTTTTTTTGGAGAAGCCACTGTAGATGATCTACCGGAAGGCAATGGTTGGGCAGTTGAGTTTTTAAGGCTCTCAACCCATTCTGGTACTCATATTGATGCACCATATCATTATTATCCAACAATGAATGGTGGGGAAAGGGCATGGACCATCGATGAAGTACCGTTAGACTGGTTTTATGGACCTGCAGTTGTTGTAGACTTTAGGGATAAGCCAGATGGGTATAAGGTAGAGCCAGAAGACTTTGAAGAATACTTCAAAAAAATTAATTATCAACTTAAACCTGGTGACATTGTCCTAGTAAATACAGGGGCTAGTAAGCATTGGGGAACCAAAAAATATCTAACATCTGGCTGTGGCATGTCAAAGGCAGCAACCCTTTGGCTGGTAAACC
>JAAYFE010000141.1 GCA_012728365.1 Tissierellia bacterium
GATAAGCAGTGAATTCATTCACTGATTTATTCAATATTAATTGTACAAGGAGGGGTTTTAATGGTAAACAATATTGACATATCAAAATCCATGACAATACAGCTTAGCGACATATTTGATGAATTGCCACCAAAGCCTAAATTTGTAGAAGGTATAAGAAGGGCGCCAAAGAGAGAGTTTACCCTCTCAAAGAAGGAAACAGAAATAGCCCTAAAAAATGCCTTAAGATATGTACCAGAAGAGTGGCATGAAGAATTGGCACCAGAATTTTTAGATGAACTATTAACCCATGGTAGAATTTATGGCTATAGGTTTAGGCCAGAAGGTAGAATATACGGCAGACCCATAGATGAATACAAGGGAAAATGCATAGAGGGTAAGGCCTTCCAGGTTATGATAGACAACAACCTTGACTTTGAAGTAGCCCTATACCCCTATGAATTAGTTACCTATGGGGAAACGGGACAAGTATGCCAAAACTGGCTGCAGTACCAGCTAATAAAAAGATACCTGGAAGAATTAACGGATGAACAAACCCTAGTTGTAGCCTCAGGCCATCCCTTAGGACTCTTTAGATCATCACCAAATAGCCCAAGAGTTATCATTACCAATGGCTTAATGGTTGGTATGTTCGATGACCAGGAACACTGGAACAAGGCAGCAGCCATGGGAGTAGCAAATTACGGCCAGATGACAGCCGGTGGATGGATGTATATAGGACCACAGGGTATAGTCCATGGCACCTACAATACCATACTTAACGCTGGAAGGATAAAGCTGGGAATAGAAGAAGACTTAAGAGGCCACCTATTTGTAAGTTCAGGCTTGGGAGGCATGAGTGGAGCCCAAGGAAAGGCTGTAAAAATAGCCAGAGGTGTTGGAATAATAGCAGAAGTAGACTACTCAAGAATAAAGACCAGACTGGACCAGGGCTGGATTGATGTAGTAATAGATGATATAAAAGAAGTATTTAAGCTAGCCAAAGAGTACATGGACAAGAAAGAATCCATTGCCATTGCCTACTATGGAAATATAGTAGATTTACTGGAATATGCAGTAAAAAATAATATCCATATAGACTTACTATCAGACCAAACCTCCTGCCATGCACCTTATGATGGAGGATACTGCCCACAGGGAATTAGCTTTGAAGAAAGGACAGAACTATTAAAGACTGATAAGGAAAAATTTATAGAACTAGTAAACAAGTCCTTAATCCATCACTATGAACTAATTAAGGAACTGGTAAACAGGGGAAGCTATTTCTTTGACTATGGAAACAGCTTCATGAAGGCAGTATTTGATGCAGGAGCAAAAGACATAGCTAAAAATGGAGTAGACGAAAGTGAAGGATTTATATTCCCATCCTATGTAGAAGACATAATGGGGCCAATGCTATTTGACTATGGATATGGACCCTTCAGATGGGTATGCCTAAGTGGCAAACATGAAGACCTAATAAAAACAGACAAGGCAGCCATGGAATGCATTGATCCAAACAGAAGATTCCAGGACAGGGATAACTGGGTTTGGATAAGGGATGCAGAGGAAAACAAATTGGTAGTAGGAACCCAAGCTAGGATCCTTTATCAAGATGCTTTGGGAAGGATGAAAATTGCCCTTAAGTTTAATGAAATGGTAAGAAAAGGAGAAATAGGGCCAGTAATGCTTGGAAGAGACCACCATGACACAGGAGGAACAGACTCACCCTTTAGGGAAACAGCCAACATATACGATGGAAGTAACATAATGGCAGACATGGCAACCCACTGCTTTGCTGGCAATGCAGCAAGGGGCATGAGCTTAGTTGCCCTACACAATGGTGGAGGAGTAGGCATAGGAAAATCAATTAACGGAGGCTTTGGCCTAGTACTAGATGGAAGTGAAAGGGTAGATGAAATAATTAAATCTGCCATGGCCTGGGATGTAATGGTAGGAGTAGCAAGAAGGGCTTGGGCAAGAAATGAAAACGCCATAGAAACAGTAATAGAATATAATAAAGAGTTTAAAGACACAGACCACATTACTCTACCCTATATAGCCAAGGATGACTTAGTTAAAAAGTTGGTAGATGAAAGATACGACGAAAGCCTTAATAAATAAAGGAGGATTTAAATGGCAAGATTAGTTCAATGTGTACCTAATTTTAGCGAAGGAAAAAACAAGGAAGTAGTAGAAAAAATAGTAGACGAAATAAGGAAAATAGATGGGATAAAACTTTTAGACTACTCCATGGACAAGGACCACAACAGAAGTGTAGTAACCTTCGTTGGAGAACCGGAAAAGGTAGTAGAAGCAGCCTTTAACTCCTGCAAGGTAGCATCTGAACTTATAGATATGTCCAAACATAAGGGAGGCCATCCTAGAATGGGTGCCACAGATGTCATACCCCTAATACCTATATCAGATGTAACAGTGGAAGAGTGTATAGAATACTCTAAAAGCTTAGCAAAAAGAATAGGGGAAGAGTTAAAGATCCCAGTATTTTTATACGAAAAATCAGCAACAAGGCAGGAAAGGGAAAACCTGGCAGACATAAGAAGAGGTCAATATGAAGGTATGGCTGAAAAGCTAAAGGATGAAAGGTGGAAGCCAGACTATGGACCAGACAAGCTAAACATAAAGGCAGGAGTAACAGCAGTAGGAGTAAGACCGCCCTTAATTGCTTTTAATGTAAATCTGGGAACAGACAATATAGAAATTGCAAAGAAAATTGCCACTGCAGTAAGGGCAAGAACTGGAGGCTTTGCCTACTGTAAAGCCATAGGCCTTGAAATAAAGGAAAGAGGTATAGTACAAGTATCCATGAACATGGTGGACTACACAAAAACACCCCTATTTAGAGTTTTTGATGCCATAGAAAGGGAAGCCAGAAGATATGGAGTAAGTGTGATAGGAAGTGAAATAATTGGCCTGGTACCTATGCAGGCCCTAGTAGACGTGGCAGACTACTACTTAAGGCTAGAAGACTTTACATCAGAACAAGTATTAGAGAAGAGAATATTTGAATAGGGTGAACAAGATGAAGGTTGATTTAATTATAAAAAATATAAAAAGCTTATATACCCTACAGGGTCCAAACAGGCCTAGAATAAAAGATGAGATGAAGGAAGTAGGCTTAATAGAAAATGGAATAGTAGCCATAAAGGACGGTAAAATAGCCTATGTAGGCCAGGGAGAACTGCCAAAGGAATTTGAAACAAGCGAAGATACAAAAATAATAGATGCAACAGGTAAAACTGTCATCCCTGGCCTGGTAGACTCCCATACCCACCTGGTACATGGAGGCTCCAGGGAACATGAACTGGCCATGAAGCTAAAGGGAGCAAAATACTTAGAAATACTGGAGGCAGGAGGAGGTATCCACAGTACAGTTAAAGCAACAAAAAATGCTAGTTTCTTGGAGCTTTATGAACAGGCTAAAAAAAGTTTAGATATAATGCTATCCTTTGGAGTAACCACTGTAGAAGCCAAAAGTGGATATGGCCTAGATGACTTTGACACAGAAATTAAACAAATGGAAGTGGCTAAAAAATTAAATGAAGACCATCCTGTAGATGTAGTATCTACTTTCATGGGAGCTCATGCTATACCTGAAAGGTATAAAGATGACCCAGATAAATTTGTAAATGCAATAATAGATGAAATGATTCCTGAGATAGCAAAAAGGAGCTTAGCAAAATTTTGTGATGTATTTTGTGAAAAAGGGGTTTTTGACTTAGAGCAAACTAAAAAAATACTAAAGGCTGGCTTAAACTACGGACTACTGCCAAAGGTACATGCAGATGAAATAGAACCTATAGGAGGGGCGGAACTTGCAGCAGAAGTAGGATGTATATCTGCTGATCACTTAGTTGCTGCCAGTGATAAGGGTATTGATATGATGGCGGAAAAAGGGGTAATTGCTAATTTGCTGCCTGGAACGAGCTTTTATTTACAAGCAGCAAAACATGCAAGGGCTAAGGAAATGATAAAAAGAGGAGTAGCAGTATCCTTATCCACAGACTATAATCCAGGAAGCTGTCCAACAGAGAATATGCAGCTTGTAATGAGTTTTGCTTCTCTCATATATAAAATGACTCCAGAAGAAGTATTAACTGCCTCCACCATAAATGGTGCAGCTTCTTTAAAACTAGAAGATCAAATAGGTAGTATTGAAGTGGGTAAAATGGCTGATTTAGTAATACTTGATGCACCTAATTTTGAATATACAATTTATCACTTTGGTATTAATCATACACTGTATGTAATTAAAAGTGGCCAACTTGTATACGACAAATATAAATATATGGGCTTTTAGCTAGGGCTAAGGGCCCCTTTTTTATATATAAATCAAACTAATCCAACAAAAAACAAGAAATTCTGGAAGGATGGAAAAATTTGATGTAGAATATTAGTGTATGGAAAAATATATAGGAGGTGATAAAAGTGACAGAAAAGCAATATGTAGTATTTAATTTAAACAATCAGGAGTTTGGAATAGATATTATGAATGTTAAGGAAATAATTTCCTATAAGGAACCTTTTAGTATTCCTAATGCTCCGGACTTTATTGAGGGTGTTTTAAATTATAGGGGTAAGGTTATACCCGTTGTAAACTTGAAGAAAAGGTTTGATATGGGAAATATTGAAGTTAATGAAGATGCAAGAATCATTGTTATTACCTATGAAGAAAAGGAAATTGGTTTTATTGTAGATAATGCTTCCCAGACAATAAGACTGGAGGAAGAAATGGTAGATCCTATGCCTGATTTAATTAATAGCATTAGTAGAAGATTTATTACAGGTATAGGCAAAATAGATGAGGACAGACTACTTGTAATTATTAATCTAAAAAATGTTTTAACTGATGAAGAAAAAGCACAAATAGCAGAATTAGAAGTACAAGACGAGGTGTAAATTAGATGGGATATAAAACCATTGATATAAAAAAGATTAATGACATACTTGAAAAAACCATTTATTCCATTGAAAATAGCAAGGAGGAAATAGTTAATATAGTTGAACAAGCAAGGGTAAATTTAAAGCTAACAGAAAAAGAGTTGGAAGAACTTAATAAAAAAATAGAAAAAACTATAAAAGAAGTTGATGAGTTGGAAAAAAAAGAAAAAAAGAGTAGATTAATGCTTTCTAATGTTAATAAAAACTTTCATATATATACACAAGAAGAATTAAAAGAAGCTTATGATATAGCAAATAGTGCTAGAATTGAATTGTTTTTAAAAAGAGAGGAAGAAAAAAATCTTATTAAAAGAAGGCAAGAATTAGAAATGAGATTAAGATCAGAAAGGGAAGTTTTAAATAAAGCAGAAAAAGCATGGAAATCAGTAAGTGTAGTTACTGAGTATTTAAAGGGAAACTTAGATGAAATAATGTTTACCGTAGATCACTTAAACAAAAAGCAAACTTTAGGAATAAAGATAATAGAAGCCCAAGAAGAAGAAAAACAACGACTTGCAAGAGATATACACGATGGGCCTGCACAATCTATGGCTAATATTCTAATTAAGGCCGAAATTTGTGAAAGATTTATAGATATTGATAAAGAAAAGTTCAAAACAGAGATGAAAAATTTAAAGGAAATAGTTAGGATGACCCTGAAGGATATAAGAAAAACTATCTATGATTTGAGACCTATGTCTTTAGATGATTTGGGCTTAATACCTACATTAGAAAGGTATGTACAGAAATTTAATGAATATACAGGAGTAAGTATTGAGTTAAAAGTTTTTGGACAAGTTATATGTTTAAATTCTTCTATACAAATAGCTATATTTAGAATAATTCAAGAAGCACTAAGTAATATAAGTAAGCATTCAAAAGCTACTGAAGGGAAGATAATTATTGAGTTTACTCAAAATAGGATTAATGTAACTATAATAGATAATGGTGTAGGTTTTGAATATGATAAAACCTATAACGATGGATTAAGTCTTAAAGGCTATGGATTGATGAACATGAAAGAAAGGGTGGAACTTCTGGGTGGAAAGATAAACATAAAATCAGCACCTATGGAAGGAACTAGAATTAGCTTTTACTTAATGTTACCTGAGAAGGAGGGATAGATTAATGGATGAAAAAAATATAACTGTTATGATATCGGATGATCATGCTTTAATGAGGGAAGGATTAAAGCAATTATTAGAATTAGAAAAAGATATAGCTGTGGTCTGTCAAGCTAAAGATGGACATGAGACCGTTGAGAAGATTTTAATACATGAGCCTGATGTATTACTTTTAGATATAAATATGCCTAATTTAAATGGAATTGATGTTTTAAGAAGATTAAGGGACCTGGGGGTGGATACAAAAGTTATCATATTAACAATCCATGACGATAAGGAGTATTTGTTGGAAACTATGAAAATGGGTGCCGATGGCTATGTACTAAAAGACTCTGATGCAAACAGTCTTATTAGGGCAATTAAAGATGTGAAGGAAGGAAAAACTTATATACAGCCAAGTATTGCATCTATGTTAAAGGAGGAAATTAGCAGTAAAGATGAAGCTGATGAAGAACAAAGAAAAATAGAATCGTTAACCAATAGGGAGTATGAGGTACTAACCTTAATTGCTGAAGGATTAAATAATAAAGAAATTGCGAAAAAACTATACATAAGTGAGAAAACTGTGAAAAATCACGTATCCAATATATTTAAAAAGCTTGAAGTAAATGACAGGATACAAGCTGCCATATTTGCCTTTAAAAACAATATAAAAAAAATATAAAGTTAAGGAACCAAGATACCCCCTTGGTTCCTTAACTTTTCATCCATTGTTGTTTCTACTTATAATATCTAGAACAAAAGATTTAAATGTTTCATTTAATGGTGAAAGTTGCCTTTTGCTATGATAAACAAAGTAAAATTTTCTTTTTAATTCAAGGTCTTCAACATAGTAGGCCTTGTATTTATTTAATTTAACATCATCTGCTACACCTCTTTTTGACATAAAGCTAATGCCAAAACCAAGTGATACAAGTTCTTTAATAGTTTCAACATCTTCAATATAGCCTACTATATTTAATTCATTTTTACTTATACCCTTGTCTTTTAATTTCATTTCTAATATATGTCTAGTACCTGAACCTTCCTCACGAAGGATAATTTTTTCTTTAAATAATTCATCAATGGTTATAGTTGAATAATTAGGTTTTGAAAAATTTTTTGTATTAGGTGTAATTACTAATAATTCATCCACAAACAGTTCTATATATTTTAACTTATTTGAAGGAAACTTTGCTCCTACTATACCGAAATCTGTATCCCCTTCTAAAATGGAATTAACAATATTTTTAGAATCCTTGTTATTTAAGGTATATTTTACATAGGGATATTTTTTTGAAAATTCAGCCAATATTTTAGGTAGAATATATTTTCTAGGTACAGAACTTGAATATATATGAAGATGACCACGTACACTACCTTTGTATGCACTTAAATCAAATTTTGCCATTTCACAGGAATTAATAATATTTATTGCATGCTTATAGAATAGTGCTCCAGCATCGGTTAGTGATATATTCTTACCTGAACGATTAATAAGAAGGGTACCCAATTCTTGTTCTAGATTTTGTATATGGTTAGTTACTGTAGGCTGTGTAATAAACAATTTTTCTGCGGCTTTTGAGAAACTTTTTAGTCGAGCTACTTGTATGAAAGTTTCTAATTGTCGTATATCCAATTATAAACCCCTTTCTTAATATATACTTACTTAAATATATTGTAACAGAAATAAATAATAAATAAAATAAAAATATAATTGTCTATTGACAAAAAATGACAAAAAAATAAAAAGCTGCTATAGTAAAAAAGCTGTTAAAAAAGGCAGAAAAAACTTCACAAGAAAAAGAAAAAACATTTGACAGCATCTCAAAAATATGTTATAGTATAAAAGTCAGCTGGTTCAGATGAAAAAAATGTAAATAAAGACAAAAAAATGAAAAGAAAAAAACAGTTGACAAAGCAAGTCAAAAATGATATTCTATAATAGTCACTTGCGAAAAGCAAGATGAACCATGAAAACTAAACAGTGTGAGATACTTTGAGTAGAATAAAGAGCTAATCAAACTTTTTAAATGAGA
>JAAYFE010000142.1 GCA_012728365.1 Tissierellia bacterium
AGAAATTAGAAGACATGATAAAGAAGGTAATATTGTCCTAATAAGTAGTGAACCATATCTTACATATTATAGGCCAAAATTAACAGAAGGAATCTTTAAAGAACATACAGTAAGTAGTTTGTTGGTTAATGATGAAAAATGGTATAAGGATAAAGATATTAAAGCTATTTTAAACACCACAGTTGAAAAAATAGATATAGATAATAATATGGTTTATATGGATGATGGTAATAAGATGGAATACGAAAAGCTTTTAATCGCAACAGGAAGTCGTCCTTTTATTCCACCTATTGATGGCAAAAACAAAAAAGGAGTATTTGCTTTGAGAACATTGCAGGATTTATATGAATTTAAAGAATTCCTAAAGACCTGCAATACTGTATCGGTAATAGGTGGTGGTCTTTTAGGTCTAGAAGCTGCTTGGTCATTGAAGCAGTTAGGCAAAAAAGTCAATGTAATTGAGTTTCTACCATACTTGTTGCCAAAACAATTAGATGTAGAACTAGCTAATAAATTAGAAGAGAGGCTAAATGGTTCGGGTCTAACTATATATACTAATTCCCAGGTAGATGAAGTTTTGGGAGAGGAAAGGGCTAATGGAATTAAATTAAAAGGTGGTAGAGATATTCCTACAGATGCAATACTTATTTCTTCGGGTATAAGGCCAAATCTTGATTTAGTAAGAGATACACCAATTAAATACGATAAAGGTATAAAAGTTGATAGGCAAATGAGAACGAATATTGAAAATATTTTTGCAGTAGGTGATGTAGTAGAAGTAGATGGTAAGGTATTAGGTCTTTGGACTGCTGCCAATGAGCAGGGGAAAATTGCTGGTGCAAATATGGTTGGAATAGAAATGGAATATGAACAGCCTAAGATATTTACAACATTAGATCTAGGAGATATAAAAGTATTTTCAGCAGGTGCCATTAATAATTATGACAAAATATATGAATATAAGGATAATAGTAGGGGCATCCACCATAAAGTATTTACAAGAGATGGAATTGTTAATGGAGTAATACTATTTGGAGATATAAAGGATAGGAATAAATTTAATAATGCGGTAGTGTCACAGCTTACTATAGAGGAGTTTCTAAAGGAGGATAATAGATTTAAGTAGCATGAATTAGGACTCATAAGATGCTTCCAATCTAGTCTAGACAGTTAAGTGGATTTACCTACTTGGAAGTATTAAAAAACCCATAGCCTAAAGATTTTCTTACTCTAAAGCTTTAGGCTATGGGTTGCTGTTTGGTGCCGATGGTGGGAGTCGAACCCACACGGGGTTTAAGCCCCACTGGATTTTGAGTCCAGCGCGTCTGCCAATTCCACCACTTCGGCTTATTAGCGACAAAAAAATAATAACATAATTTAATGAAATAATCAAGCAATATTTAAATTATTTACGTAAAACTTTATTTAAGGTATACTTTAAATATGTATGGGCATTTTTTAAAGGAGGAGGCGATTTTATGGAGAATAATAAAACTTTAATGATTATAGATGGTAGCAGCTTAATACATAGAGCTTTTTATGCTTTACCCTTATTGTCTACAAAAAGTGGAATATATACAAATGGTGTTTATGGTTTTTTGACTATGCTATATAAAATTCAAGAGGATTATGATATAGATTATATATGTGTTGTTTTTGATAAGAAAGGACCTACTTTTAGACATGAAGTATTTGAGCAATACAAGGAAAACAGGCAATCTACGCCAGATGAATTAGCTCTTCAATTTCCTATTATAAAGGAGATATTGTCTACAATGAATATAGCCCAATTAGAATTAGAGGGTTATGAGGCAGATGATATTGCAGGAACATTATCAAAAATTGGAGAAGATAATGGATTAAATGTAATTTTGGTTACAGGAGATAAGGACTATTTACAGTTGGTTTCAGATAAGACAAAAGTATTAATTACCAGAAAAGGCATTACAGATTTAGTTGAATACGATGAAGAAAACTTCATTAAGGAATATGGTATAACCCCTCAGCAATTTGTTGATTTAAAAGGGCTAATGGGAGATAAATCAGATAATATTCCAGGTGTACCAGGAATAGGGGAAAAAACTGGTATCAAATTATTAAAAGAATTTGGTACTATAGAGAATCTTTATGCTAATATAGATAAGATAAAAGGGAAAAGACAAGAAACACTGATAGAAAACAAACAACTAGCCTTCTTAAGTAAAAAGCTTGCTGAAATAATTAGAAATGTACCAGTGGACACATCCCTTGAAGAGCTAAAAGTGAAGGAACCAGATTATGAAAAACTTGTTGAAATATATAAAAAACTAGAATTTAATAGCTTACTATCAAAAATATATAAAATAGAAGGTGTGGAAGCTGTTAATGAAGATATCGAATTAGAATATGAAATTATAGAAAACAACGATTTTCCAAAAATTGCTGAGGAAATAGAAAAATCTAAAGAGCTTTATTTTAAATTCTTATTTGAAGATGATCATTATATTAAGAGTAAATTAATAGGTATTGGTTTAAAAACAGATACAAATACTACATATTATATTGACTTCAGTATTAATAATATGGATAAATTTATAGATACTTTTAAGAAGTTTTTTGAATCAAGTGAAGTAAAAAAATATGGCCATGCCATTAAGATGGATGTATATGCCTTATTAACTTTAGGAGTAGATATACAAAATATAGCCTTTGATACTATGATAGGACAATACCTTATTAATCCTTCCCAGGCAAGCTATTCCATAAATGAACTTGGAATGGAGTATTTAAATTATAGTGGTATAGATACTGAAGGGCTATTAGGTAAGGGTAAAAAGAAAAAGTCCTTTAAAGATATTTCTATAGATAAAAGGGCAGAATATATAACAGCTTATCTTAATATAGTATATAAGGTAATAGATCCTATTATGGATTTACTGAAAAAGCAAAATATGGTTAAGCTCTATTATGATATTGAGTTACCTTTAACACAAGTATTAGCAGATATGGAGTTTAATGGTTTTAAGGTTGATTTAGATGTGTTATATAGATTAAAGGAGGACTACGAAAAGGAAATTTCAAAACTTACAGAGGAAATATACCAGCTGGCTGGAGTAGAGTTTAATATAAATTCTACTAAACAATTAGGAGAAATACTTTTTGATAAGCTAAATTTACCTGTAATAAAAAGAACAAAAACTGGTTATTCAACTGATGTAGAAGTACTTGAAAAATTAAAAGGCCAACATGAAATAGTAGATAAATTATTAAGATATAGGCAAATTGTAAAGCTTATGTCAACATATATTGGAGGCTTAATTAACGTTGTAGATAAGGATACAAATAAAATCCATTCCACCTTTAACCAGACTGTTACTAATACAGGACGAATTAGCAGTACAGAGCCAAATCTTCAGAACATACCTATTAAAACTGAAGAAGGTAGGGAAATAAGAAAGGCCTTTATAGCTGAAGAAGGATATGTATTAGTGGATGCAGATTATTCCCAAATAGAGCTAAGGGTACTAGCCCATATTTCCCAAGACCCAAAACTTAAAGAAGCTTTTTATAATGAAGAAGATATTCACACTAAAACAGCTTCAGAAGTATTTAAAGTATCAAAGGAGGATGTAACCCCCTTATTACGAAGTAGAGCAAAAGCTGTAAATTTTGGAATCATATATGGCATTAGTGACTATGGCCTTTCTAAGGATTTAAATATAAGTAGGCAAGAAGCAAAGGAATATATAGATAATTACCTTGATAATTATAAGATGGTTAAAAAATATATGGAAGACATAGTTAAAAAAGGGAAAGAGGAAGGATTTGTAGAAACTATTTTAAATAGAAGAAGATATATACCGGAGCTTAAGTCTAGAAATTTCAATATTAGAAGCTTTGGTGAAAGAGTTGCTATGAATACACCAATTCAGGGCAGTGCTGCTGATATAATTAAAGTAGCAATGGTGAAAGTATATAAAGAGTTGAAAAAGAGAAATTTGAAATCCAAGCTGATATT
Source organism: Tissierellia bacterium (assembly GCA_012728365.1). Taxonomy (GTDB): domain Bacteria; phylum Bacillota; class Clostridia; order Tissierellales; family Tepidimicrobiaceae; genus JAAYFE01. Next base: position 3,998 of record JAAYFE010000142.1, read on the forward strand.
ACAGGTACATGATGAGTTAGTTGTTCAAGCCCATAAAGATGAAGTAGATTTAGTTACAAATATGGTAAAAGATATAATGGAAAATTGTGTAAAACTAGATATTCCTTTAAAGGTTGACATCAAAGTAGGTGAAAATTGGTATGGATCAAATTAAACAAAAAATAATAGGCTTAACTGGAGGCATAGCTTCTGGTAAGTCTACAGTGTCTGATATAATTAAGAGTATAGGATATAAGGTTATAGATGCTGATATTATATCAAGGGAAGTAGTAGAAAAGGATAAGGAAGCCTATCTAGAGGTGGTTAAATATTTTGGAGAAGATATTTTAGATGAAAGTGGCAATATAAACAGGAAGAAATTAGGAAGTATAATATTTAATAATCCATTAGAAAGGGAAAAGCTTAATTCTATCCTTCATCCTTATATATTAGATTCTATTAAAGAGCAGATAAAAAAGGATAAAGAAAGTACTCTGATATTTGTAGATATACCTTTACTTATAGAGGTATTAGATGATATAAAATTAAAGGGCATAAAATTTGATGAAATATGGTTAGTATATGTTGATGAAAAAACCCAATTAGAAAGATTAATGAAAAGAGATAATATTACTGAAGAAGAAGCCATTAAAAGAATTAGAGCACAAATGCCCATGGAAATTAAAGTAAAATATGCTACTAGGTTAATAAACAATACTGGAACTAAAGACTACTTAGAATCTCAGGTCAAAAGAATGCTTGAGGAAGTAATGTAAATTTGGAGGGTTTATTTTGCACTATATAACTAGTAAAGGATTAAAAAGGCTTATTGTATTTGTTGTGATAGCTTCCATGACATTTCTTACAATTTATTTGTATTTTTTAATTAATTACCCATTAAGCTATCAGGTATTTATAAACAAATATTCAAAAAAATTTAATGTGGATCCATATCTAGTAGCAGCTATAATAAATGTAGAGAGTAAATATGATAAACATGCTATTTCTAGTAAAGATGCTCGAGGCCTTATGCAAATTGCACCAATTACTGGGCAGTGGGCTAGTGAAGAATTAAATATAGAGGACTTTAAAATAGATGATTTATTTGATCCTGAACTAAATATTATGATAGGAGCTTGGTATCTAAATGTTTTAAATCAAGAGTTTAACAATAATTTTCAGCTGGTTGTAGCTGCTTATAATGCAGGTAGTGGGAATGTGGCTAAATGGCTTCAAAACGACAAATATTCAGAAGATGGAAAAACTTTAAAGTATATACCCTTTCCAGAAACTAAGGAGTATGTAAAAAAAGTTGAAAAAAACATTAAAATATACAGAATTCTTTATAAAGATGAGTTTGAGAATTTTGTGACCTATAATGAGAATTATTTAGTTTTACTTGTAAATAATTTTAGGAAGGTATTAAAAAGCCTTATTATGTATAAATAGCAGGAGGGACAGTAGTTGAGAGGCAGAAAAAAATTAGCAATATTATTTATACTACTAATTAGTATATTTGTTAGTGGGTGCCAAGAAAACAAACAAAGCTTCAATGAAGGCCATGAAGGAAATTCAAGTAATATAGATGAATATAAACCAGAATATGGTGGAGAAATAGTTTTACCCGTTACAAATATTAATTCTTTAAACCCTCTTATAGTCAATAATAGGAGTTACTATTATTTTAGTAAGCTTATATTTGAAAGTCTATTTGAATATGATGAAAATTTTCAAATAGTAAACCAGCTAGTAGAAAATTATTCTTTTAAAGATAATAATACACTTAATATAAAATTAAAGGATAATGTATATTGGCATGATGGAGAGAAACTAACTGCCTATGATGTGGCTTTTACTATTAATACCATAAAGTATTCAGATGATGATTCAACCTATAAGAGGTTATGGAGATCTTATGTAGGTAATTTTAATGGAGATAATATAAACAATATTATGAAAGCTCTTGTAATAGATGAATTAACCATGGACATAGTATTTGGATTTGAATTTAGCCATAAGTTAGAAGTATTAACTTTTCCTATTATACCTAGACATATTTTTGTAGACAGTATAGAAAATGGAAGGTCTTATGAAAGAGCACTGGTAGCAGAAGATTATATCCCAATTGGTACTGGACCTTTTAAATTTGTTAGCTACGAAAAATACAAAAATATTCAACTGGAAGCTAATGAAAATTATAGGGAAGGGAGACCCTACATTGATACAATAATTGGAATGATCTTAGATGATAAAGAATTAGCCCTTATTTCCTTTGAAACAGGCCAAACAGATCTAGCTTTTTCTGTAGGTGTTGATTGGGAAAAGTTTGCCCAAAACAAACAAGTAAACATAATTGAGTATATATCCCAAAGCTATGAATTCTTAGGATTTAATTTTTCTAATGAAGTTTTTTCTAAATATGGACAAGGTTTAAGAAGGGCTATTGCTTATGGTATAAATAGGCAGGAAATAATTGAAAATGTATATTTAGGACATGCTACACAAATAGATGTACCAATACATCCAAATTCATGGCTTCTTTCTGATGAGGCAAATATATATGGTTACAATACAGATATGGCAAGAAAAGAATTAGAAAATATGGGATGGAATGATATAGATGGTGATGGCTATTATGAAGATGAAGAAGGGAATGAGGTTGTATTAAGTCTTACTACTAATTCTTTTAATAATTTAAGGCTAAAGGTGGCAGAAATTATTGTGGATAATTTAAAAGACATAGGAATTCAAGTTATAAAGGACTATGAATCAAAATTACCGGACAATTTATCTGAAGAAGTTACGGAAAATCAATGGATAGAGTTAAATGAAAAACTAAAAGAGGGAAAATTTGATATAGTATTACTTGGATGGAACTTATCTCCCGTTCCTGAACTATCTTTTGCTTTCCATTCATCCCAAATTAAATCAAATACAAATTTTATAAGATATAGTAACGAAAAAATGGACAAGGCTTTGTTAGATGCCTATACTGCATTGAATTTGGAAAATAAGTTTAAGGCTTACAAGAATGTTCAAGAAATTTTTCTTGAAGAATTACCCTACGTAAGTTTATTTTTCAAAAATGAGGCATTACTTTTAAATAGTAAAATAAAAGGTGATATAGATCCAACTTTTTATGATTTATATAGAAATATAGAAAAATGGTACATTCCCAAGGATTTACAAGAAGAAAAAGTTGATAATAACTAAAATTTCATTTATAATGTATACAGAAGGGAATAAAATGCAGGGGTGGTGGAACTGGTAGACACGCATGTTTGAGGGGCATGTGCTTGTATAAAGCGTGAGGGTTCGAGTCCCTTCCCCTGCACCACATCATATACAATTCTGTATATGATATTTTTTTTTAAGAAGGTGAAATTCATGGATAGGGCAATTATTCATATTGATATGGATGCCTTCTATGCATCAATAGAACAGAGAGATAATCCATGTTTTAAAAATAAACCTGTAATTATTGGGGGAAGGAGCAAGAGAGCTGTTGTATGTACTGCCTCTTATGAAGCACGAAAATATGGTATACATTCAGCAATGCCTATGGCAAAAGCTAAAAGATTATGTCCCAAGGGTATATATTTGCCAGTAAATATGGATAAGTACAAGAGGGAATCAAGAAAAATTATGAATATACTAGGTAGGTATTCAAAAATAATTGAACCCCTATCCATTGATGAAGCTTTCATAGATGTAACAGGAAAAGATGCCTTATCTATAGCAAAACAAATTAAGAAAGATATAAAAAATGAACTTCAATTAACAGCTTCTATCGGTATATCGGCAAATAAGTTTATGGCAAAACTAGCTTCTGATGTGGAAAAGCCAGATGGCTTAACTATTATAAAAAAAGAAGACATAATAAATTTTCTTAAACCCTTGCCAGTTTCAAAGCTCTGGGGAGTAGGACCTAGAATGGAAAGGGAGCTAAATAAATTAGGTATATACATAGTAGAAGATGTACAAAAATATAATTTGGATATTTTAATAAAGAAGTTTGGTAAAAAAGGAAAAGAAATTTACAATTTTTCCTTTGGAATAGACAATAGACCTGTTGAAACACATTTAGTCAGCCAATCAATTGGGGAAGAAGAAACTTTTCTGAAAGATATAAATGATATTGGTATTTTATGCAAAAAACTCAGGATTTTTTCAATAAATTTGTCAAATAAGCTAGTAAAAAAAGGCTTTCTTGTCAAGACTATAACAGTTAAAGTTAAGTATTCAGATTTTACTGTAGAAACTAGAAGTTTTACTTTCAGTATTCCTACCTATGATAGTAATATTATCTACGAAACTAGTAAGCATCTATTAATTAGTAAATTTAATCTCACAAAAAACATTAGGCTTTTAGGTATTAGTTTCTCAAATTTAATATATCCCCATGATCCAATACAATTAAGTTTTGAAATTTAATAGAGAAACTTGCAAAAAAATGTTAAAGAAATAACAATACTCCTTGAGGATATACTTCTAGCCAAATTAATGATATAATTACTTATAAATTGTAATATAAAAATTTTTATTTATAAATTAATATAGCAGCTGTTCATATATAATAATTATTAACTTTTTTAATAATTAAGTAAATTTCATAATTTAAAAACGTTGATTTTACTAATTTCTACAATAACAAAAAAAGG
>JAAYFE010000016.1 GCA_012728365.1 Tissierellia bacterium
GCCCATACAGTACTGGCTTCCCAATTTATAAATGAACAATTTGCCCCTAAGGCAGGCATACCAGAGGAACAAATGGGTCTGGGCCATGCCTTTGAAATGGATCCAGATATTGAAAATGGATTCTTAATGGAACTGGCTCAAGCCCAAATGGCAAGGGAAATATTCCCTAAGGCACCATTAAAATATATGCCTCCAACTAAATACATGACTGGCAATATATTTAGGGGCTATATACAAAATGCCATGTTTAACCTTGTTTCAATAATGACTAAGCAAGGAATCCAACTACTTGGTATGCTAACAGAAGCAATACACACTCCCCACATCCATGATAGATATTTGGCCCTTGAAAATGCCAAATACATCTTTAACAACGCAAGAAGTTTAGGAGACGAAATTACCTTTAAAGAAGGCGGCATAATCCAAACTAGAGCTCAAGAAGTCTTAGCAAAGGCAGAAAAACTACTTAAGGAAATAGAAAAAGAAGGCCTATTCTCAACCATAGAAAAAGGTAAATTTGGTGGAGTAAAAAGGGCAAGGGATGGAGGTAAGGGCCTAGATGGAGTAGCTAAAAAGGATACAGGCTACTTTAACCCCTTCATAGACCTCATGCTTGGAGGTGAAAGATAATGGTGGATTTAACTAGAGTTAAGCCCTATGGGGACACCTTAAATGATGGCAAGGTACAGCTTAGTTTTACCCTGCCAGTTCCTTATGGAGATGAAGCCATAGAGGCAGCTCGCCAATTAGTAATGAAAATGGGCATTGAAGAACCTTCTGTGGTATATTCCAAGGATCTAGTAGGCTTTACTTATTTTATAGTTTATGGCAAGGCCACTCAGACTGTGGACTATACTAAAATAAAGGTGCCTAAGGTGGAAGTAGAGGTCATGACTAAGGAAGAAGTAGAAGAATATATAAGGGAAAATATAAAGAGAAAAGTAGTTGTAGTAGGAGCTTGTACTGGTACAGATGCTCATACTGTTGGAATAGATGCCATTATGAATATGAAAGGATATGCTGGTCATTTTGGCTTAGAAAGATATGAAGGTATTGAAGCTTACAATTTAGGAAGCCAAGTGCCTAATGAAGAATTAGTAGCAAAGGCTATAGAAGTAAATGCAGATGCAATATTAGTTTCCCAGGTTGTAACAGAAAAGAATGCTCACATTCCAAATCTTACACAACTTGTGGAACTTTTAGAAGCAGAGGGCATAAGGCACAAGGTGGTACTTGTATGTGGAGGCCCAAGAATATCCCATGAACTAGCAAAGGAATTAGGCTATGATGCTGGATTTGGTCCAGGTACCTTTGCAGAAGATGTTGCCAGCTTCATAGTGACAGAGATGGTAAATAGAAAATTGGTATAAAAAAAATTGCGAATACTTGTTTTAACAGGTATTCGCTTTATTATGTATTCCTGTCAAAGAATCCATAGGAATAAAGTTTCCAAAACATTGAAAGAATATAGAAATTCTAGTAAGATATAGTAGTAGTAGGAATAATGGGGTAGTAGTCTTGGAGGTGCAATAGAGGTGGTAGTAAAATTGGATCTAAATTGTAGTACTTGGCTTAGAAGTCAAGCAAGTACTGTAAGGGAAAGACTTTGTCAATTGCAAAAGGAGCTTACAAATACCTTAGACTATGATGTTTGTTTGTCTCTGGTATTTAATGATTCAAGGAATGTGGCTGTAGTAAAGGGTGCATATATTAGGGACAATATTTTACCAGAATCCAAAATCCCAGAAACCGTTTTCGTTAATAAAGGTATATATACAGCATTGAAGAGTTTAATTAATAAGAAGGATATAGTTGAAGTCTATCAGGGTGGCATCTACTCTTCTCTAATTGAAGGAATGGAGTCTGAAGTATATATTCCTATCTTTGAACCCATCGACTCAATAGGCAATTCTTTAAGGCTTATAGGTAGCCTTTATCTAGGCTCCCATATCATGAAGGATTTTCCCAAAGATACATTGAATGAAAGAAGGTTATGTAATTTAATATCAGATATTTCAAAGTTGTATACCATAATAGCAGATGAGTTAAGGGATACAATAAAAGCCATTAATCTAATTTCTGTATTTGTAGAGATACTAGAAAGGAAGGAAAGATATCTTCCTAATCATAGTTTCAATGTGGCTAACTGGTGTAGGGAAATAGGCATGATACTAGGCTATAGCAAGGAAGATTTAACAAGATTAACCTACGCAGGATTGTTACATGATATTGGAAAATGTCATATAGAGGGTGACATACTTAATAAGCCTGATAAGTTAACAGATAAGGAGTATGCTGTGGTAAAGGAACATCCCTTAATGAGCTATAGGATTGCAGAAAGCATATTAAAAGATATTCCTTTGTTAAAGGATATTCCTAGAATTATTAAGTATCACCATGAAAGGTATGATGGTAAAGGCTATCCTTGTGGACTAAAGGGGGATGAAGTTCCTTTTGATAGCTATATAATAGGCATAGCCGATGCTGTTGATGCAATGCTATCTGAAAGGCCTTATAAAAAGGCCTTAGATTTAAATGCAGCAATTAAGGAGCTTTATAGAAATAAGGGGAAGCAGTTTCATCCTAAATTAGTGGACATAATGATAGAAATGCTAACAAGAGCCAAAAACCAATTGGAAGTTAATTTAATACAGCCTATGGAATTAAGCTCCCTTATACTCAATTTAAATGAGAATTTAATTATTATAGAAGGTACCTTGGCCCGTATTGATAATTTTTATATATTTAAAGCTTGGAATGAAAGCAAAGTAGCAGATATTAACCTAGTAGATATAACCAGTGCAGAACTAGCCATTAAGGATTTAAATAATATTAATTATTATGATATAAGAATAGAAGATTTGATAAATAATGAATTTTATATTTCAATAATTAAGCTTATACCTTCAGCCAATGCCTTTAGCCTCTTGTGGAATTTAGATGGCATATTGTATGATCCTAAGGACAATAGGCCAACTACCATAGAAATAACTAAAATTGGAGGAGAATCACTATCTTTTTATTTAAATAGTGAGTACAAAATAGATATTACTTCTTTTAGTAAACCTTTAAAAATAAAAATATTGTTTGATGATATGGATATTGATGTAAGTGGAATCATAGTAAAAAGCCATAATTTTGGTCCCTACAAATACTTTAATCTACATTATACAAATATACCAGATGCAAAATGGGACAGCATATATAGGCAGCTATTTAGAAAGCAAATAGAATTAAGAAAGTCGGTGGCCCAACTAAAATGACAATGGGCTATTGACAAGCCAAGGTTTATTTTAATTCTTTTACAATATCTTAATATCATATATTTAAGCTAGTATAGCTAATTTGTGGGGGGATAGTTATGGGTAATAGAACATCTTTGGATGATGATTATTATAAATATAAATTAAGATGTCTAGAGAAGATTATTGAAAATCTTGATGATGGAGTCCTCTTAACAGATAGGGATGGAAAAATCCTTATTTATAATCCTGCCATAGAAGAGTTGGAAAAAAGAAAGGCCTCTGAAATGATTGGCAAATACATATGGGAAGCTTATGAGTATTATGATAAAAATAAATCAGAACATATGAGGGTATTAAAAACTGGTAAACCTATAGTAAGGAAATATAAGGCCCATACCTATGATGACGATAGGCCTGTATATAAGCTTTACAGCACCTTTCCAATAGAAGTAGATGGTGAAATAATTGGAGTATATTCAATAAGCAAAAATGAAACTAGGCTTCAGTTTTTATTATCTGATAAACTTAAAGAAATAATCTCAGATAAGTAGACTTTATCTGAAAACGATTCCATTTTCAGTATTTTCATTTTAAATAATAAGGAGTGAAAATATGGATTTAAAAACTACAAGTAAAAAGGAAATACGTTGAGGAGTATTCCTGCCAGCCTTCATATTTATCGCTGGAGCTGCAATTGTAGGAATTGTAAACAATACGGCATTAGCAAATGGAGCTTGGGCCTTCTTTGATTGGTCTTTACAAAAAACCTAGCCGAAAGCCCATGACTTTAGTCATTGGGATGAAGGCTTATTGGATATTTGCCACCTATCTAATATTAATATATATTATAATTAGATAGGTGGTGGTTATCTAATGAATAATA
>JAAYFE010000143.1 GCA_012728365.1 Tissierellia bacterium
CAAAGGGGATAGCCAAGAGTAGCAAAAAAATTCCTGTTGCCATACTTTCATCAGGAACTGTTAATGATTTTGCTAATTATATGCAACTACCAAAGGATATAGAAGGTTTTTTTCAAATGATCAATAAGGGCAAAACTATGGAAGTAGATCTGGGAAAAGCCAATGATGAATATTTTATAAATGTAGCTGCCAGTGGTCTATTAACAGATATAGGATATAAAGTATCTCCTGAGATAAAGGCCATACTTGGGAAAATGGCTTATTATATAGAAGGGTTAAAGGAGATACCAAAAAGTAGGTTTAAGCCCATTAAAATTAGATTTGAAAGTGAACAATTTACTGGTAATGAAGATGTGCTTTTATTTCTAATTTCTAATACATCTTCCATTGGTGGATTTAGAAGAATCGCCCCAAATGCAGATGTGAAGGATGGATATCTAGATGTTGTCATAATAAAAAGGTCGGAAGTACAAGATTTAGCCCAAATATTCATTAATATTTTTAGTGGTGAACATATCAACCACCCTAACGTTATATACTTTAAAACTAAAAAAATAAAAGCTTATCCACTCAATGAGGAAAAAATTACCATAGATATAGATGGGGAATATGGTGGGATTCTTCCTGCAACCTATGAAGTCTTACCTGGAGCCTTTCGAATTCTTGTTCCTTAATTGTTTTATTAGAATAGGGAGGTGTTTTATGTTAGATAATAAGGTTTCTGAAAATGTTAAAAGTATTGAAAAATACTTAAGAAAGGTAGATTATATAATTCGCAAAAAAGGTAGGGAGATATTAAAGGATTTTAATATTACAATACCCCAGTTTACTGCGCTACAAATACTTATTAATAATGAGGGGATGACCATAGGAGAATTAAGCCAAAAAATGGCACTAGCCTGTAGCACTATTACAGATCTAGTTGATAGAATGGAAAGAAATGATTTGGTAATTAGAAAGAGGGATGAAAAGGATAAGAGGGTTGTTAGAATAGAAGTTCTTCCAAAAGGCCATCAGATAGTGGAGAAAGTATTAGAAAAACGAGTAAAATTCTTGGATTCTAAAATGAGAAATTTAACTGAAGAACAGAAGCTAAACTTAAAAGAAGGACTTAAGTCTTTATATGATGCCATGCAGGAAAATTAATTATTATTTTGACAGAAGTAGAGGGGAAGTAAAGTGAAGTTAATTGATAATAGGTATAAAGTTAATAGATTGGTCAATGAAGATACCTATAGTAGTACATATGAAGTTGTTGATTTATGGGATAATGATAAAAAAGTTTTTTTAAAATTATATAATGCTGAAAATAATTCTATAATAGAACATTTTATTAAGAATTTCTTTTATTATACTCAAATTAAACATAGAAACTTGCTTTTAAACAAACAATTTTCTATTGTAAAGGTAATAGATGGCAGAAAGGTTCAGGTTAAACAATACTACTCTACTTCAGAATTTACCGATGCATCTATTCTTGACAATGTATATGGTAATTTACCTTTAAAAAAGAAGCTACATATTATACTGCAAATATGTTCAGTATTAGATTTTTTACACCATAGCGGTCTAGTGTACAAGCATTTAAGCCCTACAAACATTTTTTTAACTAGGAACAATATTGTTAAACTAAAGGATATAGCAAGTATACAAGAGAACTTTATAAATGCAAATTACGACAATATTACTAGGTTTTTCATAGCACCAGAGATTATATTCCATCAGGATCAGAAAGTAGGCGAAAGTGCAGATAAGTACTCATTAGGAAAGCTTATAGTTTACTTACTTACAGATAGTTTTTTTCAACCTAATGTTACAAAATATGATTACAAAGATATAGAAGAAATGAACCAAGAACAAATAACCTTCATAAATGAAGTAGTAAACAATTTAAC
>JAAYFE010000144.1 GCA_012728365.1 Tissierellia bacterium
GTGGTAGATGGTGTAGCGTAGTTGATAAGTCTACCAGCCCTAGGGTCTATACGACCTGCCTAGGGAGGGGTGATGACACACCCTTAACTCTGGGTCATACTTGCCTACCAGAAATGGACTGGCATTTAATCACCAGAGAACCCCCTGACTTTAGTCATGGGGAGTGTCAATTATTAGTAAATATATTGGAGAGATGTCCGAGTGGTTTAAGGTGGTGGTCTCGAAAACCACTGTACAGTTTATGCTGTACCGAGGGTTCGAATCCCTCTCTCTCCGCCAGGTAAGTTGTTATTTTTTTAACTATACTGAAAATTCGTTGACAGTATCCCCTAAATAAGATATATTTAATTTATGATTACAAAAGAGGAAGAAGGGGATCCTATGAAGGTGGAGGCATTTTTATCCACAATAATACCGTATATTGCTGGTATATTAGAGGTAATAGGAGTAATTGTAATAATTATAGCTTCTTTTAAGGCAGCTATTAGTTTTATAAGGGAGAAATTTAATTTTCATGGAAATGACAGTATTAGAATTGAATTTTCCATGGGACTGGCATTAGCTCTAGAGTTTAAATTAGGTGCTGAAATATTAAAAACTGTAGTAGTGAGAACCTTAGATGAATTTCTTATATTGGCAGCAGTTACTATTTTAAGAATAATTATAAGCTTTGTAATACATTGGGAAGTAAAGGCTCCGGAAGAAAATGGAAAGAAAAAGTAGGTAGAAGATAGCAAAGAAGATATTGAAAGAAGATATTGATGTGGTACTATTCACCAAAGAGACAAAAACGCAGCAATCAACATATTAAATCAAGGATTAAGAGAATTAGGCATAGCCTAACATAGTAGGGTAGGGACTATCCGAATTTACGCCTGTGGAGATAGTAGGTTGTAATACTTAAGAAACAGGAAATTCTAATCGTGAGGTTAGAAGCCTACGACTTTAGTCGTGGGAGGTTCACAAAAATAAAAAGGCTAAATAGGCGAAGAAAATATTATTATCTTCGCTTTTTTTTATTGAAAAAAAGAGATTTTATGAGAAAGACAAAGAAAGTCAAAGAAAATTAATAATATTTCCCTTTTGTGGATTATTATCAGGATATTTTGCATTTGAATAAAAAAATAAACAATGCTATATTTAAATTAAAGTCAAAGAAAGGCAAAGTTAAACCAGGAGGAGGATAGTATGTTTGGATTAACACCTTATAGAAATAGAAGGGGTTTATCAAGGAGAATATTTGACCTTGACAGAATATTTGATGATATGTTAGATGAGCTGGACTACAGATTCTTTTCCTATAATCCAATGAGAGTTGATATTAGGGAAACCGATGATAAATACTTACTAGAAGCAGAATTACCTGGTGTTAATAAAGATGACATAATTATTGAAGTAAGAAATGATATAATGACAATTTCTGTTGAAAGAAATGAAGAAATAAGGGAAGAAAGAGAAAACTATATTAGACGTGAAAGAAGATTTGGTTCCTTTAGAAGAAGCTTTCCTGTGGAAGATGTAGAACAGGATAAAATCGATGCAAGATTTGAAAATGGAATATTATATTTAGAACTACCAAAGAAAAAAGACTTTAGAGGAAAAACAAATAGAATCCAAATAAGATAGGCACCTGTTTTCAGGTGCCTATCTTATTTATGTTCTTCTAATAATTTTTGCTTAATGTCCCATAAGGGTTTAGATAAATCTACAAAGTATTCATGGGGATTTTCAAAGCGCTTAACTTCATCCCAAAGAGTGTCTATTTGTTCCTTACAATAATTTCTAATTTCATGTATATTAGGAGATTCATAGATTTGCTTTCCTTTATCAAATATTTTTATTAATAGTTTTTTTGCATAGAAATTGGTTACTGTTTTTCTTTTCCAAGTATAAAGGGGATGGAATATTTCATAGGGTTTTGTATCATCTATTTCCTCATCATGTAAGGTTATAACATCGGCAATAGCCTTATTGGTGTCCCTATCATATAGCCTATACAATTGCTTAAAACCTGGATTTGTAATCTTTTCAACATTTTCGCTAACTTTAATTTTAGGTATTATTTTCCCTTCTTCTGTTTCTACAGCTGCTAATTTGTATACGCCACCAAAGATTGGATCTGATTTGGAAGTAATAAGGTTTTCCCCGACACCAAAGGAGTCAATTTGAGCTCCTTGATTTAATAGATCCCTTATGGAATACTCATCTAATCCGCTAGATGCAACAATGGGACAATCTTCAAATCCAGCTTCATCTAACATTTTTCTTGCCTCTTTAGATAAATAGGCAATATCCCCACTGTCTATTCTAATTCCCTTTGGCCTATATCCTCTTGGCACTATTTCTTCTTTAAAAACTTTAATTGCATTTGGCACACCAGATTTTAAAACATTGTATGTATCTACTAATAGTACACAGTTGTCTGGATAAAGCCTTGCATAGGCCCTAAAAGCATCTAATTCTGTAGGAAATAGCTGAATCCAGCTGTGGGCCATTGTACCTAAGGCAGGTATGTTAAAATCTCTGTCTACAATAGTACAGGAACTACCTGCAACTCCCCCTATATAAGCAGCCCTTGCACCTAAAATTGCCCCTTCATATCCTTGTGCCCTTCTTGCTCCAAATTCCATTACGGGCCTACCTTGAGCAGCCCTTACTATTCTGTTTGCCTTTGTTGCAATTAAGCTTTGATGGTTTATAGTTATTAAAATCATGGTTTCAATTATTTGGGCTTGCATTATGGGTCCTCTAACTATTATAATAGGTTCTCCTGGAAATATGGGAGTTCCTTCAGGAATTGCCCATACATCACATTCAAATTTAAAGTTTTTTAAATAGTCTAAAAATTCTTCACTAAAAATTTTTTTAGATCTAAAATATTCTATATCTTCTTCTGTAAACTTTAGATTATTCAAAAATTGTATAAGCTGTTCAACACCAGCCATTATGGCAAATCCACCATCATCTGGAATGCTTCTAAAGAACATATCAAAATATGCAATGGTATCCCCCATGCCATTTTCAAAGTACCCATTTGCCATGGTAAATTCATAAAAATCTGCTAACATAGTTAAATTCTTTTTTTCTTTCCAATCTATATTTGTCATTAGCAAAATCTCCTTTATTAATCTTTATGGATGGTTCTATTATATTTACAATAATTATAACCTAAAAAGTATAAATTTTAAAGTATATTAAAGGAGTACTTTAAAAGTACGCCATAAAATTATCTACATTAATATTGATTTTAAAGAGACTTGCCTAGTAGTTTTTTGCCCTTTTCAGTTATTATAATTGTATTTATTGGAACCTTGTTGCATAGGCTGGAAAAGGAACAACCATCACATTTCATATTACAATTAATAGTCTTATCCTCTTTTATATATCCCATTCTATTTAGCTCAGAAAATACTTGTTCAATGACATCTTCTGTAGTATTTAATTCTTTTGCTATATTGGCTTTAGATATATACTTGCTATCTTTAATTACTTTCAAAACTTCCTTTAACAATCCATCATCTCCTTGGAAATTAACCTAAACCTATAGCACTTCCTACTTGATATACAAGAACAGATACTAACCATGCTATAGCAAAGCTATATAGGGCACTAAATGCAGTCCATTTAAGGGAGCCTGTTTCTTTTTTAATAGCACCTAAGGTTGCAGCACAGGGTGTATATAGTAAGGTCATTACCATAAAGGATACAGCTGAAAGTGGGGTGAAGGCTGATTGGATTGCATTTACAAGTGCTGAACCTTCTTCTACTCCAGCATAGACCATACCCAGTATTGCAACTACAGCTTCTTTTGCAGCTATTCCTGAAAACAATCCTACGGCTGCCTGCCAAGTTCCATATCCTGCTGGAACAAATATTGGGGCAATTAAGGTTCCAATTTTCCCAAGTATGCTTTCCTGGCTATAGGCTTCTACGCCAACTGGAAGCATTGCTAATACCCATAGTATAGATACAACAAAGAATATAACTGTACCTGCCCTTACTAAGAACTCAGATACATTGTCCCACATATTTCTAAGGACATTTCTTATTGTAGGCATTCTGTAGGGAGGCAATTCCATTATAAAATAGGAGGATTCCCCTTTAAATAGGGTTTTGCTAAATATTTTAGCCATAATTAAAGCTACAAGTATCCCTAGGAAATACAGGCTGAAAAGTACTAGTCCACCACTATCTGGGAAGAAAGCTGATATAAATACTAGATAAATTTGAATTCTAGCGCCACAGGACATAAATGGATTTATTAAAATGGAAATCATTCTGTCCTTTTTATTTTCCAAGGTTCTTGTGGACATAACACCAGGAACATTACATCCAAATCCTATAATCATAGAAATAAAGGACTTTCCATGAAGGCCTAGGGCTCTCATTATATTGTCCATTATATAGGCAGCCCTAGCCATATATCCACTGTCTTCAAGTATTCCCATGAGCATATAAAGAACTACAATTAATGGTACAAACTCTAGTACAGTTCCTATACCACCTACAATACCTTCAGTAAAGAAAGATATTAACCAATCTGGTGCATTAAAACTGATAAGAATATTTTCTATACCTGAGCCTAATATTTCAATTAATCCACCTATATATCCTCCTAGGAAATCTTCTCCTATTGCAAAGGTCAATTGAAAGACAATAAACATTATAAGTCCAAAAATGGGTAAAGCTAAAAACTTATGGGTTATTACCTTATCTATTTTATCTGAAAGGGTTTCTATATGTTCATCAGGTAATTTTACTGCTTCTCTAGTTATATTATTAATATATTCATATCTTTTATCTATAACTTCCAGTTCAAGATCTTCTTCCTTTTCTGCCAGATCCTTTAATAAGGTTGATTTGCTTAAATTATAGTCCTTTTCCAATTTACTTAAAACATATGGATCTCCTTCTAATACCTTTACTGCAATCCAGTCTGCAGGATAATCTAAGTCAAAACTACTCAAGACTTTCTTTATATTTTCAATTTCCTTATCAATACTTTCTCCATAGCTAATATGAGCCTTGTAATCTACATCCTTTTCCATTAACTCTATGGCTTTACTTACCAATTCTTCAATACCTTTCCTTTTTGAAGCTATAGTAGGTACTATGGGTACTCCTAATTTTTGAGATAGGGTATTAATATCTATTTCTATTTTCTTAGCCTTAGCTTCGTCTATCATATTTAGTGCAACTACTACCTTAGCTCCCATTTCCAAAAGCTGGATAGTCAAATATAGATTTCTTTCAATATTAGTTGCATCTACTACATTTATTACAACATCCGGATTTCCCTTCAGTATAAAATCCCTTGCTACAACTTCGTCTTCAGAAAAAGAGCCTAAACTATAAGCGCCGGGCAAGTCAATAATAGTATATTGCTTGTCCTTAAATTTGATACTTCCTTCTTTCTTTTCAACAGTAACCCCTGGCCAATTGCCTACACGTTGATTTGAACCAGTTAGGGCGTTAAATAAGGTGGTTTTACCACTATTAGGATTACCAACAAGTGCAATTGTATTCATGTAAATCCCCCTCTAACTTACTACGTATATTTTTTCTGCTAATCCTCGCCCTAAAGCAATTTTATTTCCATATATAGACACTATAACAGGTCCTATATCATTCTTCACTACTTCAATTTTAGAGCCAGTATTTAGTCCTAATTCATAAAGTCTTTTAGTAGCCTTCATACCTGCATTAATCTTTTTAATTCTACATTTTTTTCCACTATTTAATTTAGTTAAGGTTATGGTTTCCATACAATTTTCCTCCCATAGGCTGGTATTGATAATCATTTTCATTCTGTCATTATATTAACATAAACTATGTGTAAAATCAATATATGTGGAAATATTAAACAAAAAATATGTTTACAAACATAGACTTTTAGGGTATAATAGAAACACACCACCCCCCAGGGGGGATAGGAAGGAGGATATATATGGCAACTAAAAAGGTTACAATAGATGTATTAGGCATGACCTGTGCAGCATGTTCTGCCAGGGTAGAAAGGGCCTTAAAAAAGAAGGAGGGCGTAATAGACACAAGTGTAAACCTGCTTCAACAAAAGGCCAATATAGAATTTGATGATGAAAAATTAAATATAACAGAACTTGTAAATACCATAGAAAAGACAGGCTATGAGGTACCCTTTGAAAAAAAGACCCTATTAGTGGAGGGTATGACCTGCTCTGCCTGTTCTGCCAGGGTAGAGAAGGTTTTAAGCAGGATAGATGGAGTAAAGTTTGCCAGTGTAAATCTTTCCACTAACAAGGCAGTGGTAGAGTTTCCTGCTGGTGCCATAGAAGATGAAGTACTTATAAGGGCTATAGAAAAGGCAGGATACAAGGCAGAGGTGGAAGTTGAAAGGGATATAGACAGGGAAAAGGAAATGAGGGAAAAGGAGATAAAGTCCCTTAAAAGATCCTTTATTATTTCTGCCATATTTTCTCTGCCCCTCTTTTCAGCCATGTTCTTCCATATGGCAGGAAGACACAATATATTAACTAATGGGTATTTCCAACTAGTCTTGGCAACCTTTGTCCAATTTGTAATAGGCTCCAGATTCTATGTAGGTGCATATAAGTCCTTAAGGGGCGGAGGAGCCAATATGGATGTATTGGTGGCCTTAGGAACTACAGCAGCTTACTTTTATAGTATTTATAATCTGGTAATAGGGATTGATGAGTATTATTTTGAAGCCTCAGCAGTAATTATAACCCTTATACTATTAGGTAAAACTTTTGAAGCTGTAGCTAAGGGAAGGACCTCTGAGGCCATTAAGAAGCTAATAGGGCTTCAGCCTAAAACAGCCAGGGTCATAAGAGACGGTAGGGAAGTAGACCTGCCTATAGAAGAGGTTGTCATAGGGGATATTGTAGTGGTTAGACCTGGGGAGAAAATACCTGTTGATGGTGTTATAGTTGAAGGTAATTCCTCCATTGATGAATCTATGATAACTGGTGAAAGTATACCTATAGATAAAAGTGTTGGAGATGAAGTCATAGGGGCCACAATAAATAAATTTGGTTCCTTTAAATTTAAAGCAACAAAGGTAGGAAAGGATACGGTGCTGGCCCAAATAGTTAAATTAGTAGAAGAAGCCCAAGGCTCTAAGGCTCCAGTCCAAAGGCTGGCAGATAAAATTTCAGGTATTTTTGTGCCAATAGTTGTAGCTATTGCACTAATTACTCTTTTAGGATACTATCTAATACAAGGAGACTTTAATACGGGCCTTATAAATGCAGTAGCAGTTCTGGTAATAGCTTGCCCCTGTGCTTTAGGTTTAGCTACGCCTACAGCTATCATGGTAGGAACAGGTAAAGGTGCAGAAAATGGAATACTATTTAAGTCTGGAGAACACCTGGAAAAGGCTCATGAAATGGATACCATAGTACTTGATAAAACTGGAACCATAACAAAGGGAGAGCCAGAAGTTACAGATATAGTGCCTCTTGGTCATATAGACAGGGATGAGCTCCTTAAAATAGCTGCATCTGTTGAAAAGACTTCAGAACACCCCCTAGGCCAGGCCATAGTAAGAAAGGCTGAAGAGGAGCTTCTTATGGTAGTGGAAGCGAAAGAATTTAGCGCAATACCTGGCAAGGGAATTAAGGCTAAGCTTGAAGATGAGACTGTATATGTAGGCAATAGGAGGTTAATGGAAGAAGAAAATATTAATGTAAAATCCTTAGAAGAAAAGCTATCCCAATTAGAAGAAGAAGGTAAAACTGCCATGCTGGTAGCTTTAGATGGTAAGGTAGTAGTAATTATAGCTGTAGCAGATCAGATAAAGGATAATTCAAAGGAAGCCATTAGAAAGCTAATGGATATGGGATTGGAAGTATACATGATAACTGGTGACAATGAAAGGACTGCCAGGGCCATAGGAAAGCAGGTGGGCATAAAAAATGTACTGGCAGAAGTATTGCCAGAAAATAAGGCAGAGGTAGTAGAAAAAATCAAGGCTGAAGGTAAGAAGGTTGGTATGGTAGGAGATGGAATAAATGATGCTCCAGCCTTAGTAGCAGCAGATGTAGGCTTTGCCATTGGAACTGGTACTGATGTGGCCATAGAGGCTGCAGATGTTACCCTTATGAGGGGAGATCTAATGGGTGTAGTAACTGCCATTAGATTAAGTCATAGGACCATGAAAACCATAAAACAGAACCTATTTTGGGCATTTTTCTACAATTCTGTTGGAATACCCTTCTCAGCCTTAGGATTTTTGAATCCTATGATAGCAGGAGCTGCTATGGCCTTTAGTTCTGTGTCAGTGGTTACTAATTCATTAAGACTAAGAAATTTTAAATAAAAAGGAGGAATATAAATGAAAAAGATAATGCTAGTAGAAGGTATGTCATGTGGCCATTGCTCAATGGCAGTAACAAATGCCTTAAAGGAAGTTGAAGGAGTAACTAGTGTAAGTGTAGATCTAGATAGCAAAAAAGTTGAAGTAGAAGGTGAAAATTTAGTAGATGAAAAATTAAAGGAAGCTGTAGAAGAGGCAGGTTATGATGTAGTAGAGATTAAATAATAGTAGGTGAATACAATGAATTGTGGCAAAGAAAGGGCAGCATTAAAGCTTAAAACGGTAAGAGGGCAAATTGATGGTATACTCAGAATGATAGAAGAAGATAGGTACTGTGTTGACATATCAACCCAAATTCTATCAGCCATTGCACTTTTAAAAAAGGCTAATATAGATGTATTAGATGCCCATTTAAAAACCTGTGTTAAGGATGCCATACTAGCAGGTGAAACACAGGGGGAAGAAAAAATAAATGAAATAATAAATATAATAGATAAGTATATTAAATAAGGTTGGGTCCTACCCAGCCTTATTTCTTGTTGAAGGAATGGTTTTGGCTTATAATAAAATATAGAAGCTAATTAAGAATCTTGTTTTGAGGTGACATTATATGGAGTATAAGGATTATTACAAAATATTGGGAGTAGACAAAAATGCTACTAAGGAGGATATAAAGAGGGCCTATAGAAAACTGGCTAAAAAATACCATCCTGATCTACATCCTAATGACAAGGAAGCCCAGGAAAAGTTTAAGGAGATAAATGAGGCCTATGAGGTTTTAAGTGATGATGAAAAAAGAAAACAATATGATACCTTTGGCAATGCCTATAATTTTAGACATGGCCAGCATTTTGATCCTTCCCAATTTGGATTTGATAACTTTGGAAAAGGATTTACTTATACCTATACTACAGATGGGGCAGAAAATTTTAGTGATTTTTTCAATATGTTCTTTGGAGGGAAGGGCTTTAACTTAGGAGATTTGTTTAATGGCAGAAAAAGGGGAAGAAATCCTTTCCAGGCAACAAGAGAAAGGCCTAGATATGAATCAGAAATATATATAACCATTGAAGAAGCATATAATGGGGTCACTAAAAGGGTTCCCCTAAGGATTGGTAGTGAAAGCAAGACCCTGTCAGTTAAAGTGCCTAAGGGAATATTGCCTGGGAAAAAAATAAAGATTAATGGCGAAAAAGCAGGAATAAATGGAGATGTATATCTTAAGGTAAATATATTGGAAGAAGACAATTTAGAGCTAAAGGGCCTAGATATGTATAAAAGGATAGATATATATCCTTGGGATGCATATTTTGGTACAAAAATTGTGGTAGATACCCTGGCAGGCAGGATAAAGCTATCTATTCCTGAAAAAATACAAGGTGGTAAGAAAATAAGGATACCTAATAAGGGCTATAGGGATATGGAAGGAAAGACAGGGGATCTTTATATAGTAGTGAATATAGTAAATCCTCCTTCTTTAACAGTTGAGCAGGAGGAGCTATATAAAAGACTTAAAAAATTGACAATGGACAGTTGACCATTGTCAATGGCCAATTGCTATAGCTTTCCTGACCTAAATATAGAAACCAGTAGTACTAGCCCTCCTATGGTGGCTCCTATATAGCCAATAATCCCAATGGCTGAAATGCCATATATTTTTAATCCTACATTAGCATTAATTACTAAGGAGGAGCTTACTAGTAGCCCTGCTATTATAATGGATATTATAAGCCTATTAACCATTTTATTAATAGTATTTAATGTTTTTTCTATGTCCTTTAGGTCAAGGTAGAATCTTAATCTACCATCCATACCGGAGTTTAAAAAGTCCACAAGCTTGTTGGGAATTTCCGCAGTAGATTTAAGGGTTGAATAAAGGTAGGTAGCCAGTTGTGAAAAATCTAATTTTTTCAGGCTAGTCCTTAGGACCTTATCTTTAAAATAAGGCAGGGCAATGTCCATAATTGTAATTGTATCATTTAATTTTGCCAGTACCCCTTGAAGGGTAATTATTCCTTTGGCAAAGAGGATTATATTATGGGGCATGGCTATATTGTTCCTTTTGGCTATTTCCATTATTTCATTTATTACATTATGAAGATCGAATTTATGTATAGCTTCATAGGCGTAGGTATTGTAAAAGTTTTCTATGTCCCTATAAAGCTTATCCTTATTTATATTTCCCTTGTTAATTCCAATAGCTAGTAAGGAATTCATCATTAAATTGATATCCTTAGTAGCAACACCTTCCAGCATCCTATTAAGATTTTTTACTAAAGTAGGTTCTAAGCTTCCCATAAGCCCAAAATCTATATATCCAATAGTGTTATTATGAACTAATATGTTGCCAGGGTGGGGATCTGCATGGAAGAAGCCATCTTCAAATACCTGCTTAAAATAATTATAGGTAATTTTTATGGCTATGTCCTGTAGGTCATAACCTTCTTCCACTAATTTATCCACATCACCTACCTTAGTTCCAGCTATATAGTCCATAACAAGTATCTTTTCTGTACTATACTCTTCATATACATTTATACAGGTTAGATACCTAACATTTTTATTTTTTTCAGCAAATTTTTTTATATTTTTGGCTTCTTCAATAAAATTAAGTTCCTTTTCTATAGCCTGGCTTAACTCATCAACTGCCTTTTTTATATCTATAAATTCCTTGGTGGAAGTTAAGTTGGCTAAGGGTACTAATTTTTTTAATATCCTTATATCTGTAAGCATTTTTTCCCTTGCATAGGGTCTTTGAACCTTTACAGCTACTTTCTTTCCTGTCTTAAGCCTGGCAAAATATACTTCTGAAAGGCTGGCAGAGGCAATGGGAGTTTCATCAAAGTATAAGAAAATATTTTCTATACTATCTCCCAGCTCTGATTCTATGACTTCCTTCATAAGCTGGAAGTTTTCAGCCTTTACATTGTCCTGTAGATTTTGGAGTTCAATAATATATTCCATAGGCAATAAATCTGGCCTGGTAGAAAGTATCTGCCCAATTTTTATAAAGGATGGTCCAAGTTCTTCTAAGGCCAGTCTTAGTTCTTTAGGATTTCCTAATTTATTTTTAAATCCATGTTTAAGGAATACAGATACAATTTCACCTATTCTTTTTCTTGTATAATTACCCATAGCAAGAAGCCATCTTGGTATTACAAGATGGCCATTCCCCCCATTCATTTTTATATTCTTAGGCCTTAAGTTAATATGTCTACCAATAGACCTCTTATGTCATCTAACCTTTGAAGTATCTTAATCCTATTTTTTTCAATATTTAGAAAATCCTTTGTAAGCTCATCTAGCTCCCTATCAACCTTCTTCACTAAAGAGTATACCCTATGTCTTCCCCTTCTGTCCAAGGAACTTTCCTTATAAAAAACATGGGAGTTATTAATTGTAATATTTAAAAATTCCCTTATCTTTTCTTTGTATCTGACTAGGTCTTCAATAAACAATTTATCCTTTAGTCTAGCTGTAAGCATTTCAATTTCATCGTATAGTACTTTTAACTCTTCCCTAATATTTTCTTGATGAATTTCCTCTAATTTCTTTTTAAATACTTCATTGGCAGTTTTTTTGTTTATGTTTTGAATTCTATTTATATCCTGTATGGAACTAATTCCTATTTTATCTATACTTTCCATTATTCCACACTCCTTATATTTCTATTATATAATATCGGCATATTATTGGAAAAATATATTTTCCTATAAAAAATAAATACTTAAGCCGATAATATATGTGAATAAAAGTTGAGGATGATGGTATGGAAGCTGTAAGTTTAAAAGCTGGAAAGGATATTTTAGATGCCTATGACCTAAAACCTAGTCTTAATTATGATATTGAAGGAATATTGGTGGAAAAGGAAGGAAAGGACATAAAAATAGAAAAGAAGATAGAGAATACAAGGGTTTACTATTCCATAAGGTTAAGGGAGGAAATAAAGGAAGAAATAGGCCAAAGGGTAAAAATAGATGGAGAAAACATACTTTCCTATGAAATAAATAAGCCAAAAGAAGAAAAAGTTGTAGAAATAAGCAATATAATAGAAAACCTTGGATTAGAAGGATCCGAAGAAGTTAAAAAAGCAATTAACTATTTAATGGAAAATGGAATTGAAGTTACAGAGGAGAGCATTAATTCCTTTTTAGCTTCTAAGGCTTGTTTAGAGGAAATATTGGATAATGTAGACTTTGAAACTATTGTTAAATTACTAGATATGGATATAGACCTTATGGAGGAGCCTATTTATAAGGTTTCCAGGGCCATATCCCAAATTAAGGCTAACCATAGCCCTTCCTTTAAAAATATTTTAAAATCAGCTGGTAAGCTAAACTATAAGGAAGTGGAAAAAATAGCGAAGAACATATACGGAAGGAAGATGGGCAAGGATGTATATGATGCCATTATTGCCCTTCATAAGGAAAAGATCCCTATAAATAAGGAGAATATAGAAAGGGTACTGGAGGTCGTAAATAAGCTATACGATTTAAAGGATTCAAATAATGAAGTATTTATAAGGGCTTTAAATGAAAATGTAATAGTCAGTATTGAAAACTTATATAAGATCAAGCATTCCTATAAAGTAAATGAACTAGATGAAAATATAGCTTCCCCTATATATGAAGACCTTACAGTAGTAAGGGAAGGAAAGTATGAAGATATAATAAAGCTACTAAAGGAAATTCATATAGAAATAAATGGGGAAAACATAGACTTGGCAAGAAAGTTTTTGTTAAATGAAGTACCCTTAACAAAGGATAATTTCCAAAATGTAATCCATATGAAAAATAAATTAAAGGAATTAATAGAGCTTTTAAATGAGGAAAACATAGCTAGGCTGATATGTGAAGATGTAGATCCTCTTAAGGAAGAGATAACTAAGTTAGTGGAATATATAAAAAATTACCAAGATAACACCAAAAATATTAGCTCCTTAAATGTAGATAATATATTGGAAAAGCTTAATGTAATTAAAGAAATTACAGATAAGGAACTTTTATATCTTATAAAAAGGGGACAAGATTTTAAACTGGAAAATTTAAAAAATATTATAGAAACAGAAGTAGTCCTAGCCCATGGCTTGACAAAATGTACCTTAGAAAAATCAATGAAATTATTAAATATATTCAATAGCCTGGGTAATTTGGATTCTAATACTATTTCCTTAGCATGTAAAAGATATAAATATATTACCTTAAACAATTTATATGAAGCTTCTTTGGAATTAGCTAAAGAGGAAGCAATAGAGGTTAAACCTATAGAGGAAGCTAGGGAAGCTTTAATTAGGCAAGAATACCTGAACATAAGGAAAAATACCAGCTTAAACCTTGTAAAACAAAGTATTAAGGATGGAATCTCTATAGAGGATATGCCCTTAGATAAAGTAAATGAATATATAAATTTAAAAAACAATAGACATAAGGAAGTAGAAAATATCTTAAAAAATATAAGGGCTATTAAGGGCAAGGAAAATATATCTGTATTAGCTGTCTTAAAGAAGGACCTTAATATATCCTTAAAAGAAATCAGCAGGGTAGGCAATAGCTTAAATTTTGATTCTTCCCTTAATAGGGAAAGGAAGAAGGAAGAAAATCACTACAAGCTAATTAAGAAAATATCTAAGAATGATTTGGTAGTAGAGATACCTCTAACCCTAGGGGATGAATTAAGTAGTGTAAATTTAATTATGCCTAATATGAAAAAGGGCATAAATAAAGATCATATGACCTTTTATATAGCCTTAGCAACTGACAAATTAGGTCCCATGGAGTTTAGCTTAAATGTGAAGAAAAACCAAATATATTTAGAATATGAAGCTTTAGACAATAAAAAGATAAGGGACAATATAGTTTTTCTAGAAGAAATATTTAATAATATAGGTTATGAATTAAAGGTGATAAAATGAAAATCCGTCTTGTTACTAGGGAGCAGGTAAAAAAGGCCTATGGAAAAAATAAAAGGAAAAATATATTGGACATTAAAGAGGAATTAGGTCTTGAAATTGTTGAGGATCTACCTAAGGAGGCACTAAAAATATTAAAGGGTACTTTGTCTTTTATAGAATATATAAATACAAAGGAGGATGGTTCAAATGAGGATAAATAACAATATACCAGCTTTAAACACCCATAGGATGCTGGGTATTACAAATAGTTCTTTAGAAAAAACCTTAGAAAAATTATCATCAGGAAAAAGAATTAACAGGGCTTCAGATGATGCAGCAGGATTGGCTATATCTCAAAAGATGGAAGCACAAATAAGAGGGCTAAAGCAGGCTTCAAGGAATGCCTTAGATGGTATATCCTTAATCCAAACGGCAGAAGGTGCCTTAAATGAAGTCCAAGCCATGCTTCAAAGAATGAGAGAATTAGCAGTACAAGGGGCCAATGGTATTTATGATGAAGAAGATTTAGAGGCAATAGCTAATGAAATTAAGGAGTTAACAGAGCAGATAGATAAGATATCAAAAGATACAGAGTTTAATGGAATACCCTTATTAAAGGGGAAAATAGGGGAAGAGGATAATGATACAAAATTAAGGCTTCAAATAGGTTCTAACAGTGAACAATATATTGAGATAGATATTTCTCAAATCAATATTACTGTGACAGATAATAATGATGGCTTAGGAATCATAGGAGGAATAATTGAAAAAAATGAAGATGGATTTAAAATAATAGATGAATTAACACAGTCAGATTTTGAAGAAGCCATATCAATTTATGATGCTGCAGTACAGGCTGTATCTTCTAAACGTTCTTTTTTAGGTGCCATACAAAACCGCCTGGAGCATACCATTAGAAATGTGGACAATACCACAGAAAACCTAACAAGTGCAAAATCCAGAATTGAGGATGCAGATATGGCCATTGAAATGTCTGAATTTGTTAAGCTTAATATATTGCAACAGGCTGGTACAGCTATGTTAAGCCAAGCTAATCAGCTACCCCAAAGTGTGTTGCAATTACTACAAAGATAGGGGTGACCTAGTATGGCAATAAATAAGGATTTGGAAAAAAGAATATTAACCACTAACGAGGCAGGACTTATAGCCATATTATTGGAAAGGCTTATAGATAATTTTAAAAACTCTAAATTTAGTATAGATAATAAGGAATATGATAAATTAAAGGAACTTAACAATAATTCCAGGGATATATTATCAGAAATAATATTTCAATTTAGTGGAGATGATGAAATATCTTCAAGAATTCGTGAAGTAAGCATGTATGTAAATAAGCTTATTACTGAGGGCCAATTAAGGAAGGAATCTTCCTATTATGATACATCTATTAAGGTGTTAAAACCCCTACTTGAAGGCTTCCAACAATTAGAAGTAAGAGAAAAACCAAAGGTTACGACAGGCCTTACATATGGAAGGGAAAGTTTAGGAGAGTATTCATTTAAGAAAGAAAGGTCTTTTAAGGCATAAAAAAACTGTGGTTTTCCACAGTTTTTTTCGGTTCTATAATAAATGTTGGGGTGGAAAATAATTTACCCTAACATTTATTTTTTCTAAAAATAAAATGCACTCGTGAAATAAACCTGCTAAAATGTTAATTGGTTAAAAAAACATACAAAGGAGGTTTATTCACAAGTGCA
>JAAYFE010000145.1 GCA_012728365.1 Tissierellia bacterium
CATAGACAAAGGTGTCAGGATTAAAATCTATTATTTTATTTATGGCCTTTGGATGGATACCGTCTCTGGGTGGATCTATCATTACAAGATCTGGTTTTTCTTTCAAGTCATCTACTGCCTTTAATACATCTCCCACTATGAAGTCTATATTGTCCAAGCCATTTAATTCAGCATTTTCCCTGGCCTTTTCAACAGCTTCCTCTACTATTTCTATAGCCACTACTTTTTTAGCAACACTGGCCATTATTTGGGCTATGGTACCTGTTCCAGAATAGAGGTCAAATACTACCTTATCATCAATATTCCCTGCAAAGTCTCTAGCAATGGAATAAAGCCTTTCCGCCCCAAAGGTATTGGTCTGGAAGAAGGAAAAGGGTGATATTTTGAATTTAAGACCTAAAATTTCTTCAGTAATGTAGTCCTTGCCATACAGAAGGGTTAACTTATCTGCCTTAACAATATCAGCCAAACCATCATTTATGGTGTGGAGTATGCCTGTGATTTTACCTTCTAAGCCTTGAATATTAAGTAGGTCTTCCACAAATCCCCCTGTGTCCACTTCTCCCTGGCTGGTGGTCACTAAATTCACCATAATCTCCCCTGTAGACAGGGCCTTTCTAATAACTAGATGTCTTAAAATACCTTCATGCTTTCTTTTGTTATAATGGGGGGTGTTTAATCTTCTAAAATATTCCATGGTCTTTTTTCTAATTTTAGTAAAATCCCCATCTGCAATATTGCAGGCATCAGAGTCTACTACCTCATAAAACCTACCCCTTTTGTGAAGGCCTAGCACTAAAGGACCTCCCTTTTCTGAATCTCCAAAGGTATATTCCATTTTATTTCTATAACCTTCCACTTGGGGGCTTCTTTCTATACCTAGAAAATCAAAACCTTCTATATTTCCCTTTTTAAATAGATCTAAAACCAGCTCCTTCTTTAGTTCCAGTTCATCTTCATATAGGAGGGTCTGGTAGGTACATCCTCCACATTCATCATCGTATTCACAGGACAGATTTTTCTCCAAGGGGGACCTTTCCAATACCTCTAACAATTTGCCTTCCATATAATCCTTTTTCCTTTTTTGAAGCAGCACCTTAACCTTCTGCCCCCTTATGCCACCTTTAAATATAACTTTTTTACCTTCATGCTCTGCTATGGATTTGTTGGGAAAGATATTATCTATTATTAAAGTTTCAATTATTTTATTTTTCTTTCTTGCCATATACTCACTCCTTCCCAGTTATTATACCAGTATTGCTACAAAAAAATAAGGGGTATTAAACCCCTTAAATAATTATTCAATTATAATTTCCTCCACGTGCTTTATCCACCTTTCACTAAAGGGATCCCTTCTTATGATCAGCCTAAGGGGGCCATCGCCTCCTTGCTTCTTAGATTTCATAGACTGTCCATCCCTTTGGTAGACCAGGTAAGTATTTTTAGGTTCCCTTATTTCCTCAACACTAAGCATTATCCTATAACCATCTGAAGCATTGAAGGTTAGCCTTTCTGCATGGGATATATCAATATTTAAGGCTGCAAATAGCTCAAGAAGCTCAATTCCCTTATATTCAGTTTCAACAGGCTTTTGACCACTACTTCTAATAACAGCAGGAAAGGTGACTGCTCCTTCTAGAGAATATATCTCTTCTTTGCTTACTATTATCTCTTCCTCTCCCTTTACAATCCTTAAGCTAACATCCTCTTCTTTATTGAATAAAAAAACCCCTAAAAGAATAGCTATTACCAATATAGGTACAAATTTTTTTATATTCATATTACCACCTATTTCCCTTCTAAAGACTTATTTATACCCCGTCTGACTGCATTTAAGAAGCCCCTGCTGGTGGTGGTTGCCCCACTTATGGCATCCACATTTAAATTTTGATGCTCTATTATATCCCTAGACAAGCTCTTAAATACTTCCTCATAGTAGCCCATAGTTTCATTGTGAGCTAGTACCCTTATGTCCCTTATTTTATTTCCTTCAACCACCAGCTCCACCTCTATATCTCCTCCAAAACCAGTGGCAGTGGCAAAAAAGATGCCATCATTTAGGCCTTCAATCTGGGCCATGGCCTCCCTGCTGGGCTTGGGACCTAATATGGGAAGAAGTATAAAGATAGCAAGTAGGATTACTAAGGATGTATTTACATAGGCCCTGGTCCTCATATTAACCTTTCCAAACTTAAGCCTATAGCCCTTATGGCCCTTAATACACTTGCTATTTACACACTCCATACACCTAATACATTCAGGAGATATTTCCCTATCCTTTGATCTTTGCATATGGACTGGACAATCTCTTAAACAATAGCTACAGGAACCACAGTTTTCTCCTGACTTCAGCCTTGATGGGCCAAGGGCTGTAAGCAGGGCTTGAAAGGCTCCAAGGGGGCAGAAGACTCTGCAAAATATCCTCCTTATAAAGAGGGAAACAAGGGCTAGGGCTAACAGGATCAGACTTCCCATCCTTAGGGTAAGGCCCATGAATAGGTTTAGGTAACTGATCCAAGGAGACAGTGGAGATACTATGTGTCCCATTCCCACTATACTCAGTACCAATACAAGGGCCAGGACAAAATACTTGATAAGTTCAAGACTAAAAGACCCTAAGCTGGGCAGCCTTATTTCCTTTAATTTAAGCTTGTTTCCTATGTACTTAAAAAAATCCTGAAAAGCCCCTATGGGACAGATGTAACCGCAAAAAAATCTTCCAAATAAAAAGGCAAGGATAGATATGGCTGCCGTCAGGGCCATGGACTTGGATATACCCCTAAATCTATAGGACACATCTATAAAGTAGGACCTTAATGCAGTCCAGCCTCCATAGGGGTTTAAATCCCCTATGGACAACAGTTTATAATCAATATATTCATTTGTATACAGATAATATATTATTACCAGTCCTATTACTGTTAGAGTAAAGGCCAGCTGTATTATACTCCTGTTTTTTATCCTCATCTTCTTTCAATCCTCAATATATTATCTAATATTTTTTCATTTTCATCATAAAGATCTACCCTATCTCCTTCCTGGACTAGGTAGGATGTTACTATGTCATCCAGGCTTAATTTTACCTCCCTTTCATCCACACTTATGGCAGCCAAGGTATGACCTTCCTCCCATCTCATACCTGCTGTTAGTAGCACGTCTTCAAGAAGCATACCTTCCTTACCGGCTATATCCTTGGTCCTTACTACTTCCTTCATCATGTGGGGAAAGATGACTGCATCCTTGGTGGTGGAAAAGTGGGTCATGTGCTTTACATTCATGCCCAGTTTAAAATTAGGAGATATGTTCATGGGAGCATTGTCCCCTTCAACCTTTATGTAGTACCTTTGCCTAACCAGGGAAATAGTTTCGTTTTTAATAAGGCCATCTACTGCTGCCATGGTAAAGAAGCCTTTTTCATCCACTTGGTCAAACTTTCTCAATATCTGTCCCACTTCTATGGATTTGTCCTTGCTGCCATAGTATTCATAGTAGTAGGGCTCTATATCCTCTGTCAGTGGATCAAAGATATGGACCTTTTCTATGTCCTTGGGAGATATTTCATCATAAAGATCTATGTTAGATACCATCTTCACCCAGTATGGACCTAACTCCTTGGGAACTACTAGTCTAACAGGCTTTTCCTCCTCCTTTAGGGGCTTGCCGTCAACCTCCCAGGCCAGGATTACATCTCCTGTCATAAGCTTGTCCCTATCAATTAGGGTATAGTAACCATCCCTGCCTGTCACCCCTATGCCTGCAAAGTCATCTAAGTCCAATCCTTCCTGCTCCAGTATATTCCTTAGGGTTGCCCCTTTTACAGTCATTTCTGTTTCTGTACCCGTAGTATTTATAAGGACTACATCCATTTCCACTGCTTCATATTCCTTGATCTTTTCCACATCTATCCTAAGGGAGCCTTCTTCCCAGTTTATGGCAAAGCTGTTGGTATCCTGGGACCACAGCTCCTGAGGTACCACATCAGGCACACTGGCCATTTCTATCCCATGGTTTATGTAATTGTAGGCCCCTATGGCTGCATTTACTGCATTGACTATGGCCTGGGAGCTGATGGTGGCTCCAGTAACCTGTACTATGTCCTCTGGATTCTCCTTATCTAGTACTACCAGATTTAAGTACTTATCCACTATTATATTTTTAAATCTTTCCAAAAACCAGTCCTCTTCAATGTATTCAGCATACCTTGGAGTCTCCTCATGCCTTAGTATTTCAATCCCTATTAGTTCATGGTTTTGGCCATCAATGGCCACCAGGACATCAATGGGGCCAACATAGCCAACACAGCTGGAAACATAGGCCTTAACCTTACCATCCACCTCATAGGCCCTCTTTACAGCAGGAAAGTTAAGGGAGATATACATATCATCGGCTATATCCTTTATAAGCTTAATATCCTTGGCATGAGGATAGAAGGATCTAACCAGTTTTTCCTCTTCAGAAATGGAGCTTTTAGAAATAAAAAGAAAGGCTACTAGGGCTACTATTACAATCAGAAATATGATATAGAATTTTCTATTTTTCATATTATCTTCTCCTACTCAACTATTATCCTATCTATATTGGACACCCATTTAGGCTTATTTACATCCCCTGGCTCTTTTTGGCCAATTACCAGCTTATAGGGTGGCCCATCATCGGTGTCATATTCTACCCCATTTTCTTCCCAGGCTATAATAATAGGCAGCTTAACACTGGCATCTGTCTCATCTATATAATCCTGCTTCTTTACCTCATCAATGGTAAAGACCATTTCATAGCCATCTGTTGCAACTATCCTAACCTTGCTGGCATTTGATGCTACTTGGGCCTTTTCCAATAAACCCCACAGCTTTATGCCTTTAAAGCTGGTATGCTGCTGGGTGCCAAAATTATTTATTGAATAGAAATTGCCTTCAAATATTAAATCTGACATTGCCTTTAGATCCTTTAAGGCCAAAGATAGAGGATTAGCAACCATTCCTTCCACCTTAAGGGTATTGGCCTCTTCCACTACAGTTTCTTCCTTGGATACTGGTTCATCTTTACTTGAACTTTCTTCTTTTTCAGCTTCTTTTTTCTCTTGACCAGATACTCCTTCTCCAGCTGGTTTAACATCTTCATCATCTTCTTCTACTTCTTTCTCTTCTTCCACTTTTTCAACTTCTTCAGCTCCATCATCTTCTTCCCCTTCAGCTTCAACCACATCATCCTCAACTGGCCCTTCATCTTCTATGTCTGCTACTTGGGCTATTTCCTCATCTACTGTAGTACTTTCACCTTCATCATCTTTCTTTTTACAGCCAGTGAAGCTTAGGGAGATAATTAATAAAAGAATAAGTAATAAATTAAAAATTTTAAACCTCTTCATATAACCCCTCCTAACTGGAAAATAGGATAAGGAGACTGTGTAAACCAAGTTTACACAGTCTTTATCCTACTCTTTAATTTTTGACAAACTCTAGAAGAATGGCTACAGCTTCTCCCCTTGTTACTTCCTTTTCATCCTTTTCTAAAACTTTTTCTATCAGCCTTTCTAATACTTCACCTTCTGCAATATTAGATAGAACTGAGCAGATCTCATCCCTGCTTATTTTTCTTGTAGGTTTAAAGCTTCCATCTCCATATCCTTTTACAACTCCCTTATCCTTGGCAGCCTTTATATAGTCTGTAAACCACTGACCTACCTTTACATCATCAAAGGGAGCAGTATCAGCCTTTGCCACATCCAGGCCCAATATTCTAACTACTATGGTTATAAATTCAGCCCTTGAAATATTTTCATCAGGCTTGAATTTATTGTTGCTGCCTGTTACATATCCCATGGCAGCCATTTCTTCTATAGCAGCCTTATAGGGGCTAGATTCTATATCTTCAAAGCTAACAGCTGTTTTCTCTTCCTCTCCTGGAAGCTCTGATAGGTCTAATTCCTTTACGTCTTCCATCTTTGGCTCTTCATAGTCACCATTGCCTACTACTATACAGTCTGTCCACTTAACCCACATGGACTTGCTATCTTCTACTATTAGTCTTAAGGGACCATAGGCATTATTGTAGGCATAGCCTATATCGTGTTCATTAGGCACCAGTGGATAGCCATCTACTGCATAGGCAAGTATGATCTTCTTTAGCTCTCCCCTGGAATTTAATACTCCATTTTTAAGCTGTTCTGAACTTCTTATAATTTGATTGTAATTTGGCCCACTAAATACCCTAACTGTTGGTACATCTACATCATCCTTAAGTCCTACCACCTTGGTTATAAGTTCCCAAAGGACAATTCCTTCAAATTCCCGTATTCCATCACCAGTGTATACGTCCCTTATGGCGTACTGGGTTAGGGATTCAAGCTGCCTTAGGGTAAAGGTCATAGGTTCCTTAACCTGGTCCCCTGTTACCCTCAGAACGGGCCTGTCAAGGTATTCAGTATACACATCATAATTGTGGTTCCAGCTGGACCTTTCATCTACGCCATGGCCTGTTTCCTTGCCTTCTCCACTTTCTTCTCTATCTAAGGAAAGGGGTTCTCCTCCACCAATGATAATTTCCTTAAAGAACTGAACCTGGTTGGCACCATTTGGATCATTGTAGTCCCTCTTTCCAAATATAACCCTTACAGGTCCCCCATCATTGCCAAGGCCAGAATTGTATCCTTCATCTGTTGGCCTTATGACATAGGGGTACTTGTTAAAGCCATAGGCCACCAGTACAGGCATGCCTGTATGAAGGGGTTCTTCATTAGAACCATCAAATTTCCCATCTCCCAGATCCAATGGATTCTTTTCATAGTATCCATAAAGGGAACTATCTTTAATCTCCTTGATGGTCATAGGCTGGAAATTATATCCATCGGTTGCAATAAACTGAACAGTAGTATCTTCATCTATATTAGGATCTATGCCTGCTTCAAGAAGTAAATCCCATAATGGTACTCCCTTATAGGTATTGTAGTACCAAAAGTATTCACTGTTGGATAAGCTGTACTCTGCCTCATAATGCAGATCTTCCATGGCTTCAATTTCTGCTACCGTGTATTTAATTACCCTTCCTATGGCATCACCATGGATTAGTATTTCATAATCGGTGTATTTTGGATCATCATAGGGTGGATAACTATGCTCATATATGTTTTTAGCATCCTTTTCCTCTATATAGATGTAGGCTACATTGGAAAAGGCTACTGCATCCTTTTCGTCCTGTTCATATACTAGCTTAAAGCATCCATCGGCATTGTATTTGTCTTCTCTATAGCCTGCATCTGTATCCAGATATACATAGGGAACTTCATTTATTCCATAGGCTATGTAGTACCTGTCCACCTCTTCTATGGGCACTGTTAGTATGGTCTTCCTTGACTTATCCTTAAATATTACATTGCCAGCATTGTCCCTCACCCTTACAAAATTATCTATTAGATATTTAACATTTACTCCCTCATAGGTATTTTTAACTACACTACCATCAGCTACCCTTTCATAGTAGTCTACCCTGGCCTGTCCCTCTAATGCTTCTTCTATCTGCCTTAGAGATAGGGCTCTATATCCTTCAACACCTGGTCCTTCAATGGTAAAGGTAGCACCTGTAATG
>JAAYFE010000146.1 GCA_012728365.1 Tissierellia bacterium
CAGCTTGGCCTAAGCCTAAGGCTGTAGGTATTTCGTTGGATACAGTTATGAAGGAACACATGCCTAGAAAGTAGCTAAAGATCATATTATTAGTAAATATGGCTGCTAAAAATATGACCATTGGATTTATATCAATCATGATAATGCCCTACCTCCTTCTTTCTCTTTTTCCTTTTCTTCAGTCTTGCTTCTAGCCCACCATACTATTACACCTAGTATGAAAAAGGCTGATGGAGGCATAACCATTATGGTCCAATTGGTCCACCAATCCCCCAGTACCTTAATTCCAAATATGCTTCCAAATCCAAATAGTTCCCTTATAAAGGAAACAGCTAGAAGTATAAAGGTATATCCCAGTCCTGAAGCAATACCATCTAGGAAAGACCTAATTGGTGGATTGTTTTGTGCAAAGCCTTCACACCTTCCCATTAATATACAGTTGGTAATTATAAGGCCAACATAGGGACCTAGTGCCTTGCTCATTTCAGGATAATAGGCCTTTAAAAATATATCAACAATTATTACATAAACAGAAATTATGAGTACTTGAACAATCATTCTTACATGGCGAGGCGTAAATTTTCTTATTATTGAAACTGTCAGCTCTGAAAAGGCAATAGTAAATATAACTGCCAGGCCCATTATAAGGGAGTTCATCATTAAGTTTGTAACTGCCAAGGTTGAACATATACCTATAACCTGCCTAAATATAGGGTTATCATTCCATATGCCATCTTTAAATATCTTCTTGTAGTTACCTCCTGCCATTATGTATCACTCCTTCCTTGGCTTATAAAATCATAAATGCCCTTATTTATAATGTCCCTTACGGCATTGGAGGTCTGGGTGGCTCCAGCTATGGCATCTACATTGCCACCAATAGCTGGTTTATATATGACATATTCTCCTTCCTGGCCTTCTGTTAAATCTAGTCCTCTAAACTGCTCCTTAAACCATGCTTCATCAATTCTTCCACCTAAACCAGGAGTTTCACTATGGCGTATAAACTCTAATCCTAACAGCTCACTATAATCTGCACTGATTCCTACATAGGCACTTAAACTACCCCATAGGGCTATTCCGTCTACTGGAAAGGCATAGGCTACCACTTCTCCATCCTCTTCCATATAATAAATTGTTTCATCCCCTACTTCTTGGGTTTTTACATGTTCATTGAAAACCCTTTCTATATCCTCTGGCTCATCCGATGGTACATCTATATTAAATACATATAGGATCTTCCTTCTTAGTTCTGTTTCCTCATTTAAGGCTATTACTTCCTCTGTTATATCATTTAGCCAGGCTAATATAAAGGTAAATATGGCTGTTATAATGACCATAACGAGGACTGGATAGTAAAATTTATCCTTTATATTGCTCATGCTGTCACCCCTTCACTCTTTTCTTTTCTTTCCTTCCTAACCTTATTCACATATCTAACAATTTCATCTATAAGAGGAGCAAAGGTATTGCCTACCAGTATGGCAAACATCATACCTCCTGCAAAGAGGGCATAGCCCCTAATGACTACTGTTACAATTCCTATTAATATGCCATATATCCATTTTCCACCCTTTGTCCTAGGTGAAGAAACAGGGTCTGTTGCCATGAAGACCATTCCAAATAAAAAGCCCCCAGAAAATATACCAAATATTGGGTTTGGAATGGAAGGACTTCCTATTAAGTAGAAAAATGTATTAGCTAGGGTAAAGCCTATGAATACTGCAGCCATAGTTTGCCAGGCTGCCACCTTCTTATATAATAGGTAAATACCTGCAATGATTATTAAGATGGCACAGGTTTCACCTAGGGAACCTGCCACATTTCCCAGGAGTAAATTTTTCAATGGTTCTAAAAAGCCTGTTTCACGGAAGGTTAGCATGGGTGTTGAGCGGGCAATGGCATCTACATTTTCAGTTAAATATACTCCAAAGCCCCCAGGAAATCCACTAGCTGCCTTTGACCACTGGGATGTGAGGGGTTCTGGGAAGCTTATGTATACAAAGGCTCTGGCAACTAGGGCTGGGTTAAATAGGTTCTTTCCAAATCCTCCAAATATTTCTTTAGCAAAGAATACTCAAAATATAATACCTACAAGGGCTATCCAAAAAGGAGTCCTTGGTGGTAAAGTCAAGGTGTATAGTATACAGGTTACAAATATGGCCTCTGAAAGCTTTTTATTTTGCCTTTTTTCATAGATCCACTCTGTGCCAACCCCTCCAATCAATACAACTATCTGTAAAAGTAAGGCCCTCCAGCCAAAAAAGTAAATGGAAGCTATTACTAAGGGTATTAAAGAATAAACAACAGTCCTCATCATCTTTTGTTTAATAAAATGCTTTTTCATGAACTCATCCATGGAAGACACCTCCACAAAAGATTATTTAGAAAATAATAATTTAAGTGAATATTTTGTTAATATTATTTTAAATTATATATACCTATTTTTTTGACTTTTTAACTCTAATTACTATCAATAATTATGTGGCTTGTTTAAATTTAAGAACTTTTTTGTTCATTGATAATGATTATTATTTACAATTACATAATTTTATGGTATATTTATAGAGGCTTAAATTATCGCGGCAAATTTTAAAATGGAGATGATAATTTTGGCAAAAATGATGAAACCTAGATTTAAGGAATGTAGAAGACTAGGTCTAAATGTATATGGACATCCAAAGGCTATGAAAAGAGCAAAACCCGGTACTTCAAGGGCAGATAAAAAACTATCTGAATATGGGAGACAATTATTAGAAAAGCAAAGGCTTAGAGCTTATTATGGTGTTATGGAAAGACAATTTGAAAGATATGTTGAAGAAGCTAAAAAATCACAAGAACTTACAGGTCATGCACTAGTTAAGATATTGGAAACAAGATTGGATAATCTAGTTTATAGATTAGGCTTTGCCTCAAGTATAAGGCAAGCAAGACAGATGGTAGTTCATGGACACATACTGGTAAATGGAAAGAAAATAGATATACCTTCCTATAGGGTGAAGGTAGGAGATACAATTTCCCTCAAAGAAAAGTCAAGAAATGTGGAACTATTTAGGGAAAACTATCTTTCAAATTTACTAAACACCTACCCATATTTAGAGAAAAATGAAGATTTTTCAGGTAAATTAATTAGGATGCCCCAAAGAGATGAAGTACCAATAGAAATAGAAGACCAATTAGTTGTTGAATATTATTCAAAATAAAAATAAGCACCATTTCGGTGCTTATTTTTATATATACATATTTACTTCGTATTTTGTTTTCAGGGAATCTATCCTCTTTGTATATTTTTCCTGCTGTTTCAATCCAAGTAAATGCCTTTCAATCTGATCCTTTAGGTTTTCATAAGGGATAAGGCTTGCTTCTTTTTTACTTACCAGCTTGATCAGATGGTATCCAAATTGGCTTTTTACTGGTTGGCTTATCTCACCTTCTTCCAAGGCAAAGGCAGCTTCTTCAAATTCAGGTACCATTTTTCCTCTAGGAAATTCCCCTAGATCCCCACCTACTGTCTTGGAAGGGCAAGTTGAATGTTTTTTAGCAGCTTCTTCAAAGGATAGGCCATTTTTTATCTCTTCCAGTATTTCCTTAGCCTTTTCTTCTGTTTCCACTAATATATGCTTTGCCCTTACCTTTTCTGGCTCTATAAAGTTATCCTTTTCATTCTTGTAGAACTCTAGTATCTCTTCCTCTGTAACCTTTACATCAGCTAATAATTTCCTTATAGCATATTGTTTTAGAATACTTGCCTTAACCTTTTCCAACTCATTTATAAAATCTTCCTCTTCATTTAGACCCTTTTCCATGGCATCTAGATACATAAGCTCTTGATTTACAAGCTCTTTTACTATGGTAGCCATACCTTCCGGAGTCTTAAATTGTGTAGCAGTTTGAGCTGGCAGCTGATTTATAAAACCATACACATCCTGCTCAGTAATATCCTTGCCATTAACACTTGCCAAAACTTTATTTTCTTCCATTTTAACTCTCCTTTATTTTAAAATAACTTGCCTAACTATTAGAACGTATCATATTGGCCTAGGCTTGTCAAACCCATATTAAATTATTTCTTTAGAAATTGAGATTTTCTTGCATCTATGGACTTAGAAAAATCTAGTATTTTCCTATAGTATTCTTCCTCCATATATTGGGATGAAAGGAGAAAGTCTGCCGTTGCCCTATTGGTGGCCACTGGTATGTCATATAAGGCTGCAATTCTAAGCAATGCCTTTATATCTGGGTCGTGGGGTTGAGCCTCTAAGGGATCCCAAAAAAATATCATAAAATCTATAATGCCTTCAGCTATACGGGCTCCTATTTGCTGGTCCCCTCCTAAAGGGCCTGATTTAAAGGCTTTAATAGGTAAATCCAGAGCCTGGCTTATTAAGGCAGCGGTGGTACCAGTTCCATATAAGAAATGCTTGCTTAATTTATCTCTATTTTCCTTTGCCCATTCTAAAATATCATCCTTCATATTATCATGGGCTATTAAGGCAATATGTTTATTCTTATCCATTTTAATCATACTGTATTTTTTATCCATATTAAGACTCCTTTATCCTTTTTCTTTTAGATTACACAAAATTACTTAAAAAAACAAGGTCATACATTTAATATATAATTATGTTAAATTGTAAAAATCTAATATTCATATTAATATATTTAGAACAATATGGTATAATCTTATAG
>JAAYFE010000147.1 GCA_012728365.1 Tissierellia bacterium
AGATAACCACCACCTATCTAATTATAATATATATTAATATTAGATAGGTGGCAAATATCCAATAAGCCTTCATCCCAATGACTAAAGTCATGGGCTTTCGGCTAGGTTTTTTGTAAAATTACATATCAAAAATATATTAAATAAATGACATTTAAAAAATTAGTAAATGTACGTGTTCTTAAAGATATACAACTTTCAGCCCATGAAGGGAAAAATCCCAAAAAAATTTCCATGTCTATTTTCTATTTAATGTATTTGAAAGGTGTAATTTTATTAAAATATTTAATAAACCTATAATTAATTTATCATAATTTTTTAATATAAAAAAGCACAATAATGTGATATTATTTTAGAAAAGAATCGGGGTAATACATAAATTATATAGGATAAGGTGGTAATATGAGAAACATATTAAAGACATTTGATGAGAAGCTTATATTGCTAATAAATGAAAAGATGAAAACTAAATTTCTCGATAGCTTCATGGTTAGGTTTACCAACCTTGGCAGTGCAGTTTTCATATCTGCCTTTACATTTATATTAATAATATTTGGAAAGGAAGACTGGAGAAATACTGGCATCCAAGCTGCTACAACCCTGGCCATAAGCCAATCAATCACCTACGGATTAAAGAGCCTCCTTGGACGAGAAAGGCCTTATAATATATTGAAAAACCTAAATACCTTTGGAATAATCCTGAAGGATTATTCCTTCCCCTCTGGCCATACTTCAGCAAGTTTTTCTCTAGCTACTACCATAGCTTTAAAGGGGCCTATTTTATCTGTACTTGTTCTATCTATGGCCCTCTTAGTTGGTATATCTAGGATCTACCTTGGGGTGCATTACCCAACAGATGTGGCAGCAGGTATAATTCTAGGTGTAGGTTCTGCAGTCCTTGTCCATTTATACTTGTTTTCTTATGTAATTAAATTTATTAATTCCTTTGGAATTTAATCTGGATTAAAGGCTCCCCTTCAGTGGTATATATTATATAAGTAATTGAAGGGGTGATATTATGTTAATGAGCAACTTTCTAAAAAGTAGGAGTTCAACCAGGGAGTATAAAAACAAAAAAATAAATAGTGAAACCAGAAGCACAATACTAAAGCTTTTTGAAGAATTAGAAGAGGAAGCAGGTAATAGATATTTTAACTTCATACTATTTGAAGAAGGGGATAGGGTCTATAGGCTGCTTAAGGGATTGGCAGGATATTCAGGAGTTATGATTGAAAGTCCCCATTATATTGGAATAAGGCTAAAGGAAGTAAATGATGAATCTATAATTAATGCTTCCTATTATACAGAAAAACTTATGACAAAACTTAGCCAATTAAATTTAGGCAGCTGCTGGGTAAATGTTAAGTATGTAGATAAGGGAATCAAGTCTGAAGCCTTTGGAGAAGAAAACAAAAATATTGGGTACATAGTAGCCTTTGGATATCCTAAGGCCAAAAATCCATTTTTGCAAGAGCCCTTTAGCTCAAGGTTGGATATACAGGATATAGTATTTGATGGGGAAATAGGTAAGAAAATATCCATGGAAGACCTGGAAAAAAGAGGATTAGATG
>JAAYFE010000148.1 GCA_012728365.1 Tissierellia bacterium
CGTATTATCAAAAAAAATTGTTATATATGCCATTGAAAACAATGAATACATATTTATTAAATATTTTGATGGTTTAGATGATAATTCTTTGAAAGACTATACTGAATCTTTAATAAAATCTATTGATGATATAGTTAAGCCAGATGAAAACCATATGTCCAGTGTTATTACAGGGGTATTGGTTACAAAATATAAACCTAGTGGGGCCATATTAGATACTATAAAAAAATTTAAATATCATAAGGGGTTTGCCTTTGGATTTAAAGGCTGGGTAGATATTAGATTAATTTTGGTTACTATGGAGGATAATCATATAGTAACAAATAAAAAAGGAAAGGAGGTAAGGGAGGTTTATACTATTCAATAGTTAGTTGTTAATAATAATTTATTTATGGAGATGAGTTTATGAGTTCTTTAGTTTTAATCATAGGTAGCATAATCATATTCATCATTGCTTATGCTACTTATGGTGCATGGCTGGCCAAGAAGTGGGGAGTAGATCCAACTAGAAAAACACCAGCCCATGAAATAAATGATGGGATAGATTATGTGCCTGCACAACCAGCAGTTTTACTGGGCCACCACTTTGCATCCATAGCAGGTGCAGGACCAATTAATGGACCGGTTCAAGCAGCCATATTTGGATGGGTACCAGTCTACATATGGATTATGATTGGCTGTATATTCTTTGGTGCACCCCACGATATGGGATCACTATTTGTTTCTATAAGACATAAGGGTAAATCCATAGGTGAAGTAATAAAGGATACTATGGGGGATACTGGTAAAAGGCTATTTGCAATATTTGCATGGTTAACCCTACTATTAATTGTTGCTGCATTTACAAATATTGTGGCAACTACTTTTGCAAATACTCCAGCAGCAGCTACTTCTTCTATATTGTTCATGATTTTAGCAATTTTATTTGGATATGCTGTATACAGGAAAGGATTAGATATTAAGATTGGAACTGTAATTGGAGTTATTCTATTATTCTTATCAGTATGGTTAGGTACAGTATTTCCATTACAATTAAGTGTTAATACTTGGATAGTGATACTTGCAATTTATATTTGGGTAGCATCAACTGCACCTGTTTGGATCCTATTACAACCTAGGGACTACTTAAACTCATATTTATTATATGCCATGATTATAGGTGCAGTATTGGGAATTATTATCTACAACCCCACAATTCAACTTGATGCTATTACCGGCTTTGAAGTTAATGGACAATTCTTATTCCCCATGCTATTTGTAACAGTAGCTTGTGGTGCCATATCTGGATTCCACTCCTTAGTAGGTTCTGGTACCTCCTCCAAGCAGTTAGACAATGAAAAAGATGTAAGGATTATAGGCTATGGTTCTATGTTAATTGAAGGTGTACTAGCAGTTATAGCCATGATTACAGCAGCCTATCTATCCCAAAGTGAATTCTTACCAAAGTTACAAGAAATCGGTCCTACCAATGTTTTTTCAGAAGGTGTAGGAACCTTCATGTCTAAGTTTGGTATCCCCTTTGAAATTGGGAAAACCTTTGTTGCATTGGCAGTATCAGCCTTTGCCCTTACAAGTTTAGATACTGCAACTAGGCTTGGAAGATTTATATTCCAAGAATATTTTGAAGATCCAGAAAAGGAAACCCAATCACCTCTTACAAATATGTATGTATCTACTACCATAACAGTAGTATTAGGAGCTTTACTTGCAGTAACAGGCTGGAATAGAATATGGCCTATATTTGGTTCTGCCAACCAATTACTGGCAGCACTAGCCTTAATGGCTGTAGCCTTGTGGCTAAAGAAAAACAAGAAGAGCTTCAATATGTTAACTATACCCATGATATTTATGCTTATAGTCACCTTAACTGCTTTAGGATTCCTAATTAAAAGTAACTTCATAGATTCTAACTATGTAATGGTAGTATTTCCAGTTTTATTATTCATACTTGCCATTGTTTTGGCTGTACAAGGATACAGAATACTATTTGCCAGTGCTCCAAGTAAGATAGCTGATAAATAATAAGTAAATTAGCCTACAGGGATGGATGAGATAATCTTATCCATCCCTTTTTATTGCTATTGATCATAAAGTGTTCAGCAAATAGTCCAAAGGATAAGGGTAACAGGATAAATATTTGTATGATATAATTATTTGAAAGTCATATAGCTAATAGACCAAGGGGAGGGAGGGTGCTAATGAAAAAATACATACTAGCCCTTGATCAGGGTACTACAAGTTCAAGGGCAATTATATTTAATCATAGAGGAGAAATAGTAAAAATGGCCCAGAAGGAGTTTACCCAATATT
The DNA here is from genome assembly GCA_012728365.1 of Tissierellia bacterium. Lineage (GTDB taxonomy): Bacteria > Bacillota > Clostridia > Tissierellales > Tepidimicrobiaceae > JAAYFE01. The sequence goes on from JAAYFE010000148.1 coordinate 2,311, forward strand.
ATCCACATCCTGGCTGGGTAGAACATGATCCAATGGAAATATGGGGTAGCCAGTCTGGAGTGGCAAGGGAGGTTATGGAAACTGCAGGTATAAGGCCAGAAGAAATAGCAGCCATTGGAATTACTAATCAGAGGGAGACTACAGTAATATGGGACAAAAACACTGGTAAGCCTATATACAATGCTATTGTGTGGCAGTGTAGAAGGACAGCTGAAATATGTGAAGAGTTAAAAAGAAGGGGACTAGAGGAGTACATAAGGGAAAATACTGGCCTTGTAATAGATGCATACTTTTCCGCTACAAAGATTAAATGGATTTTAGATAATGTGGAAGGGGTTAGGGAAAAGGCTGAAAGAGGAGAGTTACTTTTTGGCAATATAGATACCTGGCTTATTTGGAATCTAACAAGAGGAAAGGTTCATGTTACTGATTACTCCAATGCATCCAGGACTATGCTATATAATATTAAGGAACTTAAGTGGGATGAAAAGTTACTTGATGAATTAAAGGTTCCTAAGTCCATGCTACCAGAGGTTAAGCCATCTAGCTACATATATGGATATACAGATCCCAATATATTTGGAGGACTACAGATACCCATTGCAGGCATAGCAGGTGACCAGCAGGCAGCACTATTTGGACAGGCCTGTTTTAAAGCAGGAATGGCAAAGAATACTTATGGTACAGGCTGCTTCCTGCTTATGAATACAGGAGAAGAAAGGGTGAAATCCCAAAATGGACTTATAACAACTATTGCCTGGGGAATTGATGGTAAAGTGGAGTATGCCCTTGAAGGAAGTATATTTGTTGCAGGAGCGGGAGTACAGTGGTTAAGGGATGAGCTTAAGCTTATACATGATGCAAGTGATAGTGAGTATTTTGCTAAGAAGGTAGAAGATAGCAATGGGGTATATTTGGTGCCAGCCTTTACAGGCTTGGGAGCACCTTATTGGGATATGGATGCAAGGGGTGTTATAGTAGGCCTTACAAGGGGAGCAAATAAAAACCATATTATAAGGGCAGCCTTGGAATCCATAGCCTATCAGACCCGGGATGTACTTGAGGTTATGGAAGAGGATTCTGGTATTAGCCTTAAAGAGCTAAGGGTTGATGGTGGAGCGTCAGCAAACAATTTCCTTATGCAGTTTCAGTCAGATATACTTGGAGTACCAATAAAAAGGCCGGATATTATAGAGACAACAGCCTTAGGTGCTGCTTATTTGGCAGGACTTGCTGTAGGATTTTGGTCCTGCAAGGAAGAAATATGGGAGAAGTGGAATGTAAATATGTCCTTTGAACCTCAAATGGAAATTGAAAAAAGAGAAAATATATATAAAGGATGGAAGGAGGCAGTTAATAAGGCTCTTAGTGATTAATAAAAGGGATAGTATTTAAAGGAGTGTTAACTATGCTTAACAATAAAATTAATGCAGAAGGACAAATGCTTAGGATTGAAAGGTTACGGCAAGGTAAGGAGCTTAAGGAAGTGGTAAATGGGATATGCAGTGTTAGTACACTTTCTAAAATAGAAAGAGGCAAACAGAAAGTAGATCCTGATATGCTTGTAAAATTATATAAAGAACTAGGCATTAATTATGAGAATAATGAAGAGTTTGTTGATGATATGAGGTATTATATAAAACAGTATTTCTATGAAACAATTTATCAATTTGAACCTAAATCCCTAAAGGTCTTAGAACATCAGGATGAGAAATTAAACTATAGTCCTTTAGCTTTAGATTGGATGATTATAAAGGCTATGGAATATGAGGATAAAGATGTATTGAATATTCTTGATCAATGTGTAGAATTTATGAGTCAGGAACAACTAGGCTGGTATTATTTAATAGATAGATATGAAGATAGAGATGTAATCCTGGAGAAGAGAAAAAAGGCACATAGGATTTTGCAAAATAGCTATTCTACTCTAGCTCTTATGATTACTTACTGGAATAATGGAGAATATAACCAAGTGAACAAGTTGTCTAAAATGGCTATTAATTTTGCATTAGATGAAGGAAATACATGGGCACTATCTCAAGTGTATTTACTCTTAGGGGGAATTTATTCTGCATATAATATGGAAGAGGCAATGATTGAAGAATATCAAAAGGCCATGAATTTTCTTAAGAACACTAACTGGACAAGAGAATTAGAAATTATGTACTATAATATGGGGGCTACCTATATTTCCTTGGGGAATTATAAAAAGGCTAGGCAGTATTTAGAAAAGGCTGATAAGGATGATTTTCTTGCATATCATAAATGGGCTGTACTGGAGATTAAAGAGGGCAATATGGAAGCAGCATATAAATGGATACATGAAATGGAAAAGTATGTTAAAGGCTACAAAAAAAATAGTCAGTTAGAAGATTGGGATAAATATAAGAAGCCTTATTATGAAGAAATTACTGAATTATTGGAAGTAACCAAATTACAGGCAGGTGGAAATCCGGAAAAATCAAAGGATTATATTCCTCTATTGGAATCTTTAATGGCTAGATTCTTAAAAGATGGGAGATATGGATTTATGAATTTTCATAAAAACTCCTTAAAAGAAGCATATATTAAAAACAGACGCTATAAGGATGCATTGAAATTAGAAGAGCTATTTTCAAGAATAAAGACAAAACATATGATTAAGATACAAAAATAAATGATTAATTTCGCTAAAAACAGGTGCACATCCCCCTTTATTACAATGTTATACTAATTGTAATAGGGGGGATTTTATGTTTAAAACTATTAGGTTTTTGTTTAAAAAGATAAGGAAATATGATTTTCTTATGATACCCATTATGATTATTTATACTATTCTTTCATCAATATATCCCTTTATATGGGTTGCTGTGCCAGTAAAGGTTATATCCTTAGCTTCCATAGGACAATTGCATAGGATGATACAGTGTGTGGTTTTAGGGGGAGCATTGTCAGTTATATGTGTCATGGGAACCTCGTATTTAAAGGGTAATTATAGGATGAGAATGAATAATGTACGCTATAATTTGATTCGTGATTTAATGGAGTATTCCTTAACAATGCCTTATGAAAATACTCTTAATCCTGAACATTTAACAAAAATAGAATTAGCAAACATATCAATAATAAATCCTATGCAAGGAGCTGGTGGGATAATTCTTATTATGCTTAGTTTGTTTGGGAATATATTTGCATCTATCGGTTTTTTAGGGTTAATGTCAACACTGTCCTTATGGATTATAATGCTAATATTTTTACTGGTCTTAGGATCCTTTTATTTCAATTCAAAGGCAGCTTATTTCGATGAATCAACTTGGAATGAAAGGGGAGATTATGAAAGGCGATATTTACATTTCACAAATATGATGACTGACCCAAGCTATGGAAAGGATATCAGGCTTTATTCATTAATAGATGTTCTTGAAAGTTATTGTAATAAACTTATAGAGCAATTAAAAATTATTACAAAATCAGTAAGCAGGAAAAACATTCAAATGGATACAGCAGTTGCAATTTTAAATATAGTAAGGGATATAACATTATTCGGATATATTTCTAGCCTACTATTAAAGGGTCAAATAGAGCCTTCACAATTCTTTCTATATACAAGTGGAACCACATCTTTAGTAGTTATATTGCAAGAATCCTTAAGGCAAATATCAGATATTCGTAAGGAAAGCAATAGGTTTACCCATTTTATTAATTTGATGGAAAAAGAAAAGCAGGCTTCTAAAAATATTACAGACATAAATGATATTAGGAAACTCATAAATAGTGATTCAGTTACAATTGATATTGTCAATGTAAGTTTTAAATATCCAAAAGATGAGAAGAATGTTTTGGATAATTTAAGTTTAAGTATAAAAGCAGGGGAAAAGATAGCTTTGGTTGGAGAGAATGGTGCAGGTAAAAGTACACTAATTAAACTTTTATGTAAACTTTATAAACCAGATTCAGGTACTATATACCTAAATGGCATAGATATTAGCAAAATACCAGATGATATTTATTGGGAACTAATTGGAGTAGTTTTCCAAGATGCTATGATCTTTCCATTTTCTATTAAGGACAATATTACATTAGAGGAAAAAGTTGATGAAGATAGACTAAATAAGGCAATTAATGATTCTGAAATTAAAGAAATAATAGAAGGATTACCTAAGGGCGTGGATACTGTATTACTAAGAATCCTAGATGATGAAGGCTTAGATATATCTGGAGGACAAAGACAAAAATTGTATTTGGCAAGAGCACTTTATAAAAATAGCAAATTCCTAATGCTAGATGAACCTACTGCAGCCTTAGATCCATTAGCTGAAGCCAAGCTATATGAACAGTACCATTTACTTAGTAAAGGCAAAACCAGCATTTATGTATCTCATAGATTAGCTAGTACAAAATTTTGTGACAGAGTGGCATATTTAAAAGATGGTAAAATTATAGAATTAGGTACACATGATGAATTAATGGCTTTAAATAGAGAGTATAAAGCTTTGTTTGATATACAAGCAAAATACTACGGAGAAAATGATGCAGGAAAGGAGGCTTTATATGAAAACTAAATTAGAATCCTTACCCCTATTCTTAAAGGAAATATCCAGGGATTATAAATATATGTTGCCACTAATATTTGCCCTTGCAATTTTTCAGGGCTTATCTCCTTTGGTAAATATCATATTACCAAAATATATACTAGACGAACTGTTATATATGAGGCGTGTTAATAGACTACTCATTTATATAGGAGGAATAGCTTTAGGAAATTTTGTATTTCAACTTGCTACTTCCATATGTAGAAATCACTTAAATGTGAATATGTATATTTTAGAGCTAGATGCAGTTAAGAAACTAGCAATAAAGGCTACAAATATTAGTTTGGAGAATAGCGAAAAAAAATCAAATTTAGATTTGCTGGAAAGAGGCAAGGAAGGAACTTATAATATAATTACCTTTGTTGAAACTATTTCAAATATGGCTGCATCATTGATTACTCTCGTTATGGTAACAGGCATATTGATAAAGAATGATTGGAGATTGGTATTTCTTATTTTATTATGCAACATGTTTACAATTCCCTGTTTTAACAGGATTAGGTTTTTAGACATAGACAATGCAAAGAGGGGTATTCCTGAAAACAGAGCTTTCCGATATCTATGTTCAGTTGCCACAGATTTTCGCTTTGCAAAGGATTTGAGATTATACAAAGGAGATAAATTTTTTATAAAGAAGGCAGAAGAGATAATGGATAAAATTCTTATTATTAATCATGAGTATTTTACCAAACATGGATTTTGGAATGGATTAACTCAATCAATTGTGCAAATTCAAATAACTATTACTTTTATTATATTAGGACTTAGTCTATTAGCTACTAGAATAACAGCAGGTACATTTACAATGCTCTATGCTGCTAGCAACCAATTAGGACGGTCATTTAATAGTTTAATACAAGGATATACAGACCTAATTACCCTAAGTGTTTATTTAGATCCATATTATGAATTTTTAAATATTGAAGAAATAGAGAAAGAGGGAGAAGTACCGAATAACTTTTTAATTAAGCCAGCTTCTATAGCTTTTGAAGATGTTACCTTTAGATATCCAACTGCAAAAGAAGATATACTAAAGAATATAAATTTTAAAGTATATCCAGGAGAAACATTGGCCATTGTTGGTAAAAATGGTGCAGGTAAAACTACAATAGTAAAGCTATTATGTAGATTGTACAGGCCGCAAAAAGGCAGAATATTTATTAATGGTATAGATATTTTAAGCTTACCAATAGAAGAATATAAAAAGCAATTATCTATTGTATTTCAAGATTTCAAGCTGTTGCCAATAAAGTTAAATGAAAATATTTTAGGAAAGGAAGAAAGATTCATCACTGAAAAAGAAACGGAAATGATTTGGAGTAAGCTGGAGGAAACTGGAGTTAAATCATGGGTAGAGGGTCAGCCAAAGGGGATTAAAAGTTATTTGACAAAGATTCTTGATGATAATGGTCTACTTCCTTCTGGAGGTCAAGAACAAAAAATAGCTATTACAAGGGCTTTAGCAAGGGATGGTAGTATTGTTATTTTAGACGAACCTACTGCAGCCTTAGATCCTAAAAGTGAAGAAGAGATATTTGAGAATATGCTAAAACTTACAGAGGAAAAGACCTCTATATTTATATCCCATAGGCTTTCTAGTACACGAATAGCAGATAGGATAATTGTATTAGACAAAGGAGAAATTGCGGAGGTCGGAACTCATGAGGAACTAATGGAACAAAATGGTCTCTATGCAAATATGTATAATACTCAAGCAAAACAATATGTAGATTAAAATAGATAATAAGCATCAAAAAATCCAAAATTTAGAAAAACAGTAATATTAGCCATGAATATTTTATTTACTTAAATAAAAACTATATTAAAGCAGTAAATAATTTGTGGAGGCTAAATATGGTAAAAAATAGGATTTCAGCATTTATAGTTGTTTTACTAGTATCTTTAATTTTTGGATATTCTAATACTATAGAAGCAAAGGGACATATTGATATAAAAGAAGGAACTGTTGAAATCCAAATGGATAGTAATGAAGACAATGGCTTTGAAATAGATGTTCCAGACATTTCTGGTCCAGTAAGAAACTTGCCTTGGGCAAAAGATGAAGAATTCTTAAAGACTCAAGAAGAAAACGGTGCATATATTCTCATGGCTGCATATTGTTCAGTGTTAATAGATCCATTGCCTGGAGAAAGCCACAATGTAGATTTAGCTGCAAAGTCAGCTAAAGGAATAGTAATACCTCCTAAAGGCACATTTTCCCAGAACCAGCTAATAGGACCCTATACAGGAGAAAGAGGATATAAGATGGGAACTTCCTTTGCTGGAGCCAATTTAGTTCAAACTGAAGGTGGTGGGGTATGTAAAATTGCTACTACCCTGTACAATGTTGCAATACTAGGCGATTTTGAAATTGTAGAAAGACATAACCATTCA
>JAAYFE010000149.1 GCA_012728365.1 Tissierellia bacterium
AGGAAAATGCAGATTTAGAGTTCACCCTTGGGTAAGGAGAAGAATCCGGATGATAACATGGAAAAGGTGGAAGAAGGTAAAAACAAGATTTGAAAACCTTCAGAAACTAGGAGTAGCTAAAGAACAGGCATGGCAATGGGCCTTAAGTATTTTTTAACACTATGTGGTCCTGGCTCATGCCAGGAAGGCCACTAAAATAGACCTTGTGCTTTCCATGTTGATCCTTCTTGTTTAAATTATTTTTCTCATTATAATGAAGAAAACTAAAAGTGTCAATAAAAAATTAGTTTGTCAATAATTAAATTCTGTTGTATTATAGTAGGAAAAGGATTTATAAGTAGAAAAACAGCTAACATTAGTTTAAGATAGGAAGGAGTACACATATGAAGCATAGGTTTATATCTAAAAGGTACTGGAATTCAATTACCACGCCAATGGCAGAAAGTGCAAACCTTTTGTGGAAATATAAAAATATTGTGGATTTTAGCCTAGGAGATCCAGATTTTACTACCCCTGAGCCTATAATTCATTTAGCCATGGAGGATGCCAAGAATGGCCACACCCATTATACAGATTCCTATGGGGATCCAGAGTTAAGGGATGAGATTGTCAAGTTTTATTGGGATGAATATGGATTAGATTTTAAGAGGGAAGAGGTAATGGTTACTGCCAGTGGCTCCCATGCCATGTGGCTGGTTTTGGAAGCCATTTTAGATGATGAAGATGAGGTAATAATTCCTAATCCTTATTATACTCCCTATCCTCAGCAGGTTAAATTGGCTAGAGGGAAACCTATTTTTTTACCAACCTATGAAGAAGAGATGTTTGAAATAAATGTGGAAAGGTTGGAGGCACTAATAACTAATAGGACTAAGGCTATAATAGTTAACACTCCTCACAATCCTACAGGTACCTGCTATAAGAGAAAGACTATGCAGGAAATTGCCATGGTTGCTAAAAAATATGATTTAATAGTTATAGCCGATGATGTATATACTGAATTTAGCTTTGATGAACCTTTTATTCCAATGGTTTCTTTTGGTGGCATGAAGGAGAGGACCATTACTATTTCCTCCTTTTCAAAGAATTTTGCTATGACTGGCTGGAGGGTTGGATATATATTGGCACCAGATTTTATAATAGATGTTGTTAAGGACATTAACGAAAACAACGTCTTTACGGCCCCTTCTGTTTCCCAAAGGGCTGCCTTACACGCCTTAAGGTTAAGAAGGGAAGTTTGCCCACCGCTTGTAGAGGAAATTAAGAGTAGAATGATGTATGCCTATGACAGGATCAGTAGAATACCAAAGCTTTCTACATTACCTCCCAGAGGTAGTATGTATATGTTTGTTAATATAAAGGAAACGGGTTTAAGCAGCACTGAATTTTGCGACCTTCTCTTGAAAGAAGCCCATATTCTGGCCCTACCAGGCATAGGTTTTGGAGAGTGTGGAGAGGGCTATATTCGGTTGGCCTTAACCATTGGCATTTCAGAAATGGAGGAGGCCTTTAATAGGATTGAAAGGCTGTCCATATTAAGGAGATAAGAAAAGGAATGTAGGTCTAGATACTAGGCTACATTCCTTTTCTTATTTAGCCTTTTCAGCTGTGGCAAATAAAAAGCCAACATACCTAAATAGCACATAAAGGACTAAAACCAAGGCCACCAACTCTTCAAATTTGACCAGGTACTTTAAGAAAGAAATTGCCTTGCCTGTATTTGTTAAAAAGCCATTGGTAAGCTTCAAGGCTACACCACTTATAACCAAGGGGAAGGTGAAGGCTGAATAACTAGGATAAAATTTTAATCTCAATAAGCTTGGCAGTTTTGATAGGACCAAAAAGTATAGTAGTTGGGATAGAATAAGCAGTAACCACACAATGGCCATATTCTTTTCTACAAAGGAATTCATATAACCTGCCAAGCAAAGGCTACCTGGTGCAGCTAAAATGGCTATGGTAGGTAGTGCTGGTTCTGGAATGTCTTTAACCTTAAAGAGTCTATATAGAACAATGGGTAATAGTATAAGGTAGGATATAAACCCAAACCAGAAGGCCATTTTACCTACAGATGCCATATTAAAATTAGGTCCTGTAATACCAGCTACAGCAATTCCCACATACACAATGAACCAGCTGGGAAAAACCTGCTTAATATTGAACTTTAATAGATAAGTTACAGTAAACCAAATTATAAGTCCAATGTGAAATACTAATCCTATTATCCATATAATAAATCCAATAGATTTATTAGGTATATATGTGGATAGAAGCATAATGCCCATTGATAGAGTAGGGAAAACGCTGGCTACAACAGGATTTTTTAAATCATTTCCAATGTCTTTAGGATATTTTACTATTTTTATAAGTAGGAGTATTAATAAAAGTCCAGAAATGAGGCCAAAAATATTTCTATAAGTACTTCCATAGGATAGGACCAGGTTTCCTAAGGCTGCCAGTCCTAACATTAGGCCAACAATAGGTAATGGTAGTTTTTTAATCATACATATCACCTCCAAATATTTTGTACCCCATATAAGATACCACATAAAATATATAGGATTCCAATTAATTATGTCTATAAGAGTAGATTGTTCAATTAAATAATATTATAAGGCATATTGCCTCTGCAATATGCCTTTATTTATTAAGTTGTACTAAATTATTAAACAAACCTTCATTTTCCCTTATTTTATTTTCATTACCTAGGACACAGAAATAATTTTTATCCATAGCATCCCTTAATAATGAAGCAGCCTCCTTTATATCCTTAAGCCTTGTACTTAAAACTTCTTCCCTATTTTTTTGTATGTCTTCAAATCTTAAATTTGATATAAATCTGCTTGTAGCAATCTGGCCCTTCATATAGGGGGTAAGGGCTGGATCCAGCCTAGATATGGTTCCTATTATAAAGTTGGTAAAGTCTTCTTCACTTAAACTTAAACTATTTATATATTCTGCCATACCATCATATACATCTATGGTTTCCTTTAGGTTAGGATCCCTATAGGAGTAGGTAATTACATGGCCAGATCTATCAATACTTATACCTGCCCCATAGGCTCCTCCTTGAGCCCTTATTTTGTTGTGAAGATATTCCCTGCTTAAAAGGGTGGATAAAACCAGTAGGCTGCCCTTATATTCATATCCCAACTTCTTTAAGTTATATCCCTTTGATACATATTGCACATTGGCAGAAGACAGTATGCCTTCATTTAATGCTTCTTCTGTAAATTTATATTCTTTAGCTTGGAACTTATCACTATTTATATTTTCTGTAATAAGGGGTAAATTGTCCCTTAGGATTTTAAAGTCTTCTTCCTCTCCAGTAAAGCTTATAATTAGATTATTGATATTAAATATCTTTCTATACACCTTACTTAAATTAGCTAGTATTTCATCACTAATATTGTCAAAGTTTTTAACTAAATTGCTTATAAACCAGTAGAAATCTAATCCCTGTAATTTTTCTGCATATTTACCGGAAGAAGAGAAATAAGAGCTTACCCTTCTCATGGCCACTGAATGGCCATTACTAAATATGCCCATTTCTATTCTTGACTTTATCCTGGCTATTATATCCTTTATTCTCTTCCTATCTTCTATTTTAGATTCTGTTATTAGTTCATGTATTAGCTCAACTAATTTAGGTATATTATCCCTTAGGGCTTTTCCCCTTACAATGAATTTTGGATAATATACATCAAAATCATCCTTTTCAACAAACAAATTAGTAGAAAAGCTTATGCCTCCTGTATTTACAAAAATATCATTGGAAAGGTCAGTATAGGACTTTTTCTTAGTGTCTATTTTGCCTAATATTTGTGCTAGCAAGTTTACATAGGGTATAAGTTCTTCTTCTACCATACTGGTATCGAAGTAAAAATCCAAATAGGATATTTTGCTTGTAAATATATTATGATTTAATAGGCTATATCCCTTTTCTCTTATTATTTCCTGGGGTATTTTTTCAGCCTTGGCTTCTACATCAGACAAGGATAATTTTGGTATAGTAGCTTTGGCCTCTTCAGAATCTTCTTTTACTTGCATATCCCTAAGTTTAATGTTTTTCTCTATAAGCTCATTTATTTCTTCTTCAGATAGGGATTTTTTATAGCTTTCTAGTTTTTCTACTACCTTTCTTTCCTTTTCTTCTCCTAGGCCTTTTTTAGGATTTACTATAACTAGGGAGCTGTGAGGATTCTTTATAAGTTTTTCTTCAATAAATCTTTCATAAAAATCTGTATCAACATAGGCTTTTAATTTATTTAAGGTATCTTCATATTTAAGGTGTATTAAAGGATGGCCATCATACAGCCAACTTTCTAAGGATAGAATATTGTAGGCAATTCCCTTAGTTGCAAAACCTGAAGCTTCCCTTAAGTCAAATTCTACAACATTTATACTAGCCTTAATTAATTCCTTGTCTAAGCCTTCCCTTACAATTTTGTTTAAGCCTTCAAATATAGTTTTTTCAAATTCATCCTTTTTATCTTTGTTTACGTTTTTGGCGACTATACCAAAGCCAGCTTGAATACCTCCTACTGACATTGAGAATATATCCTGGCCAAGACCCTTATCCAAAAGTGCATTTTTTAAGGGTGCTGCTTCAGAATCAATTAATAGCTGGCTTAATATACTGGTCATTAGATAGGTTTCTGGATCTGTATTTTCTCCTAGGACAAAGTTTAGGCTTAAATAGGATTTATTATCTTCATCCTCATCCTTAGAAATAGGATAATATTCTACCAATTCCTTTCTAGAACTAAAGGGTTTTTGGAGCTGTATTTTTGAATCTATTTCTTCCTTATGAAAATTAGACAAGTATTCCTCATTAATATGCTTAAGCCTTTTTTCAATATTTCCGTTACCATAGAGGAAAATATAGGAATTTGATGGATGGTAAAACTTCCTATGAAAATTTAGAAATTCCTCATAGCTTAAGTCAGGTATTGCCTCTGGATTTCCACCAGAAGAATACTTATAAATGGTATCTGGAAAGAGGGATTTACTTATACTTTCACTTAGTATCCTTTCAGGGGAGGAGTAGGCTCCTAGCATTTCATTATATACTACCCCTTGATACCTAATAGGCTCCTTTTCATCAAATATTTCATAATGCCAACCTTCCTGCATAAACATTTCCTCCATATCATATATTTTTGGATAAAAGACTGCATCTAAGTATACATCCATTAAATTGAAAAAGTCCTTTTCATTTCTGCTGGCAATGGGATAAAGGGTTTTATCACTAAAGGTCATAGCATTTAAAAAGGTGTTAAGGGAGCCTTTAGCCATATCCATGAAGGGTTCTTTGGTAGTATATTTTCTAGAACCAGACAAGACACAATGTTCTATAATATGGGCTACTCCCGTACTATCTGATGGAGGGGTCCTAAAGCCTATGGAAAATACATTGTTATCATCTTCATTTTCCAAAGAAAGGAGCCTGGCACCAGTTTTTTCATGGACAAATATTCTTGCTGTAGATTGGATTTCTTCCACATACTCTTCTTCAACTAATTTAAATCCATGATAAATTTTATTCATTTCAAAAGCCATAGAATTACCTCCTGCAATATAATCAAATGAAGGGAAATTAATATAATTCATCCTATTTAGTATTTGCTATAGGTGAAATATATTATTCCAGTCATAGTATAAAAGATTTACATGATAATTTGTAACTTAGGACTTAAGGATCTACTAATTAAAATTATATCAAAATATTGGAAAAAGTGTCCAAAAAAGAAAGGTAGCTTAGCTACCTTCCTGAAAAATGCTATTTTATTTAGTTAAGTACAACTTCTTCCTTTAAAGCATATACTATATCTTCCAGCTCCAAACTTCTAGAAGCCTTAACTAATACTATGGAATTTGGTTTAATGACCTTTTTTACTTCTTCAACTATTTTTTCCTTGCTATCTAAATGGATAACCCTATCTGTTCCTAAACTAGCTTTACAAGCCTCTCCTAAGTATTTAGCCAAGGGGCCAATGGTAAATACATAATCAATTTCTTTTCCATCTATGCTTTTACCTACTTCCTCATGAAGCCTTACTTCATCTTCACCTAAACCTAACATATCTCCTAAAACCACAATCTTTTGGCTGTACTTATCCACATTATATAGGGTTTCCAGTTGTACCAGGAGGCTATCGGGGTTTGATTTGTATGAATCGTTTAATATGGTGAAGCCCTTGGCATGTATTAATTCATCCCTCATGCCAGTTTTATCAATATGATTAAAAGCTTCCTGGATTAAATTTGCAGGTACATTAAAATATTCTCCTACCACAATGGCGGCCAGGCCATTAAATACATTGTGTTTTCCCAATAGGGGTAGAAAGAATGATTTTTCATAAGGGGCCTTTAGAGTAAAAGATATGCCCTCCTCATTCATGCTGTCCACCTTAGCTACATAGTCATTAGATTCTTCACTGCCATAGGTTAAAACCTTATGTTCTATGGGGAAATCCTTAAGTACCTTCCTTAAAGTAGGATCATCTCCAAAGTATATAAAGAGTCCATTAGGATCTAAGCCTTCTAATATTTCTAATTTGGCCCTTGCAATATTTTCTTCTGTATATAAGTTTTCCAAATGGGCCCTTCCTATACTGGTTATGATGGCTACATCAGGCTTTGCAATATTAGTTAAATTGGATATTTCACCAAATCTTTCTGTGCCCATCTCAATAACTGCCATTTCTGTATCTTCATCTAAGTTAAGAAGTGTAAGGGGACAGCCTATATCATTATTTAAATTTCCTAAGGTCTTTTTAGTCTTGTACCTGGTACTTAAAACACTGGCTACAATGTCCTTGGTGGTAGTTTTGCCATTGCTGCCAGTAATACCTATTACCTTTACCTTAAGCTGGGCTCTGTAGGCCCTTGCTAAATCTTGTAGTGCCATAAGGGTATCCTCTACAAATATAAGTGGAATATCTATATTAGGTAAAGGTTCATTTTTATTCCACAAGGCAGCCTTAGCTCCCTTTTTATAGGCATCCTCTACAAATAAATGGCCATTAAACTTTTCCCCAATGAGGGGAATAAATAGCTGGCCCTCTTCTATGGTTCTAGAGTCTGTTGATACACCTTTTATTATTATATTTTCATGTTCCCTTTTAAGGCCACTACCCTTTGCCATTTTAGCTATGTCTATTAAAGAACGCTTAATCATATTTTCACCTCGTTCTTTTAATTGCCTTCTTTTGCTTGTATCTTTCAAATCCAAGTTCTAATAATTTTTCTATTAGTTCTGAATAGGTAGTACCATCTGTGGCCTTCCACAAGGCTGGAGACATGCTTAAGGCTGTAAATCCAGGCATGGTGTTTATTTCATTTACAAATATTTCATTATCATCTGTTACAAATATGTCCACCCTTGCAAGGCCATAGCAGTTTAATACCTTGAAGGCTTCTACTGCTAATTCCCTTACCCTTTGGCTTACTTCTGGCTCTAGCCTTGCTGGTATTACTGGTATTATTTTGCCATCTATATACTTTGCATTATAGTCAAAAAAGGGCCTTTCCATAATAAATTCCCCTGGCACAGAGGCCTTAGGATAATCATTGCCAATAACCGATACTTGCATTTCCCTTGCTACTACTTCTTCCTCTATGATTATTTTTATATCATATTTAAAAGCTTCTATAATAGCCTTTTCAAGTTCTTCCCTATTTTCTGCACGACTTATTCCAACACTGGAACCTAAATTGGCTGGTTTTACATAATAAGGATAGGCAAGTTTTTCTTCAATTTCCTTGTAGGCCTGTTCCTTATCCTCTTCCCATTGATGGTATCTTAAGGAAGTGTATTTTACAACGGGTAGCTTATGCCTTACAAATATATCCTTCATAATTACCTTATCCATTCCTGCTGCAGAAGACAATACTTCATTTCCCACATAGGGAATGTCTAAAAGTTCCAACAATCCTTGTATGGTTCCATCTTCTCCAAATGTTCCATGAATTACAGGAAATACTATACTATTTTCTCCTTCCTTTAGCACTTCTGTTAAGAATTTACCCATAGATTTAGCTATGGATTCATTAGATTCTACCTGTAGGTCTTCTGGATTTTTGATTTCATCCTTAAGTAACCCTAAACTACACCAAACACCTTCCTTAGTAATGAATACAGGATATACATCATATTTTTCCTTATCCAAAGCATTTAGTATTGCTGAAGCACTTTTAAGGGACACTTCGTGTTCTGCTGATTTACCTCCACACAGTACGTATACATTTTTTTTCATTTCTCTCCCTCCAATACGGAAATTTATTCTAATATTTAAAATGTCAACCATTTGGTCATACTTAATACATAATATTTATTTTACATATGAAAGATGCTATCATATAAGGATTTAATTAGCAAGAGGCAATAATGTAACAACAATCCTACTTTATCTGGTATAATTAACTATATTATATAATAAAAGGATAGTAAAAGGAGAATTTTATCTATGGATAAGGATAGGACCTTAAGAGTGCTTATAAAAATTTGCCTTCTATTAATTATAATACTTATATTGAACAATTTAAAAGCTTTTTTTCGCCCTATTTTAGAGACACTAAATATGCTAATAACTCCCATTATAATATCCCTCTTTTTATACTACATGATCAGGCCAGTAGTTAGATGGCTAGGAAAGTATAAGATCCATAGGGGCCTTATGGTTTTAGCAGTAATCCTGGGCTTTGCTTTTATTCTGGTAATTTTCATAGCCTATGGTGGCAATACCCTCATGAATCAGTTTCAAAATGAATTTTTGGCTCTTTTAGATAAAAATATAGATATAAAGGGCTTTTTAGATGATATACTGGACTTTATACCAGATGGCATAATTCCAGATGATATTAATATAACTAAGGAGATAATAAATCGTTTCAGGAGCCTTTTATTGGACTTAAGTAAGAAACTACTAGGCTATGTTGGACGAATAGGGGATATTGGAACCCAAATTGTGTTAGTACCCTTTATCTTATTCTATTTATTAAAGGATGATAGACTATTTTACAATAAGTTCATATCTTTTATGCCTAAGGCCTATATTAAGGAAATAAAGGATGGCCTTAAAAATATAGATAGGGTTTTATCCATGTATATATCTAGCCAGCTTTTAGTCAGCTTTATCCTTGGCCTTATTATGTTCATAGGATATCTAATTATAGGAATGCCCAATGCACTTCTCATGGCCTTTTTTGCTATGATAACAAATATAATTCCCTTTTTAGGACCCTTTTTAGGGGCAGCCCCTGCAGTTCTAATAGCCCTTACTATAGATATGAAGATGGTATTAAAGGTAATAATATTGGCTGTAGTAGTGCAACAGGCAGAAGGTGATCTAATAACTCCTAAAATTGTTGGGGATAAATTAAAGCTTCATCCCTTGGAAGTAATACTGGTAATACTAATTAGTGTTAACCTATTTGGCCTACTAGGCGCCTTTATAGGGGTACCCCTTTATCTTATATTAAATGTATTAGTAAAGACAACAAAAAGTATAATTAAAAAAAGAAGGCATGTATAAAAGGGGACAGTTGGTCACCTTAATATATTAATGGCCTAAATGAAAGAATATGGAGCTTATATGAATTCTTTTGGAATACTAGTAGAGGTTAAAAGAAAAATTTGGTAAAATAAACATAAAATATAGGAATAGGTGGGTCTAGTGGGAAATAGATTCATGGCTATTTTTAGGTATATTTTAATTGGACTAATAATATTTGGCTTTGTAGCCTTCAACATAAGAGACATAGATGAATATGGTATAATACTCCTTCTTCTATTTATTATAAATAACAATTTGAGATTTTTTGTATTTAGGAATAAAGAGGCCTTTGTCTTTGCTTCTCTAATAGGGGAAATTATTTTATCCAGCATACTATATGAATACTATGGTGGGATAGCCTTGTTTTATCTTATATTCAGCACACTAGACGGGATCTTATTCTTAAATAATAAGTTGAATATTATTATGGCCTTAATAATATATTTAACTGTATTTTTTACTTCTAAAGATGCAGGTCTTAAAATACTAACCCTGAACCTAGGGATAATTACCATTCTGCTTTTCATATCCTACTATATGAAGTATGAACACCGTCAAAAATTAGCAGCAGAAAAACTTTATTATAAGTTAAAGCTTTCAGAAGAAGAGCTAAAAAGTGCCAAGAGGGATTTAGAAATATATGCTGATTCTATAAGGGAGCTGACTGAAATTAGGGAGAGAAATAGGATATCTAGGGAAATCCATGATAGTGTAGGCCATAGCCTTTCTACTATTATAATCCAGCTAGGAGCCATAGAGAAAATAGCTAAAAAGGATGGTAAAGCAGCTGCTCTTATGGCAGCAAATTTAAGGGAATTTGCTAAAAAGGGCTTGGAGGAAGTAAGAAAGGCAATTAGGGAGCTAAAGCCAGTAGAAATGGAAAAATATGAACCTATAATTGCCCTTGAAAATTTAACTAGGCAGTTTAGCAAGCTTACAGGAGTAGATGTAAAGCTAGGCTTTTCAAAGGAGAAGGCAGCTTTAAATGAAGACCAGTACTTAGTAGTATATAGGGTAGTACAGGAGTTTCTTTCTAATTCAGTCCGCCATGGCAAGGCTACTAAGGTAAATATATTTATGAATTTTAATGAGGAAGATCTGATTCTTACCTTAAGGGATAATGGTATAGGTGCAGATGAGGTTGAAAAGGGCATGGGACTTACTAACATATGGGAAAGGGTAAAGGAGCTGGGTGGAGATATAGAATATAGGACAGAAAAGGGTAAGGGATTTTTATTAAGGCTAGTTTTAAAATTACAAAAGGAATATGTAGGTGAATAAAATGAATAGGATCAAGGTTTTAATTGTAGATGATGAAAAGCTTATAACAGAAGGCCTTAAAATAATACTGTCTAGCTATGAGGATATAGAGGTGGTAGGCACCTGTGAAAATGGCCAAGAAGCCTTGGACTTTGTAAGGGAAAATAAGGTTCATGTGGTATTAATGGATATAAGGATGCCCATATGTGATGGGGTTTTAGGAACTAAGATTATTAAGGAAGAATTTAAGGATGTGAAAATACTAATACTTACCACCTTTGATGACAGGGAATACATATACCAAGCGTTAAAATATGGAGCTTCTGGTTATCTTTTAAAGGATAGTTCCTATGATCTTATATATGAAGGAATTAAGGTGGCAGCTAAGGGAAGCTTGGTAGTACACCCAAAGGTGGCAGATACAATTATATCTGGCGTTTCAAGGAAGGAGGACTATCTAAAGGAAATAAAAAAATATGACCTTACAGATAGGGAAGTGACAATTATAAGGGAAATAGCCAATGGCCTTTCCAATAGGGAAATTGCTGAAAAGCTCTATCTATCAGAAGGTACTGTTAAAAATAATATAAGCAACATACTATCTAAGCTGGATTTAAGGGACAGGACCCAAATTGCTATATTTGCCTTTAAGATTGGCTTAGTTAAATAAAGTGACTTTAGTCACTGCAAGTGGTTACTTAGGATAGTAGCTAAGGCCTCCTTAATTTTCTATTATATTAATAGAAAGATTAAGGGGGTTTTTTATATGGGTCTAATTGAGGTGAAAAATATTACAAAGCGCTTTGATGATAAGATAGTTCTTGACAACATATCCCTGTCCATAGATGAAGGAGATATTTTTGGTTTAATAGGGCCTAATGGAGCAGGCAAGTCTACCCTCATAAAGATCATGACAGGACTGTGGGATAGCAATGATGGAGAGGTCATAATAGATGGATATAACATAAAGGAGGAGCCCTTAAAGATAAAGGAAAAAATTGGCCTGGTACCACAGGAAATTGCCTTATTTGACAATATATCTGCCTATGACAACCTGGAGTTTTTTGGATATTTGTATGGCCTTAAGGGAAAGGAATTAAAGAAAAGGATAAAGGAAGTCTTAGAATTAATAGGCCTAGAGGAAAAGAGGGAGGAGAAGGTAGAGAAGTTTTCTGGAGGAATGAAAAGGAGGCTAAATATAGCTTGTGCAATCCTGCATCAGCCTAGAATACTCATTATGGATGAACCAACGGTAGGTATAGACCCTCAATCCAGAAACCTCATATTTGAATTTATAAAGAAAATTAACAGGGAAAAGAGCACTACTGTCATATATACATCCCATTATATGGAAGAAGTGGAGATGTTGTGTAACAATATATTTATAATAGACCTAGTCCAGGAAGTAGCCTATGGAAGCAAGAAAACTATAAAGTCCATGATCAGCAACAATGATAGAATTTTACTGGAGGTATTGGACTATAAGGGAGAAATGTTATTGGCCATTAAATCTTTAACTGGCATCAATGAGTGCATTGAAGAAAAGGGCTTAATAAAACTTTTGGTGGATAAGAATAACTTTAGGTTGGAACCCCTATTAAAGGTTATAGAAAAGCACAATGGAAAGGTAAAGAGTATCAATTTTGAAGAACCTTCCTTAGAAGAAGTATTTTTAGCCCTAACAGGGAAGGATTTAAGGGATTAGGGGGGATAGAATGAAGCTTTTTGCCTTTATAAAAACAGTATTTAAGTCAACGGTGAAGAATTTTTATTCTTTAATTTTAGTCTTTTCCATCTTTCCTATATTTTTAGGTTTAGTAGTAGGATATTTTAACAAAGACATGTTTGTCCCATCAGCCAATATGCCTCTTATGGCCGTAAAGGTAATAGATAGGGATAAGTCACAGGAATCTAAAAATCTTATGAACTTTTTAGAAAGCCAAGCAATGAAAAACATAGTAGATTTGAAGGAAGAAGGAGAATACATCATTACAATTCCTGAAGGTTATGAAGAAAGTTTATTAAATAATGGAAATATCCCTGTGGAAATTGAGGTGACTGAAGAAGGCAGGCCAAGGTATGGAAATATGTTGGCTGAAATAGTTGACAAATACAATGAAGAAAGATATTTTAACCTGATGATTGAAAAGAATATAGAAGATATAAGCCAAAGAGAAGAAGAAAGGGAAGCCCTATATGAAAGGATCCATGGCCAAATAGCCAAAATTTATAATGATAAGTTAATTGAAAACACCATAGTTACTACAAGAAAAAATTTAACTAGCTATGAACATTTTTCCATAACCTTTTTAAGCTACATGCTCTTTATGGTTATAAGCTTTTTAATAAATGGAGACTATCTAGTGAGGGAAAATGAACTTTATTACAGGATCATAGCAGCCCCATTGACAGAAGTCCAGTATTTTAATTACAATTTCATATCCAGTTATATATTTGTAGTTGTATTTAACCTCCTATATGTACTGGTCTATAGACTACTAGGCTTATCCTTTACTGGATCAATACACTTGCTTATAGTAATAGTTCTGGCTCAAAGCCTATTAAGTACCATCTTATCAGCCTTTGTATCCTTATTTCTAGACAAAAGGACATCAAATGTACTTTTAAGTGTCTTAATAATATTTCAGCTTATTGCTGGAGTTACCTATGTACCAATAAGTAAAATAGGAAATGGTATATTGACCAGCATAGTAGATAGATATGCACCAGCTGCTTTAATTATAAGGACCTATAGAAACTATCTTATATATAACAATTTTAGCTCCATTAATAGGGGCATACTGTCCATGCTTGTAGCATCTGTCATTATATATATAATATGCCTAATTGGGCTTGAAAGGAAAAGAGGTGAGGCATGGTGAAACTATTAAGGCTAACCTATATTAATTTGAAATTGTCTATGAAGGACATGGGAAACTATTTAATAATGTTTATAGCCCCCTTAGTTTTAACCTTGGCCATAAACTTTATATCAAGTAAGGGTGGCTATGTAGTAGATACTAGCCTTGCCTTTGATATAAAGGATAAGGGTAGTTACGGAAAAGAGCTTCTCCAAAAGATGAATATAAATGAAAATGTATTCTTTAATGAAGAGGAAAAGGCCCTAGAACTACTCCATAAAAATGAAGTAGTTGCAGTATACCAGATACCAGAAGATTTTACAGAAAAAATACAGCAGGGAGAAAAGCCAAATATTAAAGCCTTTAGAAGGGAAGAGGGTAATGCCACCTTGGCCTTTGAGCTTAGGCTGGAGGAGGAGATCAACAATAAAATTAAAAGGGAAATATTAATTAAGGAAGGGGTTATTGACAATAAAGATGAACTGTTAAAATATGCTACTAAAGCTCAGGTAAAAGTTGGGGACAGTAAACTAGACAAGGAATTTTTATTGGCCATGACCATGATCCTTTATTTTATAATTCTTTCCTCTAGTTCTATTGGCGAAAGGATAATAAACATGAAGAGGCAAAATATATTATCCAGGGCCATGTCCACCGCCAATAGGGGCTATGAAATATTAGGCAGCTTATGCTTGTCTATCCTGACCTTCCAAGTTATTGTAAATTTAGCCGTAATATTTATAAGCAAGCTTATAATAGGCTTTTCCATTCCTAGTTTTTCTATAGTATTGACTAATATAATACTGGCCAGCTTATTTTCTATAACTTTTACAATGTTCCTGACCAGAATTTTTGAAGATCAGGGGGCTGTATCCTTTGGCTCGGTGATATTTAGTATTGTCAGCCTATTCTTAAGCTTAGTTGCTTCAGAAGCTAGTTCCTTTCCTCAAGTACCTCTTATAATTAAAAATTTAGGAAAGCTTAGCCCCTTTTATTGGCTAATGGATAGTGTGGAAAATTTAAAGCTATTTCCCAATGCCCTTGTACTTTTCCTTATGATATTGGCCCTATTTAGTGGAGGAAATTATAAGCTGAAAAGTTTCATATATAGAACCTAAAATACCAGGACTTGTTCCTGGTTTAATTTTTTGTATGGCAAATTATTAACATGTAAAATATGGCATAAAGAGTAATTTTTGGGTATAGAAAAAAATAAAATAATAATACCTATAGAAGGTATATCAAAAATTAAAGGAGGTATGTTTATGAATCCTTCCTTAGCAGTTCTTATTAATGTAATTATAATGCTAGCCTTAATAATTTTTCTCATAAACTTAAGAAAAAAGGGTGTATCCTTTACTGTAAGAGTCTTACTAGCCCTAGTAATTGCTATAGTATTTGGAGCAGCCTTACAGCTAATTTATGGAAGTGGTTCTGAAGTCATAACCAGGTCCAATGCTTGGTTTTCAGTGGTAGGTACAGGATATGTAAGGCTACTAAGAATGATTGTAACACCCCTTATATTTGTAGCTATTATAAATGCAATTATTAGCCAGGAGTCAAAAAACCTAGGGAAAATGGCCCTTTATATATTGGCAGTTTTATTAATTACTACAGCCATATCAGCCCTTGTAGGTGCTGTAGTTGCCAAAGGATTTAATTTAACTTCTGAAGGATTAGTGGCAGGAGAAAGGGAAATGCAGGCTAGTGAAAGCCTAGAACAGCGCTTGGAGGACTTCCGCTCAAGACCTATACAGCAGCAGCTTATAGAAATAGTACCCTTAAATCCCTTTGCTGCCTTGGCAGGTCAAGGAAATAATGCAACCCTATCAGTGGTATTCTTTGCAGCTGTTGTAGCCTTAGCCACCATAGGAATTAAACGCACCAAGCCAGAGTCAGCAGAGCACTTTGTTAAAATAATTAAGACCCTCCATGATTTAGTAATGAGAATGGTTACCATGATCTTAAGGCTGACTCCTTATGGTATATTGGCCCTTATGACCTCTGTGGTATCTACAAGTAATTATTCAGAAATTCTTAGATTAATACAATTTGTCATAGCTTCCTATGTTGCCTTGGCCATTATGTTTGTAATCCATCTAATTATATTGGCCCTATTTGGCCTAAATCCAATAAACTATGTAAGAAAATCTGGAGCAGTGTTTATGTTTGCCTTTACTTCCAGGTCTTCAGCAGGTACTCTGCCCTTAAATATTAACAATCAAGTAAGAAATCTGGGAGTTTCAGAAGGTCATGCAAACCTATCAGCCTCCTTAGGTGTAAGTATAGGCCAAAATGGATGTGCTGGCATATATCCAGCCATGTTGGCAGTAATGATTGCACCTACACTAGGCATTAATCCTATGGATCCAGTATTTTTAATTAAACTTATAATAATTACTGCCCTAGCATCCTTTGGTATTGCAGGAGTAGGAGGAGGAGCAACCTTTGCGGCCTTAACAGTTCTATCAGCCATGGGCATGCCTGTAGGCCTAGTAGGTCTTTTAATAGCCATAGAGCCTTTAATTGACATGGGTAGAACCTTACTAAATGTAAGTGGTGCCATGCTTTCAGGTATTATATCCAGTAAACTTATGAATGAGTTTGATGAGAATGTATACAATGATAAGGTAGTAAAGGAGGTGTAGTTAAAGAAACAGTATGAATATAAAAATAGATAAAAAGGCTGAAAAATATATTAAAGCAAAGGGACATAAGGCCATAGAAGTTTGGCTTCAAGGTTGTAGCACGTGAGGGGTAGGGGAGCCTCAACCATCCGTTAGGATGGGAAAACCTGATAATATTAAAGATTATAACCATCATAGGGTAGGAGATATAGATGTTTATGTAAAGACCGATGTGGTTGCCAAAAATGATGAACTTACCATTAAGTACTCTAAATTCCTCTGGAGTGAAAAATTAACTGTTGAAGGAATGGTTTATTAAGATGATGGGAGAAGTTCATATGATGAAGGAAGATATAACTTACAGGTTAGATCATTTGTCAAAACTAATAGGCAATACACCTTTAGTTGAAATAAGGTATAGGTATAAGGGCAAAAATCGGAGAATATTTGCTAAGGCAGAATACTATAATCTAACAGGCAGTATTAAAGACAGGATGGCCTTTCATATATTGAAAAAGGCCTATGAATTGGGAAAAATCAAAGAAGGCTATAGGATTTTGGAGGCTACCAGTGGCAATACTGGCATATCCTTTTCTGCCCTTGGAAGCTTCCTAGGCCATAGAGTTACAATATTTATGCCCAACTGGATGAGCAAGGAAAGAATAAATATCATTAGAAGTTTTGGTGCAGAAATTAGGCTAGTTAGCCCAGAAGAAGGTGGTTTTTTAGGAAGTATTAAGATGACAGAGGACATAGCCAAAGAGGAGGATAGGGTATTCTTGCCCCGCCAGTTTTCCAATGAGGCCAATGTAGAAGCCCACTATACTACAACGGGACCGGAAATATGGACTCAGCTTAAAAAATTAAATTTAGCTCCAGATGCAGTTATTACAGGGGTAGGTACTGGAGGCACCATAATGGGAATAGGTAGATTCCTTAAGGAAAAAAATCCCCTTATTAAGCTTTATCCCTTGGAACCTACCAGTTCCCCAACCCTTTCAACAGGCTATAAGGTAGGAGCCCATAGAATTCAGGGTATATCTGATGAATTTATTCCTCCCATTGTGAACTTAGAGGAGTTAGATGAGGTAATAGATGTCCATGATGGAGATGCAATTATAATGGCTCAAAAAATGGCTGCAGAATTAGGAATGGGAGTAGGGATTTCTTCTGGTGCCAATATATTAGGCGCCATAATGGTTCAAGATAGGCTGGGAGATGAAAGCACAGTGGTAACAGTATTGGCAGATGATAATAAAAAATATTTAAGTACAGACTTAATGAAGAATGAACCTGTCAAGAAAGACTATATTTCTTCCAATGTGGAGCTAATGGACCTAGTATCCTATAGATAAAACTTCCTTGGATGGAATCCATCCAAGGAAGTTTATACTTTAGTAGGCTGCTATACTATAACCTTTAGCCTTATCCTTTTTTATATTATTCATAATATGGCCTTGGATATTGCTTTTTTTAATTTGTTTTTGAGACATATTTGTTTTTACATATTCTCCTTCTATCTTATTTAAAAAATCATCAACTGTATCAAAATAATCAATTCTTATTCTTTTTAGATCATATAGGCCTTGGGAGGGATTTGCCCTTCCATAGCTTGTCCTAACAGCAGTTTTATATCCTAGATCTTTTAATACCTTTCTCGCATATTCAGTTACTGCTCCAATGGGGTAACAAAAATGTTCTACTTTATTTCCAATTACTCCTTCCAAAAATTCCTTTGATTCCTTATATTGTTTCAATATAGTTTCATTAGGGCTATATCTTGCATCAATATGGGTAATGGTATGGCTTCCAATTTCCATACCTTCTTCATACATTTCCTTTAGTCTTTCTCTTGTCCTTATGGGATCCTTCCCTACATTCCAGGTTATTATGTAAAAGGTGCCAGTCATACCCCTTTTATTTAATTCCTTTGAAACAAAACTATAATGGGAGGCATATCCATCATCAAAGGTTAGTACTATTGGATTTTCTGGCAGTGGTGCCTTGTTTATCCAGTGGTTATATACCTCTTCCATTGTAACTGCATTGTATCCCTTAGCCTTTAGGGCATCTAATTGCATAATAAAATTTTCTTCACTAACATATAAGCCAGATAAATTAGGATCGGGCAGATCTTTTATTTCATGGTACATAAGTATGGGAATATTTTTTCTTTCTTCATATGTAGGTCTAGGGGGTATTTCAGGCTCGTCTATTCTTTTTAATATTTCATTAACTTCCTTTTCTGTAAGCTCCTTATCTGGATATATATTACCCTTCTCATCAGTTTTTAGTATGCCTTCACTATAAAGTTTTAAAATACTTAAATCAGATGCATCATTAATAAAAGATCGATAGTATGAATAATTGTCATAAGTTATTTCTATTTCATCTACTAGAATACTTGCTAACTTTCTTACTGTTATTTTTTCCTTACTATCAGATCCCTTTCCCAATAAGTTACAGAGAAATTCTTCTCTTATAATTTTATCATCCTTTGCTAAAACGCCATTGGATATTAATATAATTAAGGCTAATAAGAAAATTACCCTTCTTTTCAAACAAGACCTCCTTTATGTACATTAAATACTTTCTTCAATTTCTTCTATACTTCTGTCCTTCATCTTACAATTACCTTGGAAAAAGCCGCTATCGTATATGACTATATTATTAGTTTCCACATCCCCTATTACCTTGCCAGAGTCTAATATGGTTAGCTTGCCTTCTGCTACTATATTTCCATCTACAATTCCAGATATGGATATATTTGAACATGCTATATTTCCCTTAACCTTTCCTGTATTGCTTATAACCACATCCCCTTTATAGTCCATGTCTCCTTCAATATACCCATCAACCCTTAGACTTCCAGTTCCTTCAACCCTTCCAATTATCCTGGTCTTTTCACCTATGAGGGTGTCAATACCTTTGTCCAATTCTTCCTTTTTTCCAAACATTCCTTCTCCCCCTTATACTTATTTTAATATTGTTAGTGGATCTATTGGTTTGTCATTTTCATGTATTTCAAAATGGAGGTGGGAGCCAGTGCTTCTTCCTGTGCTGCCCATTTTTGCAATAAGCTGTCCCTTTTCAACCCTATCTCCAACAGACACAAGTACTTTGCTATTGTGAGCATATAGGGTCTTGTAGCCATTTTCATGGTCAAGTATTACAGTTCTTCCATAGCCACGCTTATAGCCTGAAAAGATAACTATTCCCTTAGCTGATGCTACAATATTAGTTCCACTTGAATTAGCAATATCTATACCATAATGAAATTGTCTTCCCCTGCCTAGGGGATTTTGTCTCATGCCAAATTTTGAAGTAAGCCTTCCATGGGTTGGCCATAGATCTGGTATGGTTTCCAGGTATTCAAATCTTTCTTCAATATCTACTATGAAATCTTGAAGTTCCTTTTTTTTAAGATCCAAAGTATCTATAAGAATTCTTAGTTCATCTGTAGATTCTGTATCCTGTAAACCTTGTGTTTTCGTTAATAGCTTACCTCTAGATGGACTTTGAATCCCAGCTATTTTCTCTAATTCTCTTTGTAGCTTGTCTATTTCCATTAGCTTGTAGTCTATTTCAGCAGATTTTTCCCTTAGCTTATCATTTTCACTTTTAAGATTGAATATTTGAAAGTTTTTCTTGTCATTTTCCGCCTTAAGAGCATTTACTTGGGCAGCCTTAATATTATATTTTTCCTTTAAACTTTCATATGAGTTATGTAGATTGCTAATAAAGAGGCTTAAAAATAAGATGATCAAGCCTATGGCTATGGATACAACTTTAGGCAACCATGAAGGAATAGAAAATTTTTTTACCTTAGCAGTGTGAGGGATAATCATAATACAAAGCTTGTCATTTTCTTTCTTCCCCATGATTTCCACCCTCTTTTTCAAAAAAATTGAAAATTATCTAACTAATAAATTCTACATAAAATAAAAAAAACCTTCTTTAATTTTAAAAAAAATAGGCAAAATTAAAGGAACCCTTTCGACAGAAGGGTCCCTTAATCTATTTTAAATAGTTAAATATATATATTTCTAGGATTCTGTGTATAATAAATGTCAATGGAATAGGAATGGTAAATTTTAATTTATTTGTCTTATGCTTAAAAAGAACCATGGCCACTAGGGCTCCAGAGGAACCTCCCAATATGGAAAATAAGAGTAGTATGTTTTCACTAATCCTCCACTTATTATTTTTAGCCTTAAGCTTATCAAGTGAAAAAACAATTAAAGTAATTAGGTTAATTATAAGAAGATAGATGATAAATATTTTTTCCATCCTAAAACTACTCCTTAAATTTATCTGCTAGCTTAATAAATCTTTCAATATCCTTCTTAATAAGGTTAAGGGAGCTTCTATAAAAGTCTTTAGAACGTACATCAATTCCCATTATTTTAGCCACGTCAGCTATGGTGTTTTTGCCAGTAGCTTTAAGGAAATTATCATATTCTTTAACAAAGCCTTCCTTATCCTTTAAGTACTTAGCATATAGTCCTTTAGAAAATAGGAGACCAAAGGCATAGGGGAAGTTGTAGAAGTTTCTTTCTGCATAATAATAGTGTACCTTATTAACCCACATATAGGGATGGAGATAATTATGGTCTAAGCCATTGCCATAGGCCTTCTTTTGTGCTTCTGTCATTATATCCTTCAGTTCTTTAACAGACAGGGAATGGTTCTTTCTTCTTTCAAATACTTCAGATTCAAACAGGAATCTGCTATATATGTCCACAATTACTTGGCCAGCATCTTGTATTGATGTTTCAAGTAGGCTTAATTCTTCCTCCTCCCCTGCTTCCTCTAGGGCTGCATTCATAACAATGGTTTCACAGAAGATGGAGGCAGTTTCTGCTATAGGCATTGGATATCTGCTATTTAAAATAGATTCATCCTTTAGACAGTGGCCATGGTAGGCATGCCCTAATTCATGGGCTAGGGTAAGAACATTGTCAAAGCTGCCACTGAAATTAGCCATTATCCTACTTTCTTTAATTGGATGTATATTATAACAGAAAGCCCCACCCCTTTTTCCTTCTCTAGGCTCCGCATCTATCCATCTATTATTAAAGGCATTTTCAGCAAAGTTTGCCAGTTTATTATTAAAGCTTCTAAAGTTTTCAACAATATAGTCTCTGGCTTCTTCATAGGTGTAAGTCTTGTCCATCTTACCTACAGGAGCAAATAGATCATAAAAGGGCAGTCCACTTTTGTGGCCTAACAATTCTCCCTTTTTTCTATAGTATCTATGAAAATCTGGCAGAAACTCTTTAATTGCATCAAACATGGCATTTAAAGTTTCCTCATCCATTCTAGATTTAATTAAGGTTTCCTCCAGAGGAGATTTATATCCTCTTAGTTCATTTATAGTAAGAACCTCCCCCTTTATTCCATTTAAGGCTGCAGCTGAAGATTCTTCAATCTTTTTATAGGCCCTAAGTTCAGCTTCATAGGCCCTTTTTCTTAAAGCTTCATCCTTGCTATGGGCCATATTTCTAACTACTGGCAGGGGAAGACTTTTTACTTCACCATCTATTTCAATGTCTACTAACAGGGTGGAAGATACAGTATTTTGTAATTTTGACCAGGCCCTTGAACCAGTATTTTTCATCTTTGATATTATGATTTCTTCCTTTTCACTTAACAAATACTTTGTATTTAGCTTTATTTCCTTTAGATAAAATGCATGTTCCTTAAGTAGGTCAGATTCTTCAATTATTTCATCTAAATTCTCTAAAGCAGCAATGAATTTTTGGAACTGTATATTTGGCTTAGTAGCCAGGGTATATTTTGAATGCAATTG
This sequence comes from Tissierellia bacterium, assembly GCA_012728365.1. Classification (GTDB taxonomy): domain Bacteria; phylum Bacillota; class Clostridia; order Tissierellales; family Tepidimicrobiaceae; genus JAAYFE01. The sequence goes on from JAAYFE010000149.1 coordinate 22,121, forward strand.
GTCCAGGTATTTTAATGCTATTTCATTTTTGGCATCTACAGAAGTGGTTAGGTTAGGATAGGATACAAGTTTTGAAAATAGGCTTGTTAAATTAATAAGTTTCTTTAAGTATACTTCAATTTTTTCCTTTGGACTGTCTAAGGAATTTAGATTGTTATCAGCCCATGCTATGAATTCATCTATATCCCTATTAAGCTTTTCAAAATCCCATAAAAATTCTTCAGATTCAAAAGAGGTATAAAGCTTATCTAAACTCCATCTCATATCCATAAAATTCCCTCCTTCCAATACTTAATAATATATTAACCTCCTAGGGGGGAAAATTCAATGATAATTTTAGATACCCGAAATATTTAAAATATTATCAATTAAATTATATTTTTATTGCAAAAAAGCCATATTACATATATACTTAGAAAGTCATACTGAAGAAAAAATTGAGAGAGGATGTAAATAATGGAAAAGATGAGATTTGAAGAAATAAATCTTTCAGAGGATATATATAAGGCTATTAAGGATATGGGTTTTGAGGAAATGACAGCTATTCAATCAGAAGCCATACCAGTTCTTCTGGAAGGGAAGGACATAATAGGCCAAGCTCAAACACGAACTGGTAAAACGGCAACCTTTGGAATACCTCTGGTGGAAAAAATTGATGGCCTAGATAGAAGCCTTAAGGCTTTGGTTTTATGCCCTACAAGGGAGCTATCAATTCAAGTGGCTGAGGAAATAAGAAAGCTTTCAAAGTACAAAGAAATTCATATACTTCCTATATATGGAGGGCAACCAATAAATAGGCAAATAAAGGCCCTTAAAAAGGGAGTACAAATAGTAGTAGGTACACCAGGTAGGGTAATAGACCATATAAAAAGGAAGACCTTAAAATTAGATAATGTAAATATGCTAGTACTAGATGAAGCTGATGAAATGTTTAATATGGGCTTTAGGGATGATATAGAATTTATAATAAAGCACCTTCCTGAAAAAAGGCAAACCATATTCTTTTCTGCCACTATGCCTGAGGAGATACTCAACTTTGCTAAAAAGTATCAAAAAGATCCTGAAATAATTAAGGTGGTTCCTAAGGAATTAACAGTACCTAAAGTTGAGCAATATTATATAGAAGTTAAAGAACATATGAAGACCGATGTACTATCCCGTCTTTTGGATCTAATTAATCCTAAACTATCCTTAGTATTTTGCAATACGAAGAAAAAAGTTGATGAACTTACAATAGAATTACAGGCAAGGGGATATTTTGTTGATGGTCTTCATGGGGATTTAAAGCAAAGCCAAAGAGATAAGGTAATGAATAAATTTAGAAATGGCAATATAGACATATTGGTGGCTACAGATGTGGCAGCAAGAGGTATAGATGTGGATGATGTAGATGCAGTCTTTAACTATGACATACCCCAGGATGAGGAAAACTATGTTCATAGAATAGGAAGGACTGCCAGGGCCGGCAGGGAAGGAATAGCCATTAGCTTTGTTACCAATAAAGATTTCCGTAGGATTAGAACCATTGAAAAATACACAAAGACTAAAATAAGGAGAAAAAATATTCCAACCCTAAAAGAAATGGAAGATAGGCAGATTCATATACTAGGGGAAAAAATAAGGGAAGAAATTAATAAAGGAGAATTAGATAAATATGAGAAAATATTAAATATACTACTGGAAGAAGATTTTACCTCCTTTGATATTGCAGCTTGTCTGTTAAAATTCTATTTAGCAGGCAAAAAAGTTGGTAAATACAGTGAACTGGATGAAGACTATAAGGGCATAGAAGGTGATAGCTATAAAAGGATATATATCAATACAGGAAAGAAAAAGGGCCTAAGTCCTAGACATATTTTACAGGCCATAGTCAATGAAGGAGGAGTAGCAAAGAAGGACATAAAGGATATTGATATGTATGATAAGTTTACCTTTGTGTCCATAAGGGAGCCTTATGCAGCTACTTTAGTAAATAGGCTCAATAATAAGAGGATAAAGGGTATAAAGGTTAAAGTAGAATTTGCCAGTGATAGAAAGTAGCTTCTATTAAGAGAAGCTATTTTTTTGTCCCATAGATCATAAGTTGAGACCCTATGCCTTATTTAAAAAGGTATGGGGTCTTTTTGATTTAAGTCAAAGAAAATATATCTAATATTTATTAAACTAAAGACAAAAAATAAATTACAAATATTAATTTGTCCAACTTCTTAAGTTAGAGTAGAAGCCTTAGGGTATAAATATAGAAGCAAATTTAATAGGAGGTCAAATATGAAGTCAATTAAAGATATGATTTATGAGCATGAAAATGTGACCCGCATGGTTAAAGTTATGAGAAAATATTCCTATGCAGTATTGCAAGGAGCTGACATAGATTATAAAGACTTCTATAAAATAATAGACTTTATAAGAAATTATACAGACGGCTACCATCATGCCAAGGAGGAGGATATATTATTTAAAAGAATGGGGGAGGAACTGCCTAAACTAGCCGATAATGGTGCCATTACAGGTATGCTAATTGAACATGATATGGCAAGATTGTATGTTTCAAACTTGGAAAAGGCCTTGGAAGAATACGAAAAGGGCAATGATGAAGCCAGATTAGATATAATTGCAAATACTATTTGTTATGGAGACTTACTTACAAGGCATGTAGATAAGGAAAATAATGTTATATACAAATTTGCAGAAAGGATGCTTTCTGATGAAGTTAAGAAAGAAATAGATAGAAAATCTGAAGAAGTAGATAATAAAGCTTCCAAAGATAAAATACAGGAAAAATATCTAAAGCTATTAGATGAATTGGAAAATAAAATAAACAATTAAAATTATTCCTTGTTAAAAGTTTGGGTATTATAAGAATAACAAAGGATAAGAGGTGAAAATATGAGTGAATTAATAAATAATAGAGAACATAGGAAGAAAATTGTAAAGGAAGTAATTAGAAAGCTCCATGCAGGTGCTACTGTAGATGAAGTAAAGGATGAATTTGCAGAGGTTTTAAAGGGAGTATCTCCAACAGAGATTACCGTCATAGAAGGAGAACTTATAAAGGAAGGGCTGCCAGTAGAAGAGGTTCAAAGACTATGCAATGTTCATGCAGCGGTATTTAAAGGTTCCCTTGAAGAGATACACCACCCGGAACAGATACCAGGCCATCCAGTGTATACTATGAAAGAGGAAAACAGGGCCATAGAAAGACATATTGAAGAAAATATAAAGCCTAGTTTGTATAAGTTTATGGAGGATGATTCTGAAGAAAACAGAAACAGGCTACTTCGAGATGTAAATCTACTATGGGATATTGACAAGCACTATAGTAGGAAAGAAAACTTAATATTCCCCTATTTAGAAAGGTACAATATAACTGCACCACCAAAGGTAATGTGGGGAGTAGACGATGAAATAAGGGCAATGTTAAGGGAAATAAGGCTTATGCTTACAGACTATAAGGGAAACAAGGAAGAAATATATGAAAAATTTCAAAAAGCCATCCATGAAATAAATGAAATGATATTTAAGGAAGAAAATATATTGTTCCCTATGGCTCTTGACACCTTAACTGAAGATGAATGGATCA
>JAAYFE010000017.1 GCA_012728365.1 Tissierellia bacterium
AAATGTTATTTGGGTTTATTAAGTATACTCAAAAAAAGACCTAACGGTATAAAATATCATAATAAATGTAAATTTATTCATAAAGAAAACAAAAATGGCAAGTAGAAACTTTTTTTAAATTTACTTGCCGAATTCAAGATTAAAATTAGGGTAAAATAAAAAAATGGAAGATAGGATATTAATTTAAATAAGGAGTATAGACATGGAAAATAGAAAAGCAATAAAAACTGCAATAGGTAAAATAATCTTAATGGGTGAACATGCAGTAGTATATGGTGAACCGTCAATAGCTATTCCTTTTCCTGAAGTTAGGATTAAAACTACCATTTATCAAAGTAGAGGCCCTGTTATTCTTGATTGCTGCTATTATAAAGGCCTATTATTAAAAGGACCCAAAATAGTATCAGGGCTAATAGAAGTTATAAGGAAGGTAACGGAAAGCTTTAATGAAAGATTAGAAAATTTTAATATTCATATAGATAGTACAATTCCACCAGAAAGGGGAATGGGTTCCAGTGCTGCAGTGGCCATATCTACAATTCGGGCTTTATATGAATATTTCAATAGACCTTTAACAGAAGATCAACTATTAAAATGGGCTAATGTATCAGAAAAAATTGTCCATGGAAACCCAAGTGGTATAGATGCAGCAGTTGTTGGTGGAGAGAAAACCCTTTATTATAAGAAAGGGATGCCCTTTGTACCCTTTAAATTTAATTTAGATGCCTACTTGGTAGTAGGGGACACTGGTAGAAAAGGTCAAACTAGGGCTGCTGTTGAAGGTGTAAGGCAGTTTATTGAATCTAAGCCTAATGAAGGCATGGAACTTATTAAGGAGTTGGGCAATTTAACAAGGCTAGCAAGAAAGTCAATAGAGGATAAGGATGCTGAAAAACTTGGTCAAGCAATGTTCAAGGCTCATATTATATTAGACAAACTAGGGGTTAGCGATGGTAAACTTAATTTTTTGGTTTCAAAGGCCTTAGACTGTGGCGCTTTAGGGGCTAAATTAACTGGTGGTGGCAGAGGGGGCTGTATGATAGCCTTAGTAGAGGATATTAAAGGGGCTAACTATATATCCAATTGCCTACTTAAATATGGTGCCCAAAACACATGGATAAGTAAATTAGGAGATGGTTTAGTTGAATAATAGAGGAAAAGCAAGGGCTTATGGCAATATAGCCCTAATTAAATACTGGGGAAAGAGGGATGAAAAATTAATTTTACCCATGAATAGTAGCCTTTCTCTAACTATAGAATGTTTTTATACGGAAACGGAAGTTATTTTTAGTGATAGTTTTAATGAAGACTATTTTTACTTAAATGGCAAACTACAGGATAAACTTTCTACTAGGAAAATAAGTGATTTTATAGACTTATTTAGGAAGGCTGCTAATATAAATATGAAGGCTACAGTTAAAAGTACCAATTTTGTACCTACTGCAGCAGGCTTAGCTTCATCTGCTTCTGGCTTTGCTGCTTTAGCAGCAGCTTGTAATGTTGCCAGTGGTCTAAATCTTGACCATAGGGAACTATCTATGTATGCCAGACAAGGCTCTGGCAGTGCAACAAGAAGTATTTATGGAGGATTTGTAGAGTGGAAAAGGGGAACTAATGAAAAAGACTCCTATGCTATACCAATAGATGATGCTAAATGGGATATTGGTATGGTTATAGTTATTATAAATTCAAAGGAAAAGAAGATTTCTAGTAGAGAAGGGATGAGGCATACTGTTTTAACTTCACCCTTTTATAAGGCTTGGGTTGAAAGCTGTGAGAGGGATATTGAAGAAGCAAAGCTAGCAATTAAAAATAGGGACTTTGAAAGCTTGGGCCTTATTACAGAAAGAAATGGCTTAATGATGCATGCTACAATGCTTGGAGCAAGTCCCCCCTTTTGCTATTGGGAGCCAGATAGTGTTTTAGCAATGAAGCTGGTAAGAGAATTAAGAAAAGAAGGTATTACCTGTTATTTTACCATGGATGCTGGCCCTAATGTTAAAATTTTGTGTAGGCTATCTGAAAGTGATAAAATTAAGAATAGGTTAAAGGAATTTTTTAGGGAAGAAAAGATAATAATTACAGGACCTGGTCCAGGAATTGTTCTTTTATAGGGGAGGTAGAAGGGTGATTGTATCTAAGATACCAGGTAAACTATTTATAGCCGGTGAGTATGCAGTGGTAGAGCCAGGCAATACAGCCATATTGGTAGCAGTAGATAAATTTATAACTGTTACTGTAAATAAGACAAATAAAAAGGGAAGTATTAAGAGCCATGGAGAAAAAATCCATTGGGTCAGGGATAATGGAAGAATTATTCTGGAAAAGGAAACTTCTAGCCTTCAATATATATTATCAGCCATAAAGATTGTTGAAAAGTATGCAGGGGATTTAGGAAAAAAATTATCTTATTATGATATAGAAGTAAGTAGCCAATTGGAAAGCAACAATGGAATTAAATATGGCTTAGGTTCAAGTGCTGCAGTAACGGTTGCAACTGTTGATGCCCTATGCAGATTTTTTGAAATTAAAATTACAGAAGAGGAGCTATTTAAGCTATCAGCTTTAGCCAGCCTTTTAGTTAATAGTAGAAGTTCTTGTGGAGATATAGCTGCTTGTGTTTATGGCGGTTGGATTGCATATACTACTTTTAATAGGAATTGGCTTTTAAATAAGATGGATGAACTTACAGTGTCAGAGCTACTTAAATTACAGTGGCTTAGCCTTAAAGTAGAAAAGCTAACCCCACCTGAAGATTTAACCCTGGCTGTTGGCTGGACAGGACTAGCTTCTAGTACTAAAGATTTAGTAGGTAGCCTAAAGGATAAAATTTTAAATAATGAAAAGGCATATAATAAATTTTTGAAGGAAAGCAAAAAAAGTGTAGATAGGATAATTGCTGCTTTTAAAGATAACAATATAGAAGAGATTCAAAGACAAATTGAGAAAAATAGAGAACTTCTAGTGGAATTAGGCAATGTATTTAATGTGGAAATAGAGACGCCTTTACTAACTAAACTATGCAATATTGCTTTAAAATATAAAGCCAGTGCTAAAGTATCTGGTGCTGGTGGTGGGGATTGTGGTATTGCTATTTTTAAGGGAAATGATAATTTAGACTTGTTAATAAAAGATTGGGAAAGGGCAGGAATTATCTATCTACCTTTAAATATTTATTATAAAGGGTGATTAAAGTTGACAAATAGAAAAGATGATCATGTAAAATTGGCAGAAATGTTTTTTGAAGAGCCAAGGCCTTCAGATTTTGATAATATTCGTTTTGTGCACCATTCCTTTCCAGAAATGGCAGTGGATGAAGTAGATATTTCTACGTCTTTTGCAGGATTTACCCTAGGACAGCCCTTTTTCATAAATGCCATGACTGGAGGAAGTGAAAAAACAAAGGCAATTAATGAAAAATTAGCCATAGTTGCAAGGGAGACTAAGCTACCTATTGCTTCTGGTTCATTAAGTGCCGCCATTAAGGACCCATCCCTTATAGATACTTTTAAGATCATCAGGAAGGTAAATCCATATGGCTTTGTATTTGCTAATTTAGGTGCAGGGCATGATGTGGAAAATGCTAAAAAGGCCATTGATATACTAGAGGCTGATGCTTTACAAATTCATTGTAATGTGGTTCAAGAAATAATAATGCCGGAAGGAGATAGGGACTTTTCAAATTGGCTAAGTAATATTGAAAAAATTGTAAAGGTTGTAGAAGTTCCTGTTATTGTGAAAGAAGTTGGCTTTGGTATGAGTAAGAAAACCATAAAGGAACTTAAGGATATAGGGGTGAAAACCATAGATATAAGTGGCTCTGGTGGCACTAATTTTGCCAAAATAGAAAACTATCGCAGGAGCAGGTATAAATACGACTACCTGGAAAACTTTGGTCAGTCAACGGTTATTTCCCTATTAGAAGCCCAGGATTTTATTAAAGATACAGATATAATAGCATCTGGGGGTATTAGAAATCCTTTAGATATAGTAAAAGCCTTAGCTCTAGGGGCTAAAGCAGCAGGGCTTGCAGGGGCCTTTTTAAATATGTTATTAAATGATGGAGTTGAAAAGACCATAGAGAATATAAACCATTGGAAGGAAGAAATAGCATCCATAATGACCATACTTGGGAAAAGAAAGGTATCAGAATTAATTAATGCAGACATAGTAGTATTTAATGAAGTAAGAGAATGGTGCCTTGCTAGAGGAATAGATATAAGTAATAGATTATAGTTTTCGTTAAGTAATGACAAAGCCTTTATTTTTAAAGCAAAAGGCATATTGTAATAATTATGCTTATGCTTTAAAATAGTAATATAGCTTACTTAGTTAGGAGGAATATATATTGGTGTTTTTTATCATGGTATTGGCTATAGTACTAATAGACCAGATTACAAAACTAGCAGCAATAAAATATCTAAAAGGCAATAAACCCTTTATTATAATAGAGGATTTTTTTCAGCTTCACTATGTAGAAAATACTGGAGCAGCCTTTGGGATTTTCAAAAATGGTAGATATTTTTTTATTATAATTTCAATACTAGTCATAATATTTGTGGCCTTTTTTGTCTTTAAGTATTTTAACTCTTTAATCTTAACTATGAAAATAGCCCTATCTATGTTTATTGGTGGAGCCATTGGAAATCTTATAGATAGAATTAGATTAGGTTATGTTGTAGATTTTTTAAGTTTTAGGCTACCCTGGGGCTATGATTTTCCAGTATTTAATATTGCAGATACCTTTATAGTAATTTCAACTATTTTTATAATGGTTATGTTACTTTTCAGTAAGCAGGAGAATTGAGGGTTAATATGGATTTATATAAGTTTATTGTTGAAGAAGAAGCAGGAGAAAGACTTGATGTCTATATAGCAGACCAAATTGAAGATCTTTCAAGAAGTTATATATCTAAACTTATAAAAAAAGCACTGGTGCTAGTAAATGTAGAAATTAAGAAACCAAAATACATAGTTAAAACGGGAGATTTAATACAGGTAAATATTCCAGAAATAAAAGGACTAGAGCCTGTCCCACAGGATATACCTCTTAATATTATATATGAAGATGAAGACATTATAGTTGTAAATAAACCTAAGGGGATGGTTGTACACCCAGCTCCAGGCAGCCCTAACAATACATTGGTAAATGCCTTGTTAAATTATACTGATAAATTGTCAGATATTAATGGGAAAATCAGACCGGGTATAGTCCACAGATTAGACAAGGATACATCAGGGGTACTAGTTGTTGCAAAAAATAACGAAGCCCATATGGATATAGCAAAACAGCTTAAGGAAAGAACCGTTAAGAGAATATATATTGCTTTGGCCCATGGAATATTTGGAAAGGATGAAGGAATTATAGATGCTCCCATTGGAAGGAATCCAAGAAATAGGCTTAAAATGGCTGTTACAAATATAAATAGTAAAGAGGCTATTACAAAGTATAAGGTATTGGAAAGATTTGATAAATATACATTAGTTGAATTATCCCTTTATACAGGAAGAACCCATCAAATTAGGGTTCATCTATCTTATATAAATCATCCTGTGGTAGGAGATAGTTTATATACCAATAGAAAAAATGAATTCGGTATCAAAAGCCAAATGCTTCATGCACAAAAAATAGGATTTAAAATCCCTAGCACTGGTGAATATATGGAGTTTGAGGCTGAACCTTTAGAGGAATTTACTAAAGTAATAGAAATATTAAGAAAAAATAGGTAGGTGTTATACATGAAGACAAAAGCCATAATTTTAGACGACAAAGCAATTCAAAGAGCCACTACTAGAATAGCCCATGAAATAATAGAAAGAAACAAAGGGGTAAAGGATGTAGTATTGGCAGGTATTAAAACTAGAGGGGTACCCTTTGCAGAAAGGTTGGCAAAAAAAATTGAATCTATTGAAGGAGTAAAGGTTCCAGTTATAACACTGGATATTACATTTTATAGAGATGACCTAACCCAAATAAGTCCAGAGCCTAGGATTAATAGAAATGAAGTACAATATGATATTAAAGATAAAATAGTAGTTTTAGTAGATGATGTTATATTTACTGGTAGAACTGTTAGAGCTGCCTTAGATGCTATTATGGATATGGGAAGGGCAAGGAAGGTTCAATTGGCAGTATTAATTGATAGAGGCCATAGGGAATTACCCATAAGACCAGATTTTGTAGGAAAAAATGTTCCAACCTCTAAAAAAGAATTAGTAAGTGTTAAATTTAGAGAAACTGATGAAATAGATCAAGTTGAAATATTAGCAAGGGAGTAATGTTAAGGGACAGTTGTTGTAGTAAACTAAACTACAAGATAGCTGTCCCTCTGTTTAGCTATTCATCAATTTTTTTCATATTTTCAATATATTTTTCATTAGGAGTTACAAATATGGTCTTAAAGTTTTCATATATAACCATACCTGCTTTAGCATTTTTAGGCTTCTTTACATTTTTTCTTTCAGTATAGTCCACAGCTACATTACTAGAATTTTTTCCCTTACTATAATAGGCTGCTAACATTGCAGCTTCTTCTAAGGTAGTATCTGGTACTTTTTTATTTTCAGTTTTAATTATGACATGGCTTCCTGGTATTTTTTGAACATGTAGCCATAGATCTGTTTTATTTGAGGCTTTCAAAGTTAGATAATCATTCTGTTTATTATTTTTACCTACAAGTATGTGGAAGCCATCTGATGAAATGTAATGGTGTGGTTTAGATACATTTCTTCCACTTTTCTTTTTTATTTTTCCCTTTAAATAACCTTCTTCTATTAACTCTTCCTTTATTTCCTCTAATTCAATTATTTCTGTACACTTATCTATATTGTTTAATACATTTTCAAGATATTCTATTTCCTTTTCAGTTTCAGGGATTTGTTCTAGCAATTGTTTATGGGCATTTTTAAGTTTTGTATATTTTTTATAGTATCTTTGAGCATTTTCAGCTGGGGAATATCTTTTATCAAGGGGGATGGTTATTTTTTCCATATTTTCATCATAGAAATTTTCAACTTCTATCTTATCTACCCCTTTTTCAATCCTATAAATATTAGCAGAAATTAGATCACCATATATTTTATACTTATCTCTATCTTCACTCTTCATTAGTTCTTCTTTTTGTTTAGCTAATTTTTTCAAAGAACGCTCAAGTTTGTTTTGTACAGATTTTTTAATAGATAGGCCTTTTTGATAAATCCTATCCTGCTTATCATTTTCAGTATAATATATATCTAATACCTGGTTTATAGAGTTCATGTATATTTTATTTTTATTTCCAAATTGGTCTATATCTAAGCTATGAAATGCAACATAGTCCTTTCCAAATTCATTTTTAATTAATTGGGGATTAAATTTGTTATCTTTTACCTTTTCCATAATTGAAGAAAAGCTTGTATATAAATTTTTCACATCAGATTCAGTTAGAGTTCCTAAAGGCCTATCTATGTCTACTCCTGCCTTTGAACAGATTTCTTTACTTATTAAAGGACTGAGGCCTACATAATTTGTATAGAAGAACTTATATACTTGTTTGCTTTTATTGTCCTTTTCCATTTGTTGATAAAAATCTGTTTCTGTAGAATATAGTGGATTAAACCTGTCTTGTTTTACAAAGGTATATAAGAGACCTGGCAAAATCTGTCTAACCCTACTAATATTAGGAGTAATTCTTTTTATTGCATCTATGATCTTTAAAGATTCTTTATTTACTAATATTATATTACTATGTTTGCCCATAATTTCAACTATAAGCCTTTTTACTGTAACTTCACCAAATTCGTCTAAAGCTGAAATATCTATAAATATAATTCTATCCATTCCATACTGTTCTATATTTAATATAATTCCTCCTGATAAATGTTTCCTTAAAACCATACAGAAGATAGGAGGAGAAGGTGGATTTTCCATTTCATATCTGGTAATATGGAGTCTAGGATTATTACTACTAGATGAAATTAGAAGCTTATAATTTTTTCCTTTATTATATACATGAAGTAAAATTTCGTCCTTTTCATGCTGGTAAATTTTGTTTATTTTTCCACCTACTAAAAAATTGTTTAATTCTAATACTATGTTTCTTGTAACAATACCATCAAATGACATAATACCCTCCATAATTAGTTTAGTATTTTTTATAGAAAATTAAAAAAACGTAACAAATTCTAGCTTATTTGTGCTATATTATATTATAATTCAAAAGATTAATAATTAAAAGCTAGCATTGACAAGGGCGTATTTATTGATAAGATAATAAGTTAGGAGATGGTATATATATGATTAAAAGCATGACTGGTTTTGGTAGAGGTGAGTATTCTGATGATACATATACTTTTAATGTTGAAATAAAAACTGTCAATAATAGGTATAATGATGTAATAATAAGGATGCCAAAACAGTTGACTTATTTAGAGGAAAATATAAAAAGATATATTAAAAGGGATATAAGCAGGGGAAGGGTAGAAGTATATATTAGTATGGAATATGAAACAGAATCCCCAGTAGAGGTAAATGTAGATATATCTTTGGCAAGATCTTATAGATCTGCCTTGGAGAACCTGCTTACTGAATTAGGCATTGAACACAAAATAGGATTGGAAGATATACTAACCCTAGAAGATATTGTAAGGACAGAAAGAAAAGAAATAGACGAAGATCTTGTGTGGAACTGCCTATCTAAGGCATTAGATATTGCTTTGGAAAATGTTATGAATATGAGAAAAGAAGAAGGGGTTGCCCTTAAAGAGGATATTGAGTGTCAATTGGAAAAAATAGATTCTATGATACTTAAAATAGAAGAAAGGGCGCCCTTTATAGTTGAGGAATATAGGGATAGATTAAGGGAAAGAATAAAAGAACTACTGGATGGGAAACAAGAATTAGATGAAGAAAGATTAAATTATGAAGTTGTTCTTTTTGCTGATAAAAGTGACATAAATGAAGAAATTGTTAGATTTAAAAGCCATATAAAACAGTTTTATAAAAGTTTGGAATCTAAGGGGCCAATTGGAAGAAAATTAGATTTTCTTGTTCAAGAAATGCATAGGGAAATAAATACAATTGGTTCTAAGGCTAATGATTTAACTGTTACAAATTGTGTAGTGGATATAAAAAGTGAATTAGAAAAAATAAGAGAACAGGTGCAAAATATAGAATAAAAATAGGAGGTTTAAAATGGATATACATCTTGTCAATATAGGTTTTGGAAATATAGTATCTGCCAATAGGATAGTTGTAATTGTTAGTCCTGACTCAGCACCTATAAAGAGGATGGTACAGGAAGCTAGAGACAATGGGAGATTAATTGATGCTACCTATGGAAGGCGGACCAGAGCAGTTATTATTACAGATAGTGACCATATAATTCTTTCTGCAGTTCAACCTGAAACTGTTGCCCAGAGGGTAAATGGTAAAAATACTAATAAAAATGTAATAGAATAGAAAGCAGGGATAAGAATGTCAAAGGGTTTTTTATTAGTTATATCAGGACCTTCAGGAAGTGGTAAAGGTACAGTGTGTAAAAAACTACTTGAAAGAAATAAAAATCTTGTTTTCTCTGTATCAGCTACTACAAGGAAACCTAGAGAAGGCGAAATAGATGGAGTTAACTATTTCTTTGTTGATGATGAAAAATTTGATGAAATGATAAGGAATAATGAATTTTTAGAATATGCAAATGTACATGGAAATAAATATGGAACACCTATAAATTTTGTTACTAAGGAAATTGAAAAGGGTGAAATAGTAATACTAGAAATAGATGTCCAAGGAGCTATACAAATAAAGGAAAAATACAAGGAAGCAGTATTTATATTTTTGATACCACCATCAATGAATGAGCTTAAAAATCGCATTGTAAAAAGAGGTACAGAAACGAAAGAAGATATAGAATTGAGACTTAAAAATGCATTAAATGAATTAAAGTTTGTTGATAAATATGATTATATTGTAATAAATGATGAAGTAGATAAAGCAGTTAGTAAAATAGAAGCTATAATAGAGGCTGAAAAACTTAGGGTTGCAAGATTAAAGGATAAAATAAATTGCATTATTTAAGGAGGTATTGTATGTTTATTCCATCTATTAATGATTTAGCTAAATTTGCAGATAGCCGATATACATTAGTTATGTTGGCAGCAAAAAGATCAAGGCAGATAATTGATGGTAAAGAGCCTTTAGTTGAAACAAAATCAAATAAGCCAGTAACCATTGCCATAGAGGAAATTGTAAAAGGCAAGGTTAAATATAAAAGGCCTGATATAAAGGGTTACAAGTAGGTGATCTTATGCTTAAAGATAAAAATATCATAGTTGGAGTAACTGGTGGTATAGCAGCCTATAAGGTAGTAGATGTAGTTAGTAGATTGAAAAAACAAAGGGCCAATGTAGAAGTCATAATGACAGAAAATGCTACTAAATTTGTTACACCCTTAACTTTTCAAACACTAGCTTTAAATCCAGTGTATGTGGAAATGTTTAAGGAGCCAAGAAACTGGGATGTGGAGCATATATCCTTAGCAGAAAAGGCTGATTTATTTTTAATTGCACCAGCAACAGCAAATATAATAGGGAAAATTGCCAATGGAATAGCCGATGACCTATTAACTACAACCATTATGGCTACTAAATCAAAGGTTATATTTGCTCCAGCTATGAATACAAATATGTATTTAAATCCAATTGTACAAGATAATATAGATAAATTAAAAAATTTAGGTTATGAATTTATTGAACCTGGTGTTGGCATACTAGCATGCCAAACCTATGGACCGGGTAGAATGGCTGAACCAGTAGATATAGTTGAATATGTAATAAATAGCTTTAAAGAAAAGGATTTTTCAGGTATAAAAATAGTAGTAACTGCTGGACCAACTATAGAACCTTTAGATCCAGTAAGATACATTACAAATCATTCCAGTGGCAAAATGGGCTATACCATAGCTAAACTAGCAAGTCTTAAAGGGGCTGAGGTAGTACTTATAAGTGGGCCTACCCATTTGGAAGTTCCTAAGAATGTAAAGCTAGTAAGGGTAAATACTACCTTGGAAATGTTCAATGCAGTAAAAGAAGAATTTGATAGCTGTCATGTACTTATAAAAGCAGCGGCACCTCTAGATTTTAGACCTGAAAAAGTTTTTTATGATAAGATAAAGAAAAAAGATAATGAGGACGAATTAAATATTAAATACATTAGAAATCCAGATATTGCAGAATACTTTGGTAATAGGAAGAAGGACAAAATAGTAGTAGGCTTTGCTGCTGAAACTAATAACCTTGTTCAACATGCTAAGGAAAAATTAAAAAAGAAAAACTTCGATTTTATAGTAGCAAATAATGTGAAGGAAGCTGGGGCAGGATTTAAGACAGATACTAATATTGTTACAATAATAGATAAGGACGGAACAGTAACTGATCATCCTATAATGTCAAAGGAAAAGGTGGCAGAGATTATTTTAGATAAAATAAAAATACTATTGAATAATAAAGGCTAGATTTTAATTCTAGCTTTTATTGTTCATTAAAGTAAAGGATTGATATTATGGATACAAAATATGCAGAAGTTATTGTAGATAATAAGGCCCTAGATACTGATATGGCCTATACCTATAAGTTTAATCCAAATGAAATAGACCAAATTGAGATAGGTATGAGGGTTGTTGTTCCCTTTGGAATGGGAAATAGGCTTATAAAGGGGCTAGTTATTGATATAAAAGATAAGGTTGATGAAGAAGCTTATGAACTTAAAAACATTGTAGAAGTAATAGATGAAAAGCCCCTTATATCAAAGGAGCTTATTGAATTAGGTCTTTGGATGGCTGATAAATATTTATGTACAAAATTAGCTGCCCTTCAAGCGGTGTTACCTCCAGGAGATTTTAAAAGTATAAAAACTTACATAGCTTTAGGTGAAAATGCAAAATTAGTAGACAATTTTTCTCTCAGCCAAGTGGAAAAGGATATAATAAAATTTATTAAGCTAAAGGGAGCTAAAGTGGACTTAAGTGTATTGAAGCAATATGTAAAAGACACTACAAGTAAGGAAATTCTCAATTTAAAGTCCCTAGGACTAATAGATACTGCTTTAGAGATTGAAACTTCAGTAGAAAAAAAATATGAGAAATTTGTAACCTTAGTAGATAGAGATGTTTCCCTTAAGGATATACAAGATAAATTGAAAAGGAGCCCTAAGCAGCTGGAAATTATAAAATATTTAATGAATGTCCATGAAGTCTCCCTTAAAAAACTATTAAAGGATACAAAATCACACCTTTATTCTGTAAGATCTTTGGAAAAGAAAAATATAATTAAAATTAAGAATAAGGAAATTTTTAGAAGTCCAATAAACAATGATATAAAACATTATAAAAAGCATACATTAACAGTAGAACAAAAAAAAACCATAGATACTATATTAAAATCTGTAAAAGAAAATAAGGAAGATACCTTTCTACTTCATGGTGTTACAGGAAGTGGGAAAACAGAAGTGTACCTTCAGCTAGTAGAAGAAGCCCTTAGGATTGGCAAAGATGCTATAGTTTTGGTTCCAGAAATTTCCTTAACACCTCAAACCGTAAATAGGTTTGTAGGTAGATTTGGAGACAATGTGGCAGTCTTACACAGCAAATTATCTCAAGGGGAAAGGTTTGACCAGTGGCGAAGGATTAGGGAAGGAAAGGTTAAAATAGCTATTGGGGCCCGTTCTGCTGTTTTTGCACCTTTTAGTAATCTTGGTCTTATAATAATAGATGAGGAACATGAAACAACTTATAAGTCAAGTATGAATCCCAAATATGATGCTATTGAAGTAGCAGAAAAAAGGTGCAACCAGTCTAAGGCAGTTTTAATTAGAGCTTCAGCAACCCCTTCCATAGAAAGCTATTACAATAGCTTAAATGGTAACATGCAGTTACTTAAATTAACTAAAAGGATAAATAATAAAAAGTTACCCCAAGTTAAAGTAGTGGATATGAGGGAAGAATTAAATAGAGGAAATATGTCTATATTTAGCAGGGACTTAGAAAAGGCCATAGAGGAAAATCTTTCTTATGGCAAACAGACTATATTGTTTTTAAATAGAAGGGGTTATTCTACCTTTGTATCCTGTAGAAGCTGTGGCTATGTAGTTAAATGTGATCATTGTAGTATATCAATGACCTATCATATGCAGGAAAATAGACTAAAATGTCATTATTGTGGAAAAAGCACATATCCACCTAGAATATGTCCTAACTGTAAAAGCAAATACATTAAATATTTTGGCATAGGTACTGAGAAAATAGAAGAATATACAAAAAAGAAGTTTCCTAATGCAAATGTTGCACGAATGGATTTAGATACTACTACAAGAAAAGGAAGCCATGAAAAAATATTAAAGAATATGGCTGAAAATAAAATAGATATATTAATTGGAACCCAGATGATAGCTAAAGGTTTAGATTTTAAAAATGTAACCTTAGTTGGAATAATTGCAGCAGATACCACCTTAAATCTCCCAGACTTTAGGGCTTCAGAAAGGACCTTTCAGCTTATAACCCAAGTGGCAGGCAGGGCTGGAAGAGGAGAATTTGAAGGAAATGTTATTATTCAGACCTATAATCCTGAACACTATAGTATACAGCTAGCTAAAGAGCATGACTATATAAGCTTTTATAATAAAGAAATTCTTCTAAGGAAGGAGTTTAATTATCCTCCTTTTGCAAATATCATCTCTATACTTATATATGGAGAAAATTGTAGATTAGTTGCATTAAAGTCACAAGAAGTTTATAATGTATTAATAAGGGAGCTAAAAAACAATGGTCTTGAAAGGCTAATAGGAAGTGTATTAGGACCTTCTATAGCCCCATTGGAAAAAATAAAAAATAACTATAGATATTTAATTGTTATGAAATGTAATCATGAAGAATTGAATAGATTAAGAAGCATATTAAAGTGGGTATATATACAGTATAGGAAAGAATTAGATTTGGATAATGTAAACATTAGTATTGACATAAATCCTAATTCAATAATTTAGGAAACAATATAGGAGGTACAATATGGCAATTAGACAATTACGATATATAGGAGATCCAATTTTACGAAAGAAATCTAAGGAAGTTACAGAAATAAATGATAGAATAAGAACTTTATTAGATGATATGCTAGAAACAATGTATGAATATGAAGGAGTAGGGTTAGCAGCACCACAGGTAGGAATTTTAAGAAGGGTAGTTGTTATAGATATAGGTGAAGGTCCTATAAAGCTTATAAATCCAGAGATAATCTATGAAGAAGGAGAGTTCACAGATGTGGAAGGATGTTTAAGTATTCCAAATAGGGCTGGAACTGTTAAAAGACCAGAAAAGGTTAAAGTAAAATATTTAGATGAAAATGGTGAAGAAAAGATCATAGAAGGAACAGGCTTGCTTGACAAAGCTTTATGCCATGAAATTGATCATTTAGATGGTATTTTATTTATAGATAAGATGATTGAAGAAATAGTACCAGAAGAAGAGGAAGAATAATCTTGAGGTGATAGTGTGAATATAGTTTTCATGGGTACTCCAGAATTTGCAGTTCCCACCTTAGAAGCTCTACATGCAAAGGGATATAATATATCTCTAGTAATTACTCAGAAGGACAAAAGAAGAGGTAGGGGTAAAAAGCTGCTTCCTACACCTGTTAAGGAGAAGGCATTAGAATTAGGTTTAGAAGTTTATCAGCCAGATTCGGTAAATGACAAAGATTCCATAGAAAAGTTGAAGAAAATAGGTCCTGATGTAATAGTAGTTGTTGCCTTTGGTCAATTACTGAAAAAGGATCTATTGGATATACCAAAGTATGGATGCTTAAATGTACATGCATCCATACTGCCTAAATATAGGGGTGCAGCACCAATTAATTGGGCTATTATAATGGGAGAAAAGGAAACAGGTATAAGTATTATGGAAATGGATGAAGGATTAGATACAGGGGATATACTAAAAATTGAAAAAATTCCTATTGAAGAGGATGATGATTCTATTATCCTTCATGACAAGCTAGCACGTCTTGGTGGAAAGCTTATAGTGGAAGTTCTAGAGGATGTAAAGAAAGGTAAAGTGGAAAAGATTCCTCAAGATCATAAAGAATCTAGCTATGCTCCTATGTTAACTAAAGAAACTGGTAGAATCGACTGGAATAATAATGGAAACAATATAATTAATTTAATAAGGGGATTAAAGCCCTGGCCATCGGCATATTTTATTTTTAATGGAAATAGTATAAAAATTCACAAAGCTAAAAAAGAAGATAAATTAACAGATGATGAAAATGGAGTAGTAGTTAAGGTTTCAGATGAGGGCATATATGTAAATTGTCAAGATTCTACCATTGTTATAGAGGAGTTACAATTTCCCGGAAAGAGGAAAATGAAAGTAGCTGAGTATTTAAGAGGAAATGAATTCCCAACAAATATAAAATTAAGTTAAGGAGGAATGCTATGTTTGGATACTATTATGGCTATGGATATGGCTCTTGGGGTCTACCGCTAATGATAGCCATACTTATTTCCCTCTATGCTCAAATTAAGGTATCATCATCTTTTAACAAGTATTTAAGAGTCCCAAGCCGCATTGGACTTACTGGAAGAGAAGTTGCAAGAATGATCCTAGATAGAAATGGACTTTATGACGTTGGAATTGAGCTTATAGGAGGAAACTTGACAGACCACTATGACCCTAGAAAAAAAGTAATAAGACTTTCAAGAAATGTATATAACGGAAATAGTTTAGCCAGTGTAGCTGTTGCAGCTCATGAGGTAGGCCATGCCATACAACATAGTGAAGGATATTTTCCACTAATTATTAGAAATAATCTTGCACCAATAGCAAGCTTTAGTGCAAGATTTGTATGGATACTAATATTTTTAGGCTTTGTAATAAGCCCATTCCTATTAGAACTAGGAATACTACTATACCTGGCTGTAGTTCTATTCCAAGTAATTACTTTACCTGTGGAATTTAACGCAAGCAGAAGGGCACTGCTACAGCTTGAAAATGGCATTATATCAAGAGAGGAAATTGGAGGTTCAAGAAAGGTACTTCAAGCTGCTGCCCTTACCTATGTAGCTGCAACATTAGTTGCTGTCCTGCAGCTATTAAGACTCTTATCTATTTCAGGTAGAAGAGACTAATTGTAAATATTTATAATTTGCCTGGATTTATCCAGGCAAAAATATTTTTTAGGGAGAGAATGGTAATGAATGCTAGAGAAATAGCCTTTAAAATATTGTTAGATGTGCATCTAAAGGGAGCCTACTCTAATTTTTCAATAAATAAATATTTAAAGGGAATAGAAAATACAAGGGATGAAAATTTAATAAGAGAAATAGTATATGGGGTTATAGAAAACTTAACCTATTTGGATTATATGATAGCAAAACTTTCTAATAGAAAAATCGAGAGAATAGATCCTAAAATACTAGAGATACTTAGAATTGGCGTATATCAGATAGCCTTTATGGACAAAATCCCCCATAGGGCAGCAGTTAATGAGGCTGTAAATTTAGCTAAAAAATATGGTCACAAGGGATTAGTTGGATTTACAAATGGTATACTTAGAAACTTTTCAAGAAAAAAAGAAAAGGTAATGGAGGTAGATGTTAAGGATAAAATTGATTATCTTACTATTAAATATTCTCATCCAAAGTGGATGGTAAAAAGATGGATAAAAGAATTTTCCTATGATTTTACGGAAAGTCTTTTAAAACACAATAATTCTAAACCAAAACTAAATATAAGAGTAAATACCCTTAAAGTTACCAGGGAGGAATTAAAGAACCTTCTTTTAAATTATGGATATGAGGTAGATGAAACTCCATATGCTAAAGATGGACTAATAATAGAAAATCCTATTAGGATAACAGAAATAGAAGAATTTAATAAAGGTTATTTTACTATCCAAGATGAAAGCAGCATGTTAGTTGCTGAAATCCTGTCACCTAAAGAGAATGCTGTGGTTTTAGATCTGTGCAGTGCTCCAGGTGGAAAATCAACCCATATGGCTCAGATAATGAATAATAAAGGAAGAATAATAAGCTGTGATATATATGATCATAAGTTAAATTTAGTTAAGGAAACTGCTAATAGATTAGGAATTACAATCATAGAAACACAAAAACAGGACGCCTTAAAGCTTAATGAAGAATTCATAGAAAAAATGGACTATGTATTGGTAGATGCACCCTGTTCAGGTTTGGGAATAATAAGAAGGCGACCAGAAATAAAATGGAATAGGCAGGAAAAGGATATAGAAGAACTATCAAGTATTCAAAAGCAGATACTTAATAATGCAGGAAAATATTTAAAGCCTGGTGGTGCACTGGTATATAGTACTTGTACCATTGAAAGGGAAGAAAATTTAGGAGTAATAGAGGACTTTTTGAAGAAGAATAATAACTTTGTTTTATATGAATTTAAGCATGAAATTAACCAGAGTACAGATAATAGAGAAAAAGGCTATATCCAGCTATTTCCACATATACATGGCACTGATGGCTTTTTTATTGCTAGAATAGTAAAACAAAGCATATAAATTTCTTAATGTTATGATATAATATAAAATTGATAAAATATTACAGTTAAAATATTCACTAAGTTCTTAAGGACAAGCTAAAGATTATAATAAACATTAGATATTAAAAAAATGGGAGCAAGAAGAAATGCTGCCATAAATTATAAAGTTTTTAAAGTGTAAGAAGTTTGCGAGGTGACCTAAATGAATATTGGTGTAAAAACAAGTAAAGGTAGAATAAGGGAAATAAATCAAGATTTTTATTATATATCAGCTGATTCAAAATATCCTTTATTTATAATAGCTGATGGTATGGGAGGTCACAAAGCTGGAGAGGTAGCTTCCAAAATGGCAGTAGAAATAATAGGTTCTACCTTAGAAAAGGAAATGAATAACTTAAAACTGGAGGATGAGTACATAGTAAAAATTATTAAAAGATCTATATGGAAGGCTAATGAAGAAATTTATAAAAGGTCTTTAGAAAGAGAAGAATGTTTTGGAATGGGAACAACTGTAACCTTAGCTTGGGATATAAAGGAGAAAATATATATAGGTCATGTGGGAGATAGTAGAGCATATCTTTTAAGGAATAATGAGCTTTATCAGATAACAGAAGACCATTCCCTAGTTGAAGAGCTTATTAAAAATGGCAGCATATCAAGGGAAGAAGCTAAGAACCATCCTCAAAAAAATGTTATAACTAGGGCAGTTGGTACAAGCAGGGAGATTCATGTAGATGTGATTATAAAGGAAAAAAATAAGGGAGATATATTACTGCTATGTACAGATGGATTAACAAACATGCTGAATGATGATGAAATAAAGGAGTTATTGCTTGATGATGATATGCAAAGAGCTTGTGAAAATCTGGTAGATCTTTCCAATGATAAAGGTGGATTTGATAATATTTCAGTAGTAGCCATTAAATATATGTAAAGTGAGGTGAAAAAATGTTAGGGACAGTACTAGGTAATAGATATGAGATAATAGAGAAAATTGGCGGGGGTGGCATGGCTTTAGTATATAAAGCAAGGTGTAGGCTTTTAAATAGATATGTGGCAGTTAAAGTATTGAGGGAAGAATATATAAATGATGAAGAGTTTATAAAAAAGTTTAGAAGGGAATCGCAAGCAGCAGCAAGTCTATCCCATCCAAATATAGTTAATATATATGATGTTGGAGTGGAAAAAAGGGATGGCCAAGATATCCATTATATAGTTATGGAATATATAAAAGGGAAAACCTTAAAGGAAGTAATTAGAGAAAAAGGGAAATTAACAGTTAATGAAACATTAGATTATACAATACAAATAGCAGAAGCTCTTGACCATGCCCATAAAAATCATATAGTACATCGTGATATAAAGCCACATAATATAATGATTAATGAAGAAGGAAGGGTAAAGGTAACAGATTTCGGGATTGCAAGGGCAGCATCAGCATCAACTATATCTAATACTACAAATGTTGTTGGTAGTGTCCACTATTTTTCTCCAGAACAGGCTAGAGGAAGATATACAGATGAAAAATCTGATATATATTCCCTTGGAATTGTAATGTATGAGATGATAACAGGTAAGGTACCTTTTGAAGGAGATAGCCCTATTTCAGTAGCTTTAAAACATATTCAAGAGGAAATAGTACCACCTAGAAAAATTGATAGTTCTATACCTGTATCCCTTGAAAATATAATATTAAAATGTGTGAAAAAAAGCCAAATCGAAAGATATAGTTCAGCCAGTGAGTTATTAAATGATCTTTATAAAATAAGGGATAAAGATGAAGAAATTATAATAGAAAATACGGATCCTATAGATGGACCTACACAAATAATACCAAATATAGATAAAATAAAGGACGGGAATGAATTAAATATGCCAAAACCAAAGAAGAAAAAGAAGTCTGATGGTGGTTTAAAGGTAGTTTTTCTTGCCATATTATTAGCTTTTATAGTAGTAAGTTCTTTAGCCTTAGGTTTTGTAAGATTAAGGCAGCTATTTGTCAATAAAGAAATAATGATACCTAATTTAATTGGTATGGAAGTTGAAAAAGCTGAAGAAGAGTTAAAAGAATTAGGACTTAAATTAAGTGTTTCAAAAGAAATATTTAGCAGTGAATATGATGCAGGTATAATAATAGATCAAAATCCTTCTCCAAGAACAAAGGTTAAGGAAGGATATACAGTTGAAGTAGTTGTAAGTAAAGGCAAGGAGTTAACTAAAGTACCAAATTTAATAAATAGGGATATTACTGAAATAGGAAGGTTTTTAGCAGAAGCTAGTTTAAGTGAGGGTAGGGTAGTATATGAAAACAGTGATGTCGTCCCAGCAAATATTGTAATGAGCCAGGATCCAGAACCATTTACAGAAGTAGAAGTAGGTACACCTGTTAATATTGTTGTAAGCAAGGGACCAGAAACAGTTTTAGTAAGTATGCCTAATCTTGTAGGTTTAACTGAAGACCAAGCAAGAAATGCTCTTGCTGCCTATGATTTAAAAATAGGGGAAATTATTAGAGAAGCAAGTGAAGAATATGCAGAAGGGGTTGTATTTTGGCAAAGTATAAAAGCAGGATATGAAATAGAGGCAGAGACAGCTATAGATTTAATGATAAGTACAGGCCCACCGAAGCTTCCACAAGAACCAGAAGTACCGGAAACACCTGAGGAACCAAGTGAACCAAATGATCCAGTTGAAGAAGAAATACCATTTGTAGTTAGTGTAACTGTACAAGGTGAAAATGAAAGTGCTAATATAAGAATTGTAAGAAACCAGGATGGTAACAAGGAAGTTGTATACGACAGTAGCCATGCTGCAGGTGAAGAAGTTCAAATATATCTTTCCGGTAAAACTGATGCAACTTTTGAAATTTATCAAGATGGGAAGCTGATAGATGTTAAAAAACATCCAGAAGGATAGGAGGTATGCATGTTAGAAGGAATTATTATAAAAGGAATTGGTGGATTTTATTATGTAAAAACTGAAAAAGGAATATTTGAATGTAGGGCAAGGGGGGTATTTAGGGAAAAAAATATTACACCCTTAGTTGGTGATAAGGTGACAATAAGGGTTAATGAAGAAGATAATACTGGGTATATAGAAGAAATTTTTGAACGTTCTTCCCAATTAATTAGGCCCCCTGTTGCCAATGTAAGCCAAGCCATTATAGTTATGAGTATTAAAAGGCCAAATATAAACTATTGGCTTTTGGATAGGTTCCTTATAATGGCAGAAAGGGAAGGCTTGAATATTTGTGTTTTAATAAACAAGATAGATTTGGCAAGTGAAGATGAAATTAAAGAGGTTGAAACAATTTATACAAAGGCTTTGTATAAGGTTTTAACCACTAGCACTAAAACAAAAGAAGGAATCAATAGTCTAAAAGAAGTTTTAAAAAATAACATAACAGTTTTTGCTGGACCTTCAGGTGTAGGTAAATCTTCACTTCTAAATACCCTTCATCCAGATTTTAAACTTAAAACTGGGGCTGTAAGTAAAAAAGTTGATAGAGGAAATCATACTACAAGACATGTGGAACTTTTAAAAATGGATATGGAGGACACTTATGTCTTAGATACTCCTGGATTTAGCTCCTTAAGTTTAGATTTTATAAAGGAAGAAGTGGAATTAGGATCTTATTTTAGGGAGATAGATAAGTATAGGCATGATTGTAAATTTACTGGCTGTCTCCATCATAAGGAGCCTAATTGTGAAGTAAAAAGGCAGGTAGAATTAGGCAATATTAGTAAACAGCGATATGATAACTATTTACAGTTTTTAGAAGAGCTAAAAAGCAGTAGGAGGTATTAACATGGTAAAGGTTGCACCTTCCATTTTATCAGCAGATTTTGCAAATCTAAGGGAGGAAATAGAGAAGTTGGATAAAGGAGGAGCTGACTATATACATTTAGATGTAATGGATGGTAATTTTGTACCAAACATAACCTTTGGCCCTCCTATTATAAAAAAAATAAGAAGTATAACAGATGTTCCCTTTGATGTTCATTTAATGATTGAAAAGCCAGAAAGATACATTGAGGATTTTGTGAAGGCAGGAGCAGATATATTAACTGTCCATGTAGAAGCTTCAACCCACCTACATAGGACCATTGAATCCATAAAATCCTATGGAATAAAAGCAGGTGTAGCTTTAAATCCAGCCACACCAATTAATTCTATTGAATATGTTTTAGAATATTTGGATTTAGTTCTTATAATGACTGTTAATCCTGGGTTTGGAGGTCAAAAATTTATAGAATCTACTAAGAGGAAGATAGTGGAATTAAGGAAAATAGTAGAAAAAAGAAATTTAAATCTACTTATTGAAGCAGATGGTGGTATTAAACTTGATAACTATAAGGAAATAGTTAAATGTGGCTTAGATATAATTGTAGTAGGTTCAGGCATATTTGAAGCAGAAGATATAGTAGATCGAACTAGAATGTTTAAAACTAATCTTTAAATTTTAGATCTGTTATGGTATAATATTTTAAAATTAAATATATTTAAACACTAGGGGAGCCTGATGGCTGAGAGGGGATTCGTTCCCGACCCTTGAACCTGAACTAGGTAATACTAGCGTAGGGAAGTGTATTAATATTAGTACATTATTAATGCAGCTATAGTATACCCATTACTTATGTTCAGGTAATGGGTATTATTTTTTTATAAAGGGGGAGGAATTTTAATGAAAAAATGGAGTACTAAAATGTTAGTCGAGGCAGGAATATTAATTGCATTAGCTTTGATTCTAGATAGAATTAAAGTGTATGAAGCACCACAAGGAGGTTCAGTAACTGCTGGTAGTATGATTCCTATTTTCCTATTTTCCTTTAGATGGGGATTGGGACCAGGAGTTGTTGCAGGTGCTATATTTGGCCTTTTACAACTTTTATTGGGTGGCTGGGTATTTACGCCAATCCAAGCTATTTTAGAATATCCAATAGCCTTTGGAGTGTTAGGCCTTGCAGGTATTTTTTCAAATAGGGCATATGAAGAAAATAAAAATAGTATAATAGGAATAGTAGCAGGTATTTTATTAGGTATTGGAGTTAGATTTATTTGTCATTTCCTTGCAGGAATTGTTTTCTTTGCTGAATATGCAGGAAGTCAACACCCATGGATATATTCTCTTGTGTATCAAGCAAGTTATTTAGTTCCTGAGTTTATAATTACTGCAGTAATATTATCATTAGTATGGAAGCCACTTATGAAAATTCCAAAATAAAAGAGGATGAATAAATTGAAAACTTTGCTGGTTTTAAATGGAGAGAAAGTAAATAATACTACTATACTAAAACTAAGGGATGAAAGTGACTTTATATTGTCAGCTGATGGTGGGACAGATTACTGTATCCAGCTGGGCATAATACCAGACTTGGTAATAGGGGACTTGGATTCTATTTCACCTGAAACTTTGGATATATTGCAGGAGAAAAAAGTACCCATTAATATATTTCCCGTCAAAAAGGATAAGACAGATTCCCAATTATCCATAGAATATTTAATAGATAGGGGAGCCAAGGAAATTACTATAGTTGGAGCTATTGGTAGTAGAATAGATCATTCTTTAGCCAATATATTACTCTTAAAAACTATTAAGGATAGGGGAGTAAAGGGCAAAATAGTTCATAATAATAATACTATATATTTAATTGATGATGAATTAATTTTAGATAAGAAAAATGGTTATTTTGTATCTATTATTCCCATAGAACCAAAAGGGGCACTAGTATCCCTAAAAGGGTTTGAATATGATCTTTCTAAAGCCAGGATAGCTTTTGCATCTACTTTAGGAATAAGCAATTTTATTAAAGATAATAAGGGATATATAAAGATATATGAAGGCGAATGTTTAGTAGTTATATCTAAAGACTAGACTTTAATTCAATTAAGGTCTAGTTTTTATTTTTATGGAAACATTTGCTACTTTTATGAATATTATAAAGTAGCAGCATTTGAGGTGATTAAATGAAAAGATATTTTTTTAGATATAAACATAAAATAAATAGGATTGTAGGAATTGCATTGGCAGTAATAGGACTGCTAATTATAATTAATGTAATGCCTGTTGAATTTCTACTATTTTTGATTGGACTGGCGCTTATATTAATGGCCATACTTTTAATAAAATAAATAGGCTTCCCATATATACAATATTGGAAGCCTTTATTTTTATAATGCTCTTTCAACCCTTCCAGACCTTAAACATCTTGTGCAAACATTTATTCTTTTTGTGCTGCCATTAACAACAGCTTTTACTCTTCTTATATTTGGAGACCAACTTCTTCTATTCTTTTTATTTGAAAAGCTCACGTTGTTTCCAAACATTTTTTCTTTTCCACACACATCACATTTACTTGCCACTTAAAACACCTCCTTAAAATAAACTAGACAGGTATATTTTTATTCTCTTTATAATAACATACTATATTGTAACACAAAGAATATGAAAAAAGCAACTATTACAGTAAAAGAATTAATGGCTATTAGTTGAACATTTTTATATAATAAGATAAAATATACCCATAAAATAATATTAGGGAGGAGATATCTAGTGCCAGCAAGGGAGAAAAATGAATTTGGATATATTGACATAGATGAAAATGTAATAGCTACTATAGCAGGGCTTTCTGCAATGGAAAGCTATGGTATAGTTGGCATGGCTAGTAAAAATGCAACTGATGGTTTTTTTGAGTTATTAAAGAAGGATAATTTATCTAAAGGTGTTAAAATACATTCTGAGGGAAATGAAATAATTATTGATCTACATGTTATATTACAGTATGGAATTAAAATATCTGTAGTAGCTGAAAACATAATAGAGAAAGTAAAGTTTAATGTAGAAAACTTAACTGGACTTAAGGTGAGGAAGGTTAATGTTTATGTACAAGGAATTAGAGTAGAAAAGTAGTTAGGAGGTACGAAGTTGAAAATTCTATATATAGATGGTTCTATGCTGAGAAAGGCTTTTGTGGGGGCTGCAAATTTACTAGAGAAAAATAAAGAAGAAGTAAATAGTTTAAATGTTTTTCCTGTACCAGATGGAGATACAGGAACTAATATGAGCTTAACCCTAAAGTCTGCAATTAGTCATATAAGTAAAGAGAAAGATGAACAAATATCAAAAATTGCTTTGGCAGCTAGTAATGGTTCATTAATGGGCGCAAGAGGCAACTCTGGAGTGATTCTTTCCCAGATTTTAAGGGGATTTTCAAATGGAGTAAAGGGGAAAGATAAACTGGACACACAATCCTTGGCAAAAGCTTTTAAAACAGCAGCAGATACAGCTTATAAAGCTGTTATGAAACCTACAGAGGGTACCATTCTTACAGTGGTAAGAGGCATTGCAGAGTATGCCATGAATATTTCAAGTACAGAAAAGGACATACTAAAATTTCTGGAAAAGGTCATTAAACATGGTAATGAAGTTTTAAATAAAACTCCAGAAATGTTGCCAGTACTTAAAGAGGCTGGTGTAGTAGATGCTGGAGGTAAGGGACTGATGGTTATCCTTGCTGGTGCCTATAATGCCCTTGCCGGAAAAGAAGAAATAAGCCTTGAAGAATTAGAAAAAGAAGCAATAGAACAACATGTTTTTTCAAAGGAAATTGATACTTCAGAAATAGAGTTTGGTTATTGTACAGAATTTATAATAAATACAAAAGTTGAAGATTATGAATCCTTTAGGGAGGACATATCAAAATTTGGAGATTCATTGTTGGTAGTAGGTGGAGAAGGATTAATAAAGGTCCATATACACACAAACAATCCAGGCCTTGTTTTAGAAAAAGCATTAAAACTAGGAGAATTAAATGATATCAAAATAGATAATATGAGGTATCAGCACAAGCACCTAGTAGCACAGGAAGAATTAAATTCTAAAGGGACTGAAGAGAAGGAATATAAGAAATATAGCTTTTTGACAGTATCTGTTGGAGATGGATTAAATAAAATATTTAAGGAACTTAATGTGGACTATGTAATTCCAGGTGGCCAAACAATGAATCCTAGCACTGAAGACATATTAAAGGCCATAGAAAAAGTAAATGGTGAAAATATAATTATTTTACCTAACAATGGTAATATAATTTTAGCAGCTGAACAGGCTAAGGAAATATCAGATAAAAATGTATTTGTTTTACCTACTAAAACTATACCAGAGGGTATATCCTGTTTAATTGCCTTTGATCCTGATTTAGAAGTAGAAGAAAATTTAGGAAATATGAAAGAAGCCATTGAAAGTGTAATTACTGGTCAGGTTACCTATTCAGTTAGGGATTCAGAAATTAACAATAAAAAGATTAATAAGGACGATATAATTGGTATATCAAAAGGTGAAGTAGTTTCAAATGGAAACAATATTGAAGAAGTAACTTTAGAATTATTAAGAAATATTGTCCATGAGGATGCATCATTAATATCCATATATTATGGAAATGGAATTGATGAGGAAGAAGCAGGAAAACTAGCTAATTTAGTAGAGGAAGAATTTGAAGATTTTGATGTGGAAGTACTATATGGTGGCCAACCAATATATTATTATATACTTTCAGTAGAATAATAATAACCCTACCTTTAGGTAGGGATTTTGCTTAAAAAAGTAGAGGGACGGTTCTGCTGTGCTGATATGGCAGTTGAGCTGTCTCCTTCTCTTTAGTGAGGGGATGAAGATGGATATTCAATATGTAAAAGGGGTTGGACCTAAGAGAGCGGTCCAACTTAAAAAGTTAAATATTCATACAGTGGAAGACTTACTTTACTATATTCCAAGGGACTATGAGGATAGGACTAAGTTTAAATACATAAGCCAATGTATTAATGGAGAGAAGGTAAGTTTAAAAGTACAAATATGCGGTTATCCTATTAAATCCAAGCCAAGAAAAAACCTTTCTATAATAAGGGTACCTGTTAGGGATAAAACTGGCCAAGCTACCTTAGTATGGTTTAATCAAGACTACATACTAAATCAAGTTTCCCTAGGTGATCTTGTAATAGTAAATGGAAAAATTAATTTCTTCGGCAGAGAAATGCAGATAGTAAATCCTATTTTGGAAAAAGGCAGCGGGGATAAAATAGGGAAAATAATACCCATATATTCCTTAACAAGCAAAATAACCAATAATCAAATGATAAAAATAGTAGAAAATGCCCTTACTAGCTATTTACCAAATATAAAAGAAAAGCTTCCAGAGGACCTGAGAAAAGAGTTAAATTTAATGCCTATTAAAGAGGCTCTTGTAAATATACATTTTCCTAAGAGTAAAGACCACTATATCCAGGCTAGAAAAAGGCTTGCCTTTGAAGAATTACTTATACTACAGCTAGGACTATTATTAATTAAAAATAGAACAAAGGAATTATATGAAGGCATTAAATTTCCAAAGGATGATGAAATATATACATTTATAGAGAATCTTCCTTTTAAACTAACTAATGCTCAAATGAAAGCCTTTAAGGAAATAGAAGCAGATATGGAAAAAGATGAACAGATGAATAGGTTAGTGCAAGGAGATGTAGGTTCTGGTAAAACAATAGTAGCAATTCTTGCCATGTTTAAAGCATGGAGGGCAGGTTATCAATCTGTTATGATGGCACCTACTGAAATACTTGCTACCCAACACTATGAATCTATATTAAATTTTTTAAAGGATTATGATATAAACATTAAGTTATTAATAGGAAGTATTAGTAATAAGCAAAAGGAAGAAATATTAAAGGAATTAAAAGAAGGAAATATAGATATACTTGTAGGAACCCATGCTGTAATTCAAGATAGGGTGGAATTTAATAAACTTGGATTGGCTATTACAGATGAGCAGCATAGGTTTGGTGTTAAACAAAGGGCAGTTTTAAGCCAAAAAGGAAATAATCCAGACATACTTGTAATGACTGCTACTCCTATACCTAGAACCTTAAGTTTAATACTATATGGAGATTTGGACATATCCATAATTGATGAACTTCCTCCAGGTAGAAAGAAAATAGAAACTTATGCAGTAGGACCTAATATGCTGGATCGGGTCAATGAATTTGTTAGAAGGCAATTATTAGATGGAAGACAAGCCTATATTGTAACCCCTCTAATTGAAGAAAATGAACAGCTAGACTTACAATCTGCAGAAGACTTGTATTTAAATTTAAAGGAAGAGGTATTTACAGAATTCAAGGTAGGCCTACTTCATGGAAAGATGAAACCGGCTGAAAAGGATGAAATAATGGAGAAGTTTGTTAAAAAGCAACTAGATATATTAGTATCTACAACTGTTATTGAAGTAGGGGTTAATGTACCCAATGCAAATATTATGGTAATACACAATGCAGAAAGATTTGGACTGGCTCAACTGCATCAATTAAGAGGAAGGGTAGGCAGAGGTGAGCACCAATCCTATTGTATACTTATTAATGGAAGCAATTCTAAAATTGCCAGGGAAAGAATGAGAATACTCCAAAAATCCACCGATGGATTTTATATTTCTGAAAAGGACTTGGAACTAAGAGGACCAGGAGAATTCTTTGGTACAAGACAACATGGTTTACCAGAGCTAAAAGTTGCAAATCTTTTTTCAGATATGGAGATACTAAAAATTGCTCAAGAAAAAGCTAAGGAAATATTAGAAGAAGATAAACTATTACTTAAGGAAGAACATTTTTATTTAAGACAAAGTATAATAGACTTGTTTAAGGATAGAATTAAAGACTTAATTTTAAACTAAAGTGTTCACAACTAAGATATATATGATAAAATATTACTGTAAACGAGGTGGTTTTTTGAGAGTAATTTCAGGAGAGAAAAAAGGATTTAAATTAAGGTCACCTAAGGGCGTAAATACTAGACCTACTGAAGATAGAATTAAAGAGTCCTTATTTAATATCCTTAGGGATATACATAATGAATCAGTAGTACTAGACCTTTTTGCAGGTTCTGGTGGAATTGGTATAGAATTTCTAAGTAGAGGTGCAAAAAAAACATTTTTTGTCGATAAATCCTATGAAAGTATTGAATGTATCAAGGATAATCTGGTCCATACAGATTATATTCTTAAATCTGAAGTTATAAAGAAAGATGCCTTTAGGGCTTTAAAAGAATTTAACGAAAAGGGTATAAGGTTTAACTATATATTTGCAGATCCACCTTATGAAAAAGGACTGGCCTTAAAAACACTTGAAACCATAGATAATATGGATATTTTAAAGAAAGATGGCCTACTTATAATCGAACATGAAATAAATTTAAATTTAGACATAAAACCTTTATCTAAACTTTCAAAAAAGGATTACAGAAAGTATGGGAGTAAGGCTATATCCTTCTATATCTACTGAACTCTGGGGGGATTAAGATGAATGTTATTTATCCAGGTAGTTTTGATCCTGTAACTTATGGCCACATAGATATTATTGATAGATGTGCTAAACAGTTTGATAGAGTAATAGTATCTGTTCTTAATAATACTGCAAAAAATTACATGTTTACTATAGAGGAAAGAATGGACCTATTGAAAAAGGTCCTAGATAAGTATGAAAATGTGGAAGTAGATTCTTTTAATGGCTTATTGGTAGATTATGCTAATAAGAAAAATTGTCCATTAATAGTAAGGGGCCTTAGGGCTGTTTCAGATTTTGAATATGAAATGCAGATGGCTCATGTGAATAAAAAGTTGCAAGAAAATATAGAAACCATATATTTAGTCTCTAGGGAAAAGTTTTCCTATTTAAGTTCAAGTATAGTTAAGGAAGTAGCCATGTATGGAGGAGATATATCCTGTTTTGTACCCAAAGAAGTGGAAAAGGCATTAATAGAAAAAATAAATGGAGGAGAGAAGTAAATGGAAGTACTAAGGCTAATTGAAGAAATTGAAGAAATTTTAGATAATGCATCAGCCATTCCCTTTTCAAATAAAGTAATGGTTGATGCAGAAGAGCTATTTGAAATACTGAGAGAAATAAGAATAAAGCTTCCAGATGAAATAAAACAGGCTAGCTGGATAAAGGAAGAAAGGCAGAGGATACTTGCTGAAGCTCAAAAAGATGCTGACACTATTTTAAATGAAGCTGAATTAAAATTAAAGGAATTAATAGATGAAAATGAAATAACAAAAAAGGCAAAGGAATTGGCAGAAGAAATAATTACAAAGGCCCAAAACAATGCAAAAGAAATAAGGCTTGGAGCCTTAGAATATGCTGATAATATACTTTTAGAAACCCAGCAAAATTTGAAAAATATAATTGAAATGTTAAATGAAAACAGGCAGGAGCTAAGGGGCACAAAGTAAAACTGTTATTCTGTTATCTTATATACTATGGTTAAAATAACTGAAACAATTATCATATATATTATAGCCAATATTATAATTTTTAATGAATTTAAGAAAATAATATGCCAATGTCCAATAAAATAATATTCATAAAAAGGGGCAGGTAAAAAGGAAGGTTCAATATATTCTTTGTATTTAAAAATGTAGAGTATCCCAGTATAAATACTGGCAAATATTCCATGTAGAAGTTTAGAAAAAATGTATAATTTACTGTCCATGTCGGTTTTGCTTATAAAGCTTAAGGCTTGACTGTGTATGGAAAAGCCACTCCATCCAATTAAAAAATTTATAATCATTAGTTTGTATGTTAATTCAATGTTTAGGGAGGCAATTCTTTGTATACCAGTAGTTACTTCCAATAGTCCTGCAATTACACCTTTTAAAAGCTCAATATTTATACTTAATGGTATGTAGTTTAAAAATTTATTAAATATATCTGATATAAAAATTAATTCAGTTAGCACAGAATAAAAAATTATAAATCCTCCAACTAACAATATGGTATTTATACTTTTTAACATGGCTTTACTAAGGACTGAACCTATGGAATAATTTTTGTTTAAAGTATATAAGATAATGGATGCATTATTTTTATTATTACTATGGTTTGGTTTTTCCTTGCTTTTATAAAAATTAAAAGCTAATCCAACAGTTATAGCCCCTAAATAGTGGGGATACATAATTAAGGGAGCTATTTTACCATTACCTAGTATTCCTATGGATACAGCTCCTAGCATAAATAGGGGGCCTGAAGTGCTGGAAAAGGATAAGGTTCTTTCTCCTATGGTTTTTGATATTATCTTTTTTTCACGTAAGCTTGAAGTAATTTTTGCACCTACCGGATAACCAGATATAATACTCATGGCAAAGGGAAAGGCGCTTTCTCCAGATACTTTGAAAAGGGGACCTATAATTGGCCTTAAGACATTTCCTAGCATATTAACAAAGCCTATTTCAATAAGTAGTTCTGATATTATGAAAAAAGGAAATAAAGATGGTAATACTACATTAAACCATGCCATAAGTCCATTATAGGCACTTTTTAAGGAAACTTCAGGATATAGGATTAGGCCTAGAAGAAGGCAAATTACTCCTAATAAAAATATTGCATTTTTAAAATATATTTTCATTAATGTCAACCTCCTTTATAAATTATATTTTAAACATTCATTTATATGAAAAAATAGCAGGATGTCCTGCTATTTTTTTTGAGTGTAACAGCTAGTAAAAAAGTCTCTATCTGTAAAAGGAGGTTTACTTTTAATACCTAGGAAAAACAGGTCTGTAGCTATTTTATCAAAATATATAATTTTTTCTATATGAGGATCATCAAGTCTTTTATAATTAGCAAACTTTGTAATGATAGGGATCTTAGACTGTTTTTTTATTTCTTTAAGAAGCTTAAAACCCTTTTCATTAGTACCAAGAACTCTAATATAAGTTGGATAAAACTTATTTATTTCTTTAAACTTATGTTCATCTAGCCCTGCCATAAAGTGGATTAGTATTCTTTGAATTCTACTTCTAGGATATCGTTTTGTGACTATATTTTGTATAAACTCATCAATAGTATTAAATTGACTACTCATGTTTATAATTCTATTTTCTAGCCCATTTTCAATGTCCATGATTTTGTCAAGGCCTTGGCCTTTTTTAATCCTTAATAAATAGTGTATTATCTGGTTATAATTATCTAAGGAATTAAAAGTATTATGTTTTATATATTCAAGTAGATGGTTATAGGTATTTGAAGGTACAAATTCTTTAACTTCATTAATATCGTTACTTTCTAATAGTTTTTTTCTTATGGCTGTAGCACTGGATATTTTATGTGAAAGTTTAGTTTCTTTAAACTGGCTTCCAATCCTTTTTATTGTAAGAGGTACTATTTTGCTTTTTAGCCTTGTTAGGGCCTTTAAATACTCAATAGCTAAAATATTATTTGGTGAATTTATAATATTTTCTATATCTAAATTTTTATTATACTTTAAACAATAATCTTTAAGGGCCATACTACGGGATACTGAAAAAGAATTTCCTTCATTTAAGTATTTTTTCAGCCTATTCTTATAATAAGGAGGTTCTTTTATTAAAATTTCAGCAATTTCAAAGAGTGTATCTATATTTCCTATTTCACTTCCAAAGGAAATATAGTCAACTATATTTAAACTATTAAGAAGTGAAACGCTGCCATAGGCAAATAATTCTGCAGACTGGGTGGCAAATACGAAGGGTAATTCTATAACTAAATCAATGCCATTATCAATTGCCATTTTAGCTTTGGTCCATTTATCTACAATGGAAGGTTCTCCTCTTTGAACAAAGGAACCACTCATCACTGCTATAGAATATTCAGAATTTGTTAATTTTTTAGAAATTTCCAAATGATATTTATGGCCCAAATGGAAGGGGTTATATTCAGCTACAATTCCAAGGACTTTCATAAAATAGCCTCCTTAAAATTTACTAATATTATAACACGAATATATCATTAAAACACACAGATTAGCAAATAATATCGTTGATTTTTTAACACTTTTATAATAATATATTTATTGGATAAAAAAAGAAGGAGGAATATAAATGAATGTATTAGTAATTAATTGCGGTAGTTCTTCATTAAAGTATCAGCTAATAGATATGACCAATGAGGAAGTTCGTGCTAAAGGGTTAGTAGAGAGAATTGGTATTGAGGGCTCAAGAATTAAGCATACAACTATAGGCAAGGAACAAGTTATAATTGAAGAACCAATGAAGGACCATAAAAGAGCTTTAGAATTAGTATTAAATGCTCTTGTTGATGAAAATTATGGTGCTATAAAGTCCATGGATGATATTTATGCAGTTGGCCATAGGGTTGTTCATGGTGGAGAAAAATTTGCTAGCTCAACAATTATTGATGATAAGGTTATGGAAGCATTAAATGATTGTATAGAATTGGCCCCACTCCACAACCCACCAAATATAATGGGAATTGAAGCTTGTAAAGAACTAATGCCAAATACCCCAATGGTGGCTGTATTTGATACTGCCTTCCATCAAACTATACCAC